>NZ_JCASID010000003.1:0-418590 GCF_059685855.1 Telluria sp. ZB4P37
TGCCGAATGGTTCTGACTCGCCCAAGCCAAGGTGCTGCGGTGAACTTTACTGGTGCACAGCCGGCGGTGATGCATGCCATGGCTATTGAAACCCAGCTCGAGTGTGCGCAAACTGGAAGCACCACTCAGTTGCGCATACATCATTGCAAGCAAGTGATCCCACTGACGGAAACGCTTGCAACCTTTATCGGCATGATGCCGCTCGACGCACCGATTGAACACGGCACGCGGCAACCCCTTTAAAACGGCGTGAAAAGTGGTTATCGTAGACATGGTTGCGGGTTTAGGTTTGTGAGCGTGAGAACTCGGGGTTTTTACAACCCTAAACCTTTACCTGCAACCCCCTCCCGATACCCTTCAGCAACTCATCTTCGGTAGCCCCTGGCAACTCATCTGCCACTTATCTTGGACAGCAGTGCGCCTGCGCGGGGAACCCAAGTTTATTGAAGCTGCCAACAGCGCCAGCCGCATTACACAACCGGCTCCGGCATCAGTTACCGGTCAACCCCCGACGCTCCAACAACGGCTGCACCTGCGCATCACGCCCGCTGAAATTGCGGTACATCTGCATCGCATCGATCGTGCCGCCGCGCGACAGCAGGGTCTTGCGGAAGTGGTCGCCGTTCTTGCGGGTCAGGCCGCCGTGCTCCTTGAACCAGTTGACCGTGTCCGCGTCCAGCTTCTCGGCCCACAGATAGCCATAGTAGCCGGCCGAATAGCCTCCCGAGAAGGTGTGCGAGAAGTAGGTGGTGCGGTAGCGCGGCGGCACCATCGCGAAGTCCGCGCCGGCCTTCTTCAGCGCGTCAGCCTCGAAGGCCAGCACGTCGGTCGGGATCTGGCTCGGCGACAGCTGGTGCCAGGCCTGGTCCAGCAGCGACGCGGCCAGGTATTCGGTGGTGCGGAAGCCTTCGTTGAACTGCTGCGAAGCCTGCACCTTGTCGAGCAGTTCCTTTGGCATTGGCGCGCCGGTCTGGTAGTGCTTGGCGTAGTTGCCGAGCACTTCCGGGTAGGCCATCCACATCTCGTTGACCTGCGACGGGAACTCGACGTAGTCGCGCGGCACGCGCGAGCCCGAGAAGCGTGGGTATTTCACGTCCGAGAACATGCCGTGCAGCGCGTGGCCGAACTCGTGGAAGGTGGTGCGCACTTCGTCGTAGGTCAGCAGCGTCGGCTCGCCGGCGGCCGGCTTGGCGATGTTCAGGTTGTTGGCGATGACCGGCTTGGTGCCCATCAATTTGCTCTGTGCGACCAGGGCATTGGCCCAGGCGCCGCCGCGCTTGATCGGGCGCGCGTACGGATCGAAGGTGAAGATGGCGAGCTGCTTGCCGTCGTGGTCGAACACGTCGAAGGTGCGCACGTCTTCGCTGTAGGTCGGCAGGTCCTTGCGCTCCTTGAAGGTCAGGCCGAATTCCTTGTTGGCGGCGAAGAACACGCCGTCCACCAGCACGCGGTTCAGTTCGAAATAAGGGCGCAGCTGGCCGGCATCAAAGGCGTATTTCGCCGCGCGCACCTTGTCGCTGTAGAAGGCCCAGTCGTGGGCGGCGGCCCGGAAACCGCCTTTTTCCGCGTCGATCACTTTCTGGATCTCGGCCGCTTCCTTGCGTGCGTTGTTCACGGCCGGCTTGGCGAATTCGGCCAGCAGGCTGTTGACGGCGCCGGTGGTCTTCGCGGTCTGGTCTTCCAGGTTGTAGGCGGCGTGGTTCGGGTAGCCCAGCAGCGTGGCGCGCTCGGCGCGCAGCTTGGCCAGCTTCAGCACGACCTCGCGGTTGTCGAATTCACCGCCGCGCGAGCCGCGCGCCAGCGAAGCAGCCAGCAGTTTTTCGCGGGTGGCGCGGTTGGTCAGCACCGACAGGCCGGCCTGCTGGGTGGTGTTCACGACCGGAATCGCGAACTTGCCTTCCATGCCGCGCTTTTTGGCTTCAAGAGCGGCGGCGTCGATCTGCTTGTCCGACATGCCGGCCAGCTCGGCGCGGGTGTCGACGATCAGCGCCGAGGCGTTGGCTTCCTTCAGCACGTTCTGCGCGAACTGGGTCGACAGCGCGGCCAGCGCGCCGTTCATCGCCTTGAGCTTTTGCTTGTCGGCGTCGGACAGCTTGGCGCCGGCGCGCACGAAGTCGGTGTGGTAGCGCTCGACCAGATACTGAGATTCTGCATCCAGGCCCAGCTTGGTGCGCTTGTCATACAGTGCCTTCACGCGTGCGTACAGTTTTGGGTTCAGGCGGATTGCGTCACTGTGGGCCGACAGCTTCGGCGCCAGGTCCTTGTCGAGGGCGATCAGGGTGTCGTTGGTGTATGAGCCGGTCAGGGTGTTGAAGACGATGCCGACGCGATTCAGCAGCTGGCCCGAACGCTCCATCGCGACGATGGTGTTGTCAAAGGTCGGCGCGGCCTTGTTGTTGGCGATCTTTTCGATCTCGAACGCCTGCTGGCGCATGCCTTCGGCGTAGGCCGGGGCGAAGTGCTCGTTCTTGATCTTGTCGAAGGCCGGGTACTGGAACGGCAGGGTGCTCTGTTTCGCGAACGGGTTCGACGCTTCGAGCATCGAGGCCGGGGCGGCATAGGCCAGGTTGGCGGCAACGCTGGCGGCGGCGACCAGCAGGATATGTGAACGGTTCATGGTGTCTCGTTATGTGGGTAGTAAGGACAACACGCCGTCCCGTTCTGCCGCTCGTGGCGGCAGGAAGGGGCGGCGCAGGGGATCAGTTACCGGTCAGGCCACGGCGTTCCAGCAGCGGCTCGATGACCGGGTCGCGGCCGCGGAAGTTGCGGAACAGGTCCATCGCATCGGCCGTGCCGCCGCGCGACAGCAGGGTCTTGCGGAAGTGGTCGCCGTTCTTGCGCGACAAGCCACCGTTCTGCATGAACCACTGGACGGTGTCGGCGTCGAGCTTCTCGCTCCACAGGTAGGCATAGTAGCCGGCCGAATAGCCGCCGTTCATCGAATGCGAGAAATAGGTCGTGCGGTAGCGCGGCGGCACCGGCGCAAAGTCCACGCCCGCATCCTTCAGGGCCTTGGCTTCGAAGGACAGCACATCCTTCGGGATCTGCATAGGGGTGAGCTGGTGCCAGCGCTGGTCGAGCAGCGACGCGGCCAGGTATTCGGTGGTCATGTAGCCCTGGTTGAACTTTTTAGAGGCGACCACCTTGTCGAGCAGTTCTTTCGGCATCGGCGCACCGCTCTGGTGGTGCCTGGCGTAGTTGGATAAAACCTCAGGCCAGATCGCCCACATCTCGTTGACCTGCGACGGATACTCGACGAAGTCGCGTGGCACGCTGGTGCCCGAGAAGTGCGGGTATTTCACGTTCGAGAACATGCCGTGCAGCGCGTGGCCGAACTCGTGGAAGGCGGTGCGCACTTCGTCGTAGGTCAGCAGGGTCGGCTCGCCTTTTGGCGGCTTCGGGATGTTCAGGTGGTTGCCCACCACCGGCTTCTTGCCCAGCAGGTGCGACTGCGAGACGTATTCGTTCATCCAGGCGCCGCCCTGCTTGTTGCCACGGGCGTAAGGGTCGAAGATGAAGATCGCCAGCTGCTTGCCGTCCGCATCGATGACGTCGAAGGTGCGCACGTCCGGGTCGTACACCGGCAGGTCCTTGCGTTCCTTGAAGGTGATACCGTATTCCTTGGTCGCGGCGAAGAACACACCGTCGACCAGCACGCGGTTCAGTTCGAAGTACGGGCGCAGCTGGTTCTCGTCGAAGTTGTATTTGGCGGCGCGCACCTTGTCCTGGTAGAGCGGCCAGTCGTAGCTCGCCACCTGGAAGCCGCCCTTGTTGGCGTCGATGACCTTCTGGATTTCTGCTGCTTCCTTGCGCGCGTTGTTCACGGCCGGCTTGGCCAGTTCGGCCAGCAGCTTGTTGACGGCGGCCGGGTTCTTGGCGGTTTCCAGTTCCTGCGAATACGCCGCATAGTTCGGGTAGCCCAGCAGCACGGCGCGTTCGGCGCGCAGCTTGGCCAGGCGCAGCACCAGTTCGCGGGTGTCGAACTCGCCGCCGCGGCTGCCGCGGCCCAGCGACGCCGCCATCAGGCGCTCGCGCGTGCTGCGGTTGGTCAGCGTGGCCAGCGGCGGCTGGCTGCTGGTGTTGACGATGGCGATCGCGTACTTGCCCTTCAGGCCGCGCTTGTCGGCTTCCGCCGCGGCGGCGTTGATCTCGGCGTCCGAAAAGCCGGCCAGCTCCGCACGGGAATCGACGATCAGCGCCGACGCATTGGCTTCCTTCAGCACGCGCTGCGAGAATTCCGACTGCAGCGAGGCGATCTCGCCGTTGTACTTTTTCAGCTTCTCTTTGTTGGCGGCGGACAGGTTGGCGCCCGCGCGCACGAACTCCTTGTACACGCGCTCGAGCAGGTGCTTGGATTCGGCGTCCAGGCCCAGCGTGGCGCGCTTGTCGTGCAGGGTCTTCACGCGCCGGAACAGGGCCGGGTTCAGGTAGATGGTGTCGTTGTGCGCAGCCAGCTTCGGCGACATCTCGCGGTCCACCGCGTCGAGCGTGTCGTTGGTGTTCGCGGTCTGCAGGTTCGAGAAGGTGGCGGCCACGCGCGAGAGCATCTCGCCGGAGCGTTCCATCGCCACGATGGTGTTCTCAAAACCAGGCGCCGATTTGCTGGTGGCGATCGCGTTGATCTCCGCCAGGTGTTCGGCCATGCCGGCCGCGTACGCAGGCAGGAAGTGCTCGTTCTTGATCTTGTCGAAGGCCGGGTAGTTCAGCGGCAGGCTGCTGGGCTGGGCAAACGGGTTGGAAGCGTCAAGCCTGGGTGCGGCAGGCGCCGCGATCGCTGCATGCGCGAGCGCGAGGCTGGCGGCAACGATGAGCAGATTTGGTCGGTTCATGAGATCTTTCACGGACTCTTGGGAGGGAGCTGCCGGACGTGCTCGACAGCCGTTGCGCGAAGATCATAGCAGGCTTGGTCGCATGACGTCACAAGAAAGCGTATGTATGCAGGAGCGTATTGACGCCCGTATTGACGCCCGCGGCAAGCTCCGGATGGCGCTTACTGGGTCCGTGTTAGCATCGCCCCTACCCTCTTCTTCGGCCAATGGATTCCCTCATCGAACGACCCTTTGATGCGATCGTCGTCGGCACCGGTCCCGGCGGCGCCAGCACTGCGCGCGAACTGGCGCGTGCCGGCGCGCGCGTGCTCATCCTCGAGCAGGGCAGCGCAGCGCCGCTGGCCGGCACCTTGACGCAGATGGCCACCATGGCGCTGCCCGGTAAAGGCGCCTGGCTGCACCGCGACGCGTCGCTGCTGGTATCCGGCACGGCCCTGGGCGGCAGCTCGGCGCTGAACTTCGCCACCGCTGCCGCGCCCCCGCTGGCGACCTTCGCGGCCCACGGCATCGACCTGGCGCCGGCCTTGGCCGCGCTGCGCGCCGAACTGCCGCTGGCGCCGCTGCCGGACAGCCTGGTCGGCCCGATGGCGGCGCGCATCATGGGGGCCGCGCGCGGCGCCGGCTTCGACTGGCAAAAACTCGACAAGATGATCCGCCCCGAGGCCTGCCGCAGCGGCTGCTGGCGCTGCGTGTACGGCTGCCCCTACGGTGCCAAATGGAGTGCGCGCGACTTCGTCGAGCAGGCCTGCGGCGACGGCGCCGTGCTGTTCGACCGCAGCCGGGTACTGCGCGTGCTGATGGAAGACGGACGGGCCGCCGGGGTCGAGCTGCTGCGCGCCGGCGCCGTGCAGGTCGCCCGTGCGCCGCTGGTGGTGCTGTCCGGCGGCGGCATCGGCAGCCCGCGCCTGCTGCACGCGTCCGGCCTGGGGCCGCACCATGCGCCCTTCTTCAGCGACCCGGTGGTGGCGGTGATGGGCAGCGTCGATGATCTGGGCGATGGCATCGGCGGCGCCGAAGTGCCGATGGCGGCCGGCGCCAGCTTCCATGAAGACGGCGTCACGCTGGCCGACCTGACGCTGCCGCGCCCGATGTTCCAGGCCTTCGCGCTGCAGGCCGGCCGCATCGACCGCCTGGGAGCGCACCGGCACACGCTGAGCATCATGGTGAAGATCCGCGACGAAGTCGGCGGCGCGGTGGGGCCGCGCTGGGTGGACAAGCGGCTTACGCCGGGCGACCGGGCGCGCCTGGTCAAGGGTGTCGATATGGCGCGCGCGATTTTGCGGGAGGCTGGTGCGCGCCGCGTGTTCGCCACTCACCATTTCGCCGCGCATCCGGGGGGCAGCGTGCCGATCGGTGCCAGCGTCGACAGCGACCTGCGTGCGGCGCCGGGTGTGTACGTGTGCGATGCGTCGGTGATACCGGGGGCGTGGGGATTGCCGCCGACACTGACCTTGCTATGCTTGGGGAAGCGGCTGGGGGAAGCCTTGGGGCGGGATGCTGTGATTGCGCGATGAAGCGAGCGCCGGTTGGACGCGCGGGATAATCCGGGCCAGTGGCCCGGATTACGAGCCGCCCAAGTACGCCGGCCGATCAGTAATGCGGGGGACGTTCGTTGACCGGCCCCTGGCGGCTGGTCTGCAGGTTGCGGACGTGCTCCGCCAGCGCGGCCACCATCGCTTCGAGCTTGTCGATGCGGCGGCCTTGCTGGTAGATGGTCTGGTTCAAGGTCTCGACCAGGTCTTCCTGGTGCGCGACCTTGATCTCGATGTCGACGAAACGGTCTTCCTGGCTCACGGCATACTCCGGCGTAAAGCCGGCATTATGCCAGCCTGGCTTACGGCGCGCCCCACGGCGTATAATCGATACCGGTACTGATGGTACCGATCACCTGTGCCTGGTTCTCGAAGCCTTCGCTGAATTCCATCAGGATCTGCTCGCGGCTGCTGTCGACGATGCGTCCGACCCAGTATTCGTAACCGGCTGCATCCGGTGCGCGGTCGAGGATGTTCATGTACAGCTTGTTGAGGAACTCGCCGTTGCTCGGGTTCGCGCCGTATTGCTGGACGAATTCCGGCTGGTTGGTGATGAACTCCTTCGCCACCTGCAGCAGGCTGGTGCCGTGTTCCATGCGGTCCATCCAGTAGCCCATGCCGGTTTTGTCCGATGGACGGCCATAGACGGCTTCGTACAGGCGGTAGACCTTGCCGGCGATGCCGTCGATATCGATGGCCTTGTAACCGTCGGAGAACTGGATGCGCTCGACGTCGATCAGCGCGTCCTTGCCATCGGTGCCGGATTTGGCGGTGACGGTATAGCCCCAGATGCCACGTGCGACCGTGTAATTGGCGGCGCTGCCCGCGTAGACCGCGGTGTCCACGCCGGCGCCGCCGTCGATGGCGTTGTCGCCCCCGCCGACGTTGAACTTGTCGTTGCCGCCGGTGCCGGTCTGGTTGGCGTTGCTCGCCACCGTGAAGTTCATGCGGGTGGTGGCGCTCGTGGCGTTGTCGGCGATGTCCACCGAGGCGGCGCTGACGACATAGCTGCCGTTGGGCAGCGGGGTGGAATCAATGCTCCACTTGCCGTCGCCGCCCACGGTCGCGCGACCGATTTCAATGGCTTTGTTGACATGTACCAGCACGATGCTGGTGCCGACTTCGCCGGTGCCCGAGAACACGGGCTTGTTGCCGCCCTGGTCCAGCGAGAAGGTATTGGTCGGGGCGGTCGGCGCCTTGCTGTCGACATTGAAGGTATCGAGCGGGCTGAAGGCCGAGGTATTGCCCGAGGTATCGGTGGCGGTCGCGTAGACCTGGTAATTCGTGCCGTCCGCCAGGGCATTGCCGACCACCCGGAACACGCCGTTGGCGCCGGCCGTGGTGGTGGCGATGACATTCCCGCCGAGATAGATCTTCACGGTGGAGCCGGCTTCTGCGACGCCGGTAATCAGCGGGGTGTTGCCGGTGGTGTAGCCGTTGGCGTTCTTGGTCACGGCGAAGGTCGGCGCTGCCGGTGCGGTCGCATCGACCACTGCCGCGCGCTGGACGGTCATGTCCGCAAAGCGCAGCTGCTCGATGGACAGCAGGGTGTCGACGCCTTCCGACGCGCTGGCGACCGTGAGGCTGCCGTCTGCATTGCCGCTGATGTTGTAGTTGCTACGCGCGCCCATAAAGACCGCCGTATCGTTGCCATTGCCGCCATTGATCACGTCATTTCCTCCATTGCCCTGCAGGGTGTCATTGAAAGCGGTACCTGTCAGCGTTTCGGAGCTGCTGGTACCGGTGAGATAGACCGCGTTGGTCGGAGCGTTGAAGCCAAGCGCGCCGCCCAATCCGTCGCCGCCGTAGATCCAGTTCAGCGCAGCCACGTCGTACTGGCTGAAATCGGCGTGGTTGATCGCGTGGTTGGTGTACGTCATGATGGTATTGCCTGCATTGTCCAGCGCAGCAGGCAGGACGATGTCGCCTTCGAAGGGATGCTTCAGGCCCAGTGCGTGGCCCAGTTCGTGCAGCAGGGTCTCGTAGCCTTCCGAGCCCGGCGTCAGGTCGCGGTTGCGCGCGCGCCACTCGGCATTGTCGAGATAGACCCAGGCGTCGGCGTCGTATTTGGTGACTTCGTTGGTCGACGGGTTGTAGTTATAGCCGCCCCTCCAGCTGCACAGGCCGACGGTGTTGCTGGACTCGATGTTCGCATTGCACAGGTGAATTTGCGCGGCATCGCCATCGGCTGTTTCAATGAAGTTAATACCGGTGATCGTGCGCAGGTCGTTCAGCGCGATGCGCACGCTGTTCTGCTGCGCCAGCGTGAAGGCTTCCTGCCCGGTGCGTCCAGCTTCGTTACCCGAAGCAATCGAGAAGGTGTAATACAGGGTATTCGCCGGCAGGCCGGTAATGTAATTCCAATGCGGTCCCGTATCGAGCAATGCGTCGATGTATTGCTGTCCAGAGAGGGGTACATTCGTCAGATCCGCTACCGTTGCCATACCAAAGCCTTTGTAAACTATCAAGTAAGTTGCTGCTGAGTTTCCTCGTCCCAGAAGTATTTCTTCTGGGACAAGAGAAGTCAAATGAGAATTCAATCGTGCGCAGGTCTTGCCAAGCGTTTAAGGCTTCTGCGCAACGGAATGGGAAGCTGCGGTAACAGATGCTTACAATTTAGGCGTCGCCAGCAGTGCTTTCAGGCTAGCCAGCCGTTCTTTCGGCGTGATGACTTCGGTTTCCTTCGGGGGGGCATCGCCGACGTCGAGCGCCATCTCCTTGATGAAGCGCGAGGGCTCGCAGTGCACCAGTTCGCCGGCGCGCTTGCGTTTCTTGCACCAGGTCAGACGCAGGGTGCGCTGGGCGCGCGTGATGCCCACATACATCAGGCGCCGCTCTTCCTGGATGCGCGCGGCGATGATTTCCACCGGCGCATCCGGGTCGCCCTTGTGCGGCAAGATGCCCTCTTCCACACCCACCAGGAACACGTGCGGGTATTCCAGGCCTTTCGAGGCGTGCAGGGTCGACATGCGCACCGCGTCCTGCTCCTCGTCCTGGCCCTCAAGCATCGACATCAGGGCCACCATCTGGGTCAGCTCGAGCAGGTTCTTCTCTTCGCCGTCGCGGTCGCGCCCGCCGCGGCCGCGTTCCTTCAGCCAGTTGGTGAACTCGAGCACGTTCTGCCACTTGGCCTGGGCCGCGCGGTCGTCGAAGTTCTCATATAAATAGTGTTCGTAATTGATCTCTTTCATCATGTCGTCGAGCACCTCGGCGGCATTGTCGCCGCTGCCCGACGGGCCCGGCCGCGTGGCGCGGTCTTCCAGGCCGTTCATGAAATAGCAAAACCCCCGCAGCGGTTGCAACTGGCGCTCGGCCAGCTTGGCCTCCAGGCCGCCTTTTTGCGCCGCCTCGAACAGCGAGCAGTTCCACTGCTTGGAAAATTCGCCCAGCACCTCGAGCGTGGCCATGCCGACCCCGCGCTTCGGAGTTGTCACCGCGCGGATAAAGGCCGGGTCGTCATCCTGGTTGGCGATCAGGCGCAGGTAGGCGATGACGTCCTTGATCTCGGCCTTGTCGAAAAAGCTCTGGCCGCCCGACATCGTGTACGGGATGCGCTCCTTGCGCAGCGACTGCTCGATCACGCGGGCCTGGTGGTTGCCACGGTACAAAATTGCGTAGTCGGCCCACTTGTTCTTGCGCTGGAAGTGGTCGGCCGAGATCATGATCGTCACCTGCTCGGCTTCCTGCTCGTCGCTCTGCATGCCCAGCACCTCGATCGGCTCGCCCAGGCCGTGCTCGGACCAGAGCGACTTCTCGAACAGCTTCGGGTTGTTGCCGATGACGGCATTGGCCGCCTGCAGGATGCGGGTGGTGGAGCGGTAGTTCTGCTCGAGTTTGATGACGCGCAGGTCAGGGAAATCGGTCTGCAGGGTTTTCAGGTTTTCGACGGACGCGCCGCGCCAGGCGTAGATCGCCTGGTCGTCGTCGCCCACGGCCGTGAACATCGGTTTCTTGCCGATGCCCGTCACCAGCAGTTTCACGAGCTCGTATTGGCAGGTGTTGGTGTCCTGGTATTCGTCCATCAACAGGTAGCGCAGGCGGCGCTGCCAGCGGTCGCGGATCGATTCGTTGTTGCGGAACAGCTCCACCGGCAGGCGGATCAGGTCGTCGAAGTCCACCGCCTGGTAGGCCTGCAGGGTCGCCAGGTAGCTGCGGTAGACGCGCGCCGACATGGCTTCGTCCTCGTCTTTTGCTTCGCGAATCGCGTCTTCCGGGTCGACCAGGCCGTTCTTCCACAGCGAGATCGCATTCTGGATGCGGCGGATTTCCTGCTTGTCGGTGGTAAGCGCCAGGTCGGAGACGATGGTGTAGCAGTCGTCGCTGTCCATGATCGAGAACTTGTCCTTCAGGCCGACGCCGGCCGCCTCCTGGCGCAAGATCTTGACGCCCAGCGAGTGGAAGGTGGACACCGTGAGCTGCTTGGCCTGTTTCGGCTGCTTGAGCAGCTTGGCGATGCGCTCCTGCATCTCGAGCGCTGCCTTGTTGGTAAAGGTCAGGGCGGCAATCGTGCGCGGATCGTAGCCGCGGTCTTCGATCATGTACGCGATTTTCTGCGTAATGACGCGGGTTTTTCCCGAACCGGCGCCCGCCAGCACCAGGCACGGGCCGTCCAGATAAAGCACGGCTTCGCTTTGCGGCCCGTTGAGGCCGAATTTTGGTGCGTTGGACATGGGAAAGTTTCTGCAGGATGGCCGGGTATTGTAACGATGAGTTGTCCGCCGCGCTAAAATGGCTTCATGAAAAAACTGCTGCTCATCCTGTTTGCAACACTGCTCGCGCTGCCGGCCACGGCCGCGCCGCTGCTGGTGGCGGCGGCCAGCGACCTGGCGTATTGCATCGACGAGCTGGCGGCTGCTTTCCGCAAGGAAGCCCCGGAGGCCGAGATCAAGATCTCTACTGGCGCTTCCGGCAACTTTTTTGCCCAGATCCGCAACGGCGCGCCCTTCCATGTCTTCCTGTCGGCCGACATGATGTATCCGACCCAGCTGGCCAAGCTCGGGGCGGCCGACGGCGCTACCTTGCGCCCCTATGCGATCGGCCGCATCGTGCTGTGGAGCACGGATGCGCGTTTCGATGTCAGCCAGGGCTTGCCCCTGCTGCGCGATGCGCGGGTGAAGCGCATCGCCATCGGCAACCCGGACACCGCCCCCTATGGCCGCGCCGCGAAAGCCGTCCTGGTGCGCGACAAATTATGGGAGGCCGTGCAGCCGCGCCTCGTGATCGGCGAGAACATCGCGCAGGCGGCGCAGTTCGTCCAGACCGGCAACGCCCAACTGGGCATCGTATCGCTGGCCACCGTGCGCTCGCCCAGGATGGCGGGCGTAGGCCGCTACCACCTGATCAGCGATGCGGGCGTCGCGCCAATCGAGCAGGGCGCCATCGTCACCGCGGTGGGCGCCAAATCACCGCAGGCGGCGCGCTTCGTACGCTTCCTCGGTACACCAACAGCGCGCGCCATCCTCGAGCGCCACGGCTTCGGCCTGCCACCTGCCTTGGAAGACTGAGTTGGGGAGCGTTGCCTTCGCCCCCGAGCTGTGGACCGCGCTCGCGCTGACGCTGCGCCTGTCGCTGGTGACCTCGCTGGTGCTGCTGGCGATTGCCATCCCGCTCGCCAACTGGCTCAACACCAGCCGGATGCGCGGCGTCCTGTTCATCGAAACCCTGGTCAGCCTGCCGATCGTGCTGCCGCCGACCGTGATCGGCTTTTATCTCCTGATGCTGATGGCGCCGCAGCGCCCAGTCGGCGCGGCCTGGCTGTCGGTGTTCGGCCACCCGCTGCCCTTTTCGTTCGCGGGCCTGGTGGCCGGCTCGGTCATCTACAGCCTCCCCTTCGCGGTGCAGCCGATCCAGTCGGCCTTCCGCCACGTCAGCCGCGACCTCGTGCAGTCGGCGCTGGCGCTGGGCCTCACACGCCGCCAGGCCTTCTTCTCGGTGGTGCTGCCGCTGTCGCGCAACGGCATCTATACCGGCCTGTCGCTCAGCTTCGCCCACACGATGGGCGAGTTCGGCGTCGTGCTGATGTTAGGCGGAAACATCCCGGGCCAGACCCGGGTCGCCTCGATCGCGCTCTACGACGAGGCGCAAAAGCTCAACTACGAGGCGGCGCATGCGTATGCGCTGGTGCTGCTGGTGATCTCGTTCGTGATCCTGGCCGCGATCGCCTTCTTCCAGCGCAAGCAGCATGCTTCGCTGCTGGGTAACTGACCCCGGCAATAACCAGCACCGGCGCGACGCCCGGGCCTGCAATCGGGTACCATCTCGCCCTTGCGGCGCGCGAGCGCCGGCGCTTTTTTGGACACCCGCACCATGAAATTTGAACATCTCATCCAGATCAACGATCCGCTCAACCCGCTGGTCGACACCCTCACCATCGAGCAGCTATGGCGCGGCCTGGTGCTGCGCGCGGAGTCGCCCAAGCTGTTCGTGCCGCACCTGGACGAATGCCAGATCGGCGAGCGCACCAGCGGCAGCTTCGCGCGCCGCCTGCGCTACGGCGACCTGGTGATCGACGACGTCGTGCACATGATGCCCCTGCAGGAAGTGCGCTTCGAGGTGCCGGCACAGGGCGAGATTGCGGCATCGAGCCTGAAGATGACCATCGAGACCCCGACCAATGCCATGCTGCTGGTGCGCTTCACCTACGACGACGGCCAGGGCGAGCACACCGACGAAGTCAACAAGATGTACGACGATTTCAAGCGCTCGGCCTACCAGGAAGCGGATATCGATACGGTGCGGATCCTGCGCCAGCTGGCCAGCGAAGGTAAGCTGGATGCGAGCTATCTGAACTGACGTCCATGCGCGGCTTATCGGCGGATTGGCCCGCTCGCGCATGAATCGACTGTTGGCTCCAAGACCGTCGCCACGGCGAAGGCCGGGGCCCAAGTTCGTTGACATCCCGCGGCCGGAACTATGTCCCCGGTTCGCTATCGGCCGCATCGATCTCGCTCTCGCCCTTGGTCAGGCAGTGCGCCAGGTCGCGCAGCGCCGTGCGCACGCCCTCCTCGATCACCGGGTGATAGAACGGCATCTCCAGCATCTGGTCCACCGTCATGCGCATCTGGCAGGCCCATGACAGCGTGTGCGCCAGGTGCTCGGCGCGCGGCGCGATCATCTCGGCGCCCAGGAAACGGCGCGAGCCGTATTCCGCATACACCCGCAGCATCCCCTTGTTCTGCAACATCACCCGGCTGCGGCCCTGGTTCGCAAACGACACCGAGCCGACCGCGAACTTGCGCTTGCCGCCCTCGCACAGGCTGCGGTAATTCGCGCCGAGCGTGGCGATATTCGGTTCGGTGAAGGCCACGGCGATCGGCGTGCGGCGCAGGCCTGGACGCACGTCCGGGTAGCGGCCCGCATTGTCGCCGGCGATCTTGCCGTGGTCGGCCGCATCGTGCAGCAGCGGGCGCTCGTTGTTGGCATCGCCCGCGATGAAGATATGGCTGCTCCCGCACTGCATCGTGCGTGCATCGAACAGGGGAATGCCATCCTTGCCGCGCTCGATGCCGGTTTCTTCCAGGCCGATCCCGTGCACGTTCGGCGTGCGCCCGGCCGCCATCAGCACGAACTGGAAGCGTTCGGTGTTTTCCTTGCCGAGGGCGTCGCTGACGGTCAGCGCCACCTCGTCGCCATCCTGCACGGCGCGCACCACCTTCGACTGGAACTGGATGTCGAGTTCCTCGTTCAGCACGCGGCCGGCTTCACGCAGTACCTCGGGGTCGGTGATGTGGGCAATGCTGCCGCCGCGCGCATAGAACTTGACGCGCACGCCGAGCCGGCCCAGGGCCTGGCCCAGCTCCAGCCCGATCACGCCGGTCCCGATCACGGCCACTGATTGCGGCAGGTCGTCCCAGTAAAACACGTCGTCGCTGGTGACGATGCCGGGGCCGACGTTCTCCAGTTCGGGCAGGCGCAGCGGCGTGGAACCGGTGGCGATCACGATGCGCGCCGCGGTGATCTCGGTATGGTCGTCCACGACCAGCGTATGCGGGCCGGTGAAGCGCGCATGGCCGCGCAGCTTGTCTTCGTCGGGGAAGGAGTCCACGCCTTCGAGCACGAAACCGACGAAGCGGTCGCGCTCGCGCTTCACCCGCTCCATGACCGCCGGCCCATCGATGCGGACTGCGCCCGCATGCACGCCGAAGGGAGCGGAATGCTGCATCGCATGCGCCGCCTCGGCGGCTGCGATGAGCAGCTTGCTCGGCATGCAGCCGACCCGCGCGCAGGTGGTGCCGTACTGGCCGCCCTCGATCACCACGGCGCGCGCGCCCTGCGCCCTGGCGGCGCGATAAGCCGTCATGCCGGCCGTGCCGGTGCCGATGACGGCGACGTCCACGATCAGTTTGTTCATCGTTTTCTCCGCATATCCATGATGGAACGATACGCGATTTTCAGCAGGGCCGTTGGAACCGGGCACCGGCCACGACTCCTGCATGCGCACCTTCTTACAGACCAGTTAGTTTGAAATGCTTGTTGACCGGAGCGGAAAACAAGCGCACCGTGGATTGTGATATCCACGATGCGTATGACACTTCCAGCCGCGCTGCCGATACCGGGGGCGCTCAACGTGATCTTCGAGTTCGAGCCGCCTGCCCGCGCCTGACGTGCTCCCCACCTGTCCCGGAAGCCCGCCCATGATGCACGATTTTTTGGCAAACAATGCCCAGGACCTGATCGCACGCTGCGTGGCCAAAGTAGCGAAACGTCCCAGACGGCATGCCACGTCTGCACAACTACGCAACGGCATCCCGATGTTCCTCAGCCAGCTGACCAGGACGCTTGAAGCCGAGCAGGATGAAGGGGAAGGCGCGGGCATGGCCATCTCCGGCGCGTCCGGCGGCGACAACGCAGCCCTGTCCGAAATGGGCGTCAGCGCCGCCGCCCACGGCACCGCCCTGCTTGCCCTGGGATATACCGTCGACCAGGTGGTGCACGACTACGGCGACCTGTGCCAGGCCATCACGGACCTGGCAGTCGAGCGCGATGCGCCATTTACCATCGACGAATTCCGTACCCTGAACCGCTGCCTGGACAATGCGATCGCGGACGCCGTCACCGAGTTCAGCTTCCAGCGCGATGCCTCCATTGCCCGGCAACAGTCAGCGGACCTGAACGAGCGCCTCGGTTTCCTGATGCATGAATTGCGCAATTCCTTGAGCGTCGCGACGATGGCGGTCAGCGCCATGGAGGCCGGCGCGCTGCCGGTAGCAGGAGCGACCGGCGCCGTGCTCAAGCGCAGCCACGAAGCAATGAAGCGCCTGATCACCAGTTCGCTCGACGAAGTGCGCGTCAAGCAAGTGGCCGAGCGAACGGATAATGCGTTTTCTCTGGCGGCCTTCATAGCCGAAGCGCGCGAGTCGGCACAGCTGGACGCGAGCGAGCGCGAGTGCGAATTGCTGGTGACGCCGGTCGAGCCCGGATTGGGTATCGCGGGCAATCGCGACCTGCTGCTGGCGGCACTGGCCAACGTATTGAACAATGCCTTCAAGTTCACCTGTGCCCATACGCCTGTCGCCCTCTCCGCCTATGCTTCCGGCGACCAGGTGCTGATCAAGGTGATGGACCATTGCGGTGGCCTGCCAGGCGGCGACTCGGCGGCGCTGTTTTCTCCGTTCACACAGCGCGGCGACGATAAATCGGGCCTGGGCCTGGGCCTGTCGATTGCCCGCCAGAGCATTGCCGCCGACGGCGGCGACATCACAGTCGAGAATTTTCCGGGCGTCGGTTGCGCCTTTATCATCAGCCTGCCGCGCCGCCTGGCGCCTTGAGTGCCCGCGCCGGTGCTGGCCGACTCGCCGGCAGCGGCGGGATAGGCCGTACAATCGGGGCATGACAGAAGCCCATGCATCTTTCCGGCAGATGGACCCGCGCGCGCTGGAGCTCGCCTTGCACGAGGCACGGCAGCATACGCTGGCCCTGTTCGACGCGCTGGCTGCCGCCGGCCACGACCGGGCGGCGCAGGTGCCGCGCCTGCCCACCCTGAACCCGCCGCTGTGGGAGCTGGGGCATATCGCCTGGTTCGCGGAATGGTTCGTCCTGCGCGAAGCGCGCAGCAGCGCGCCGGGCGACGCCACCGGGCCTTCGCTGCTGGCCCACGGCGACGACTGGTTCGACTCGAACAACGTGGCCCATGGCACGCGCTGGTCGCTCGACCTGCCCGGCCCGGAGGCGATCAAGGGCTATTGCCGCGCCGTGCTGGACCAGATCCGCGACCGGCTGGCGCGCATGCCCGGGGACGACGCGGCGCTCTATCCGTATCGCCTGGTGCTGGCGCATGAGGACATGCATGGGGAAGCCCTGCTGTACACCTTGCAGACCCTGGGGGCGGCGGCGCCCTCCCTTGCAGCAGCCACGGCCGCGAGCGCGCAGGAAAGCCCGGCCCCCCGCGAGATTGCCTGCGCCGGCGGCAGTATCGTGCTCGGTGGCGAGCAGTCGCGGGGCTTCGTGTTCGACAACGAGAAGCAGGCGGCGCCTCGCCAGGTCGCCCCGTTCGCGATCGACGCCGGCCTGGTATCGAATGCTGCATACCGAGACTTCGTGCGCGATGGCGGCTACCAGCGCCTCGACTACTGGAGCGAAGCTGGACGCGCATGGCTGGCCGAGACCGGACGCGCCGCGCCGCGCTACTGGCAGCGGGAAGCGTCAGGCGACGCATGGCACACCGTGCGCTTCGGCAGCCCGGCAGCGCTGGACCTGGCCGAGCCGGTGCGCCACGTGAGCCTGTACGAGGCGCAAGCATATTGCTGCTGGGCCGGACGGCGCCTGCCGACTGAAGAGGAATGGGAATACATCGCCGGTTCGGACCAGCCTGGTTTCCGATGGGGCCAGCTGTGGGAATGGACGGACTCACGCTTTCTTCCCTACGCGGGTTTCAGCGCCGATCGCTACCTTGAGTACTCGGCGCCGTCTTTCGGCAGTCGCCAGACCTTGCGCGGGGCCTCGTTCGCGACACCGATGCGGCTGCGCTCCCCGCATTTCCGCAACTTCTTTACGCCCGAACGGGATGACATCTTCGCCGGGTTTCGTACCTGCGCTTTGTAGGCTGCTGCCAGGGGGCGTCACCCCCATCCAGCCGGTCAAGACTGCGCCAATCACCGCAACATCCCGCTCGCACCAATCAATGCAAACACCAGCGTTGCGACGGGAAACCGATTTTGATGCGGCGATCCTTTGCAGCCGTCGATACGGCGGCCAGCAACAAGAGAAACACCAGAAATAGAGGCGGTTGTGAATACATTGGACGCTTTCGTTTTTTGGAACCAGTCGGCGGGCAGCACTCAACGCACCACATGGCTGATCGCGAAACTGAACTTAACCTGAATCAGCGCATCGGCCGGAATCCCGCCCGGATGCGGATAACGCGCCAGCGCGCGGTTGGCCACGCTGCTCAGTGCGTCGACGAAGCCGTCGCCCATCTTGCGCGTCTTGCGGTCGCGCAGCGTATCGGCGCTGACCCAGCCCAGCAGCTCGTATTCGCGCGATTCGCCGCGCTGCAGCTCGATGCGCGGCACGCCGGCCAGGAAGCGCAGCGTCACATCGCCGCCGATGCCGTGGTCTGCGGCCAGTTCCGGGTATTTCACCTCTGCCTCAATGGTCGACAGCACGCCGATCACGTAATTGCAGAAGGCCAGGCGATCCTTCGGCCAGGCCGCCAGTTCGGCGACGAAGCGGTCCGGGTCGGCCAGGCCTTCCCTGGAAACGCTGCACGAACCGGCGGGGAAGCCGGGCGTCTTCCGCGCCCACCAGAGTGCGGCCGCCACGTCCGGGCCATTGGCCGGATCGGCATAGCCGGCCGCGATGCGCGCGGCGCCATCGGTTTCGCCCGCGTCATGGGCCTGCACGTAGAAGCTCACCGCGCGTGACCAGTCGCGCTTGACGCACAGGCCGTTTTCGTACATCGATCCGGCCAGCAGGGACATCTCGGGGTACTCGTTTTCCAGGCCGCTTTTGAGCCGCTTGACGGCAGTCTGGCAGTCGCGCGCGGCAATGCTGCCGCGCACGGCGTCGACGGCAAGGGCGCCGGAATAGGTGCCGGCGGCTGCGTCGATGGAAGTGGCCAGCAGGGCAAGCAGCAAGGTAGCGGTAATGGATGCGCGCACGGCGGCTTTCCTGTCACATGGGGGCCAGGACAGGACTCTAGCAGAGGCAAGGGGCGTGAATTCTCTCCGATCGCCACACTTGCGTGGAAATCAGATATCGAGCGGATCGACTTCCAGCGACCAGCGCACGCGCGACTTCATGGCGCGCAGGATCTCGATCCACTCGCGCAGGAAGGCCTGCAGCGCCGGGCGCGAGTTCGATTCCACCAGCAGCTGGGCGCGGTCGACATTGTGCACGCGGGTCATCGTCATCGGGATCGGGTCGTTGATCATGATGCCCTCCAGCGGATAACTGTCGCGCGCCGCTTCCAGGAAGGCGATCGCCGTAGCCAGCTCGGGCGCCTCGGCGCGCAGCAGCGCCTGGTACATGTAGGGCGGTAGCCCGGCCTGGCGGCGTTCGTCGAGCAGGCTGCCGGCGAAGCGGTCGTAGTCGTGGCGCACCACCGCGCCATACAGCGGGTGGCTGGCGTAGCGCGTCTGCACCAGCACCTCGGACGCCGCCCCGGCGCGCCCGGCGCGGCCCGCCACCTGCATCAGCTGGGCGAACAGGCGCTCGCTGGCGCGGTAATCCTGGGAGAACAGCGCGGTGTCCGGGTTCAGGATGCCCACCAGGGTGAGCTTCTTGAAATCGTGGCCCTTGGCGACCATTTGCGTGCCGATCAAAATATCCACTTCGCCGCGGTGCACGGTATCGAAAGCCGCCTGGGCACTGCCCTTCAGGCGGGTGGAATCGGCGTCGATGCGCAGAATGCGCGCTTCCGGGAACATCGCCTGCAGTCCTTCCTCCACGCGCTGGGTGCCGCGCCCGAGCGGCTGCAGGTCGACGTTGCCGCAGGTCGGGCAGTGGCGCGGGATGCGCAGCTCCAGGCTGCAATGGTGACAGCGCAGCCGGTGTTCGGGCTTGTGCAGCACCATGAACGAAGTGCAGCGGGTGCAGTTGCTGATCCAGCCGCAGGCCTCGCAGGTGATCACCGGGGCATAACCGCGCCGGTTCAGGAACAGCAGCGACTGTTCGCCGCGGTCCAGGCGCTGGCGCAGGGCCGCCAGCAGCGCGCCGCTCAAGCCGTCCTTGGGACGGTCGCGCTCGAGGTCGACCAGCTTCACGGTCGGCAGCACGGCGTCGCGCACGGCGCGCTCGCGCAGTTCGAGCTTGCGGTAGCGGCCCGAACTGGCGTGGTGCCAGCTCTCCAGCGAGGGCGTGGCCGATCCCAGCACGATCGGGATGGCCAGCTGGTGCGCGCGCCATACCGCCAGATCGCGCGCCGAATAGCGCAGCCCTTCCTGCTGCTTGTACGAGGGGTCGTGCTCCTCGTCGATGATGATCAGCTTGAGGTGGGGCAGCGAGGACAGGATCGCCAGGCGGGTGCCGAGCACGATGCGCGCCTTGCCGGCGTGCGCGGCCATCCAGTGCAGCGTGCGCTCGCCCTCGGACAGGCTGCTGTGCAGGGTCGCCAGCATCACGCCGGGGAAGCGCGCCCGGATATTCCCTTCCAGCTGGGGGGTCAGGTTGATCTCGGGGACCAGGATCAGGATTTGCGCTGCATCGTCGCGCGCCAGCACCTGGGCGCAGGCCTGCAGGTAGACCTCGGTCTTGCCGCTGCCCGTCACGCCATACAGCAGGATCGGCGTGAAGCCTTGCGCTCCGCCGATGGCGTCAGCCGCCGTCTGCTGCTCCGGGTTCAAGACGGGCATGCCGGACGGCGTGGGGTCGTGCGGCGTCTCGTCCTTGGCCAATTTTCTCAGTGCGCGGTCGAGCGCCACGGTCTTGGGCACGCGCAGGTTCTTCGGCAGCCCGGGCAGCGCCACCTCGCCCAGCGGGCGCTGGTAATAGTCGGCCGCGAAACGGGCCAGCGCCAGCCAGCGTGCCGACAGCGGCGGCAACTGGCTGCGCACAGCCAGGGCATCCTTGAGCTTGCTTGGGGGGACGTCGCTGTGCTCCTTGACTGCCACGACCAGGCCGACCACTTCGCGGCGTGCGAACGGCACCAGCACCAGCTGGCCAACCAGTGGCTCTTCGCCCGGCTGGCAAGCCCAGCGGTAGTCAAAGCAGCTGTTGAGCGGTGTATCGAGCGCGACTTCAAGGAAACAGTGTGCCAAAACCAACCTTCTCTTATCCCAGCAAGCTGTGGAAAACTTTGTGAATAGTGCGCTGCTTGACCCCGCTGGAGGTTTACGTTAGATCAACCCAAACCCCGGAATTCACCTGGGGAGTACGAAAAAACCTAATAAATTCAACGGCTTGTAAAACACGAGTTATCCCTGTTTACAACTTCATCTGGATTCCCCTTGCTGTGCATAACTGCACATGTGGTGCGGGAAAAATCGCTGCGCTGCACCACACTCTTCACACCTTACTTAAAGAGTTGGGCTAAGTCCCCGTAAACGTAAGGGTTTTCACCGAACTCATGCGCGCCTGTTGATAACTTTGTGAACAAGGCAGATAAAGCTGGGATATTTCACAACTAGTACAAATGACCTACTGTGTAAATCCACAGTTCTTTAAGTAAAAAATCCTTATGAATCATGATGTTGCGAAATTATTTCTAACGCAAAGATGTCCACAGGAATAAATTCGATGTTTTACCAACTTGTGTACAAGTGTGATTTTGCTGCGGCGGGCTGTGCCGCAACTGGCAGCTAGCGTTATGCGGCGCGCTGCTTGCGGCTGAAGCTGTGGACGGCTTCCACCATCGCCGTCACCGACTCCGGCGGCGTGAACTGCGAAATGCCGTGGCCGAGGTTGAAGACGTGGCCATGCCCTGCCGACGGGGTGCCGTAGGCGCCCAGGCTGCGCTCGACTTCGGCGCGGATCTGCTCCGGCGCCGCGAACAGAATGGCGGGATCGAGGTTGCCCTGCAGGGCGACGCGATCGCCCACCAGCGCACGGGCGCGGCCCAGGTTCACGGTCCAGTCCAGGCCCAGCGCGTCGGCGCCGATGTCGGCCATCTCGTCCAGCCACAGGCCGCCGCCCTTGGTGAACACGATCGCCGGGATGCGTACGCCGTCTTTCTCGCGTTGGAGCTGGCCCAGGATCTGGCGCATGTAGTTCAGCGAGAACTCCTGGTAAGCGCCATCGGCCAGCGCGCCGCCCCAGGAGTCGAAGATCATCACCGCCTGGGCGCCGGCATCGATCTGGGCGTTCAGGTACTGGGCCACGGCGCGCGCATTGGTGTCCAGGATGTGGTGCATCAGGTCGGGCCGCGTGTACATCATCTTTTTGACCGTGTGGAATTCACGCGAGCCGGCGCCTTCGACCATGTAGCAGGCCAGGGTCCACGGGCTGCCCGAGAAGCCGATCAGCGGCACCCGGCCGTTGATCGCGGTACGGATCTGGGTCACCGCCTTGAATACATAGTCGAGCGACGCCATATCGGGGACTGCCAGGGCGCGCACCGCCTCTTCGCTGCGCAGCGGACGCTCGAACTTCGGGCCTTCGCCGTCGGCAAAGTACAGGCCCAGGCCCATTGCGTCCGGCACGGTCAGGATGTCCGAGAACAGGATCGAGGCGTCCAGCGGGAAGCGGTCGAGCGGCTGAAGGGTGACTTCGGTGGCATAGTCCGGATTCTTCGCCAGGCCCAGGAACGAGCCGGCGCGTTCGCGCGTGGCGCGGTATTCCGGCAGGTAGCGGCCCGCTTGGCGCATTAGCCATACCGGGGTGTAGTCGGTCGGCTGGCGCAGCAGCGCACGCAGGAAGGTGTCGTTCTGGAGCGGGGCAAATTGTGGCATGGCTGACAATAGAAGACAGAAGGAAAACGCCTATTATCGCATTCCCGGGCTGACACTTATAATGCCATTCCACCTCATTGAGAGAACCCGCCATGACCAAACAGCAAGCACCTTGCGGCACGTGGACCTCCCCGATCAGCGCCGCCGTCGTTGCGGCCGGCGCCACCCCGCTGGCCTCGCTGATGCTTGACGGCGCCAGCTTGAGCTGGCTGGAAGGCCGGGCCAGCGAGGCGGGACGCTCGACGCTGGTGGGCAGCACTGGTGAGTTGACGCCCGCGCCCTTCAACGTGCGCAGCAAGGTGCATGAATACGGCGGCGGCGCATACACGGTCGCCGATGGCGTGGCCTGGTTCTCCAATCATGCGGATGGCCGCCTGTACCGCGTGCAGCCGGGAAGCGAGCCTGCCGCGCTCACGCTTGATAATGCCCACCGTTATGCCGACTTCATGGTCGATGCGGGACGCGGGCGGCTGGTCACGGTGCGCGAAGACCATTCCGCGGGCGGCCACTACCCCGAGAACACGATCGCCGCCATCGGCTTCGATGGCGTTGAAACCGTGCTCGTGGACGGCAACGATTTCTATGCCGCGCCGCGCATCTCTCCCGACGGCCGACGTCTGGCCTGGCTGTGCTGGGACCACCCGCGCATGCCATGGGAAGGCACCGAGCTGTGGCTGGCCGATATCCTCGAGGACGGCAGCCTGGCCAATGGCCGGCTGATCGCGGGCGGGCCGCAGGAATCGATCTGCCAGCCCGAATGGTCGCCCGGCGGCCTGCTCCACTTCGTGTCCGACCGTAGCGGATGGTGGAATCTGTACCGCTACGACCATGGCGTCGTCCATGCGCTGTGCCCGCGCGAAGCGGAGTTCGGCGGCCCGCAGTGGACCTTCGGCGGTTCGCTGTACGGTTTCCGTGCGGAGGACGACATCGTCTGCACCTATGTCGAGGGCGGCGTCAGCAAGCTGGCGCGCCTGCGCGGCGGCGAACTTGCCGACATCGCCACGCCCTACGAGGAAATCCGCGAGCTGCGCGTCAACAGCCAGACCGTCGCCCTGCTGGGCGGCGCGCCGACGATCGCCCTGGAACTGGCACGCATTGACCTCGACGCCGGCAGGCACGAGGTGCTGGCGCGATCGATCGAATCGCTGCCGCACGAAGGCTACCTCTCGAGCCCGCGCAGCATCAGCTACCCGAGCGCGAACGGACGCACCGCCTACGCTTTCCACTACCCGCCCGCGAATGCCGACTTCGCGCCCCTGGTGGGGGAGCTGCCCCCGCTGATCGTCATCGGCCACGGCGGCCCGACCGGCATGGCGTCCAGCACGCTGAAACTGGCGCTTCAATTCTGGACCAGCCGCGGCTTCGCGGTGCTCGACGTGAACTACGGCGGCAGCACGGGCTTCGGCCGCGCCTACCGCGACCTGCTCAAGGGCCAGTGGGGCGTGGTCGACGTCGAAGACTGCGTGGCCGGCGCGCGCCATCTTGCCGGGCAGGGCCTGGTCGATCCCGAGCGCCTGCTGGTGCGCGGCAGCAGCGCCGGCGGCCTGACGACTTTGTGCGCCCTCGCCTTCCACGACGTGTTCAAGGCCGGCGCCTGCTATTACGGCGTGTCCGACCTGGCGGGGCTCGACGCCGACTCGCACAAGTTCGAATCGCACTACAACCAGTACCTGATCGCCCCGCCCGAGCGCGCCGACAGCGTCTACCGCGAGCGCTCGCCGATCCACCACACCGATAAACTCGACCGGCCAATGATCTTCTTCCAGGGCCTGGACGACATGGTGGTGCCGCCGCAGCAGTCCGAGACGATGGTCGAGGCGCTGCGCGCGCGCAAGCTGCCGGTGGCCTACATCACCCTCGAGGGCGAAGGCCACGGCTTCCGCAAGGCGGAGAGTGTCGTGCGCACCCTCGAAGCGGAGCTGGTGTTCTACCTGCGCGTCTTTAAGCTCCCCGTCCCTGGAGGGCTGCCCGCAGTGGACATCGAGAACCTGCCGCCCGCATGATCCTGGACGAACTTGACTTCGGCGAGCAGGCGATCCTGGCCTTGCTGGCGCTGGCCGGCGAGCCGATGGGCCGCCAGCGCATCCTCGAACACCTGATGGCCGTTGGCCTGGCCCTGCCGACCGCGCAATGGGCGGCCGAGCTGGAACGCCTGCGCGCGGCCGGGCTGGTGACCGACGTGGTGGGACGCGGCTTCACGATCGCACCCGACGCCGCCTGGCCCGCGCTGGCGAAGGCATTGGACAGTGGCCTGTTCCCCACCGTGCAAGCTGCCTATCAACACGTGACGCCGCTGCGGCGCGACTGGCAAGGAACGCCGATCCTGCGCAGCTACCGCCAGGGCCTGGCGCTGCTGCGCATTGCCCTGCTCACGCGCGAGAGCCCGGCCGTCGTCACGCCGCTGCTGGCCGCCTGCCTGCGCTGCCATGAAGCCTCCTACCTGCACCCGCTGGTCGAGGTCTGCGCGCGGCCCTTCGATCCGGCCATCCTGGACTACATCCATCCGTCGCTGGTGGACGGCGTGCTGGCCACCCTGGTGCAGCACACCCAGAGCGAACCTGCGATGGCGCCTGGCATCCGCGCCGCCGCCGAAGCGCAACACGATCCATCGGTCCCACTGCGCCTGGCGCTGGGCGAGCATCTGATCCTGTGCGGCCGCCTCGATGATGCCTCTCTATTACTGGCTGAAGTCGACGACGCGGCCGGTCTGTTCTTCCGCAACGTGATTGCGCTGCTGCGCGACGACTTTGATGTCGCCCTGCCCGGCATCGAGGCGGCGCTCAAGGCGCTGCGCCGCGAGACCGGCAAGCGCAAGGCCATCTTCGAGGGCATCGGCGCCCACCTGTACCTGGCCGCCCTCCTGCGCAGCAACCAGCCGGCCCACCTGAAACTGGCCGACGCCTGGCTCGACATCGCCACCCGCACGGTGCAGCGGCCAGAAACGGCCGTGGTTTTCCAGCTCAGCATGCTGCAAGAAATCCGGCGCGGCACCGTCGATGCCGAAGTGCTGGCTTCGCGCAGCTGGGAGATGGCGCTGGAACCCTTTACTTTCCGCGCGCTGATGCACCACTGGCTCGGCCTGCCGCAGCTGGCAGCCAAGCGTAAGGACATCGAGGACATGCTGGAACAGTCCGAGCGCGCCGGCTTCGATCTGCTGTCGGTGCAGCTGGCGGCGCTGCTCGGCCAGCTCGGCTTCGTCGGCCAGGAGGCGTATGCAAGCGAATTGCGTAAAAAGCACCGCGTCACCGACCTGCTCCACTGGTTCGAACGCGAGGAGCCCTGGGAGCGCCAGCTCAATGCCCTGATCAACCTGCAGCCGGCGCTCAACCTTGAGGTCGTGCGCGAGTCGCGCCTGGTCTGGATGATCCGCTACGACGAACACATGGGCGTGCAGGAGCTGGAACCGCGCGAGCAAAAGCGCGACGCCCAGGGCGGCTGGAGCCGCGGGCGCGCCGTGGGCCTGAAGCGCCTGGCCGAAGAAGCCTCGGCGCTCGACTTCCTCACCGCGCAGGACGTGGCGGCCGTGGCCTCGATCGGCGGCCGGCGCTATTACGGCAGCACCGGCATCCGCTTCGAGTTCGAACTGGACAAGGCCTTGGCGGCGCTGGTCGGCCATCCGCTGCTGTTCTGGATGGATTCCCCGGGCACGCGGGTGGAACTGCTGCCGGGCGAGCCGGAGCTGCTGGTGAAGGCGCGCGGCGGCAAGGTGTCGATCACCCTGCATCCCACCCCAGGCGACCAGGATGGCGACGTGATCGTTACCCGCGAGACGCCGACCCGCCTGCGCCTGGTGCGCATCCTCGAGGAGCACCGCCGCATCGCCGCCATTGTCGGCGAAGGCCTGGTGGTGCCCATGGAAGCCGAGCGCCGCGTGCTGCGCGCGATCAGCGCGATCTCGGCGATCGTCACCGTGCAGTCGGACATCGGCGCCAGCGCGGGCGACATCGAACAGGTAGCGGCCGACCCGCGCCTGCACGTGCACCTGCGCCCTTATCAGCAAGGCATGCGCATGCAGATCCTGGTGCGCCCGCTGCCTGGGAACGGCGCTTATTACGCGCCAGGCACCGGAGGGGAAAACGTGATCGGCGACGTCGATGGCGTGCGCACCGAAGCGAAACGCGACCTGAACGCGGAGCGCGAAGCCGAGCGCCAGCTGGTGGGCGCCTGCCACGCACTCGAACAGGGGGAGCTGGACCACGGCGAATGGCTGCTTGGCCAGCCCTTGCAATGCCTGGAATTCGTGGAAGAGCTGCGCAATGTAGATGCCGACAAGGTGGTGGTGGCCTGGCCGGAAGGCGAGAAATTCCGCGTGGCGAAACGCGCCAACGCAAAATCGGTGCGGGTCCAGATCCGGCGCGACAAGGACTGGTTCGCGGCCAGCGGCGAGGTGGTCATCGACGAGAACCGCGTGATGGACCTGGGCGCGCTGCTGGCCCGCATCCGAGACGAGAAAAGCCGTTTCGTGGCGCTGGGCGACAACGAATACCTGGCCCTGAGCGACGAGCTGCACCGCCGCCTGATGGAATTGGCAGATTACGGCACCCTGCATGGGGACGAGCTGCGGGTGCATCCGCTGGCCAGCTTCTCGCTGGCCGAGCTGGCCCGCGATGCCGGCGGCGTGGCGGGCGACGAAGCATGGCGCAAGCATCTCGAGCGCATGGCCGCCAGCGAAGCCTTCACGCCTGCGCTGCCCTCGACCCTGCAGGCCGAGCTGCGCGACTACCAGCGCGAAGGCTTCGAATGGCTCGCGCGCCTGGCCCACTGGGGCGTGGGCGCCTGCCTGGCCGACGACATGGGACTGGGCAAGACGCTGCAGGCGCTGGCCCTGCTCCTGATGCGCGCGCCCGCCGGCCCGGCCCTGGTGGTGGCGCCGACCTCGGTCTGCCTGAACTGGATCGCCGAGGCCGAGCGCTTCGCGCCGACGCTGAACCTGAAACTGTTCGGGCCGGGCGACCGCGCCGCGACAATAGAACAAGCAGGACCCTTCGACGTGGTGGTGGTGAGCTATGGCCTGCTGCAGCTGGAAGCGGGCTCCTTCGCCAAGCGCACCTGGCACAGCATCGTGCTGGACGAAGCGCAGGCCATCAAGAACATGCACACCAAGCGCTCGCAGGCCGTGATGGCGCTGCAGGGCGACTTCCGCATGGCGGCCACCGGCACGCCGCTGGAAAACCACCTGGGCGAACTGTGGAACCTGTTCAGGTTCATCAACCCGGGCCTGCTGGGCAGCGCCGACCAGTTCCAGCTGCGCTTTGCCGGTCCGATCGAAAAAGCACAGGACAAGCGCGCCGAAGCCGGCGCCCGCATGCGGCTGCGCCGGCTGACGCAACCCTTCATCCTGCGCCGCACCAAGGCGCAAGTCCTGAGCGAGCTGCCGCCGCGCACCGAGATCGTGCTGCCGGTCGAACTGACCCAGGACGAGAGCGCGCTCTACGAATCGCTGCGTCGCCAGGCGCTCGACAAACTGGCCTCGCTGGAGGCGCCCGAGAACCAGAAATCGATCGAGATCCTGGCCGAGATGATGCGGCTGCGCCGCGCCTGCTGCAATCCGGAGCTGGTCGCGCCTGGGGCAGGCATCGTGAGCAGCAAGCTGGTGGCGTTTGCGCGCCTGGTCGACGGCCTGCTCGAGAACAAGCATAAGGCGCTGGTGTTCAGCCAGTTCGTCGATCACCTGAGCCTGATCCGAAAATACCTGGACGGGAAGGATATCCCCTACCAGTACCTCGACGGCGCCACCTCGATGCAGGAACGCAAGCGCCGCGTGGATGCCTTCCAGGCCGGCGAAGGAGAGCTCTTCCTCATCAGCCTGAAGGCGGGCGGCGTCGGCATCAACCTGACCGCGGCCGACTACGTGATCCACATGGACCCGTGGTGGAACCCGGCGGTGGAAGACCAGGCTTCGGACCGCGCCCACCGCATGGGCCAGCAGCGGCCGGTCACGATCTACCGGCTGGTGGCGCGCGGCACCATCGAGGAAGGCATCGTCGACCTGCACCACCGCAAGCGCGGCCTGGCCGACAGCCTGCTGGAAGGCACCGACATGGCGGCGCGCCTGTCGCCGGGCGAGATGCTGGCGATGCTCAAACAGGGGTTAAGCCTACGAGCTGATGGTCTTGCCCCTTAAGCTGGCGCAGCCACGCATTCCATGTGATCATGCCGCTTTTTAATGAAGAGTTAGCGCACATGGAACTGGACAAAGCGGCAACGACGGCGCAAGCCCGTGTCATCGGCGTCAAATCCTGGCCGGCGTATGCGGGCGTGATCGCGCTGGCCGTGGTGCTGTTTGCCGGTGCGCTGCCGCTGGCCTTCCTGTGGAACGAGATCGCGGCGGCCGGCGTGCTGGTTGCATCGGGCGCGCTGGTGGCCTACCGCTTCCTGCTGGTGCGCAGCGTGCAGCTGTACTACGACGACGTCGGCGTCTGGGTGCATGCGGGCGTCCTGCCGTGGAAGCAGGGCGTCAGCGGCGTGAAATGGCGCGACATGGACGACGCCACCTATGTCAACGGCTTCGTGAGCTGGGCGACCCGTTCGTACACCGTGCGCATCGGCCACCGTTTCACCAAGGACAGCGAGATCGTCCTGCATAACATCGCACGCGGACGCCAGGCCGTGGAGACGGTCAACGCCGTCCACCAGGACATGATCCGCAGCGGTTTTATTGAATAAGCGTTGAATAAATTCCCGCTACGTGTCGGAATGTTTCAGCCGTCCGCAAGCGGCCTGAATGGTGCTAATCTTCTTGCGCCTTTATAGCGTTCCTGTTGCGCTTGCCGCGCACGGGGCGCCTGACCTTCTATTTTGCAGGGTTCGAACAGAATGATGAAAACGAAGATCGCGCTGGCAGTCCTTCTGGCGAGTTTCGCGCTGGCGCCTGCCAGCGCCAAGACCAGCAAGCCCGCCAAGGGCAAGGCGAAAGCCACCAAGGTAGTCAAGTCGAAGGCGGCCGACAAGCGCAAGCCAAAGGCGCCGGTCAAGAAAGCTGCCGTCGCAGCAGCTGCCGTTGCCGCTCCTGTCGCCGCTGCCGTCGCCGCGCCACCGACCGCGCCGGCCGCGAACGAAAAGCGCCTCGACCGCCGCTTCGACAGCATGAGCATGCAGTACCTGACCGCGCTGTGGCGCATCGATCCGGAAGGCGGCATCTATGTCGGCAAGTTCGAGCAGGCCGCCAACCTGACCATTCCGGACGCCGCCACCCGCGCCAAAAAACTCGCCTTTGCCAACGAATGGCTGGACAAGTTCGGCAAGTTGGACGTGCGCCAGCTGTCGCCGCGCCAGCGCACCGACTTGGCCCTCTTGGTCAACAAGCTGGAGAAAGACCGCTGGCAGCTGACCACCTGGCGCGAGCACGAGTGGAATCCGTCGATGCACAACATCGCCCAGCCGCTCGACCTGATCCTCAATACCGACTACGCGGCCAAGCCGCAGCGCCTGCGCACCATCCTGAAACGCCTGACCAACGTGCCGGCCTACTACCAGGCCGCGCAAGCCTCGATCGTCAACCCGACCCGCGAACATACCCAGCTTGCCATCGCGCAGGCGCCGGGCACCCTCGCGGTGCTGGCCGACCTGGGCAAGGGCGCCCAGGATTCGATCCTGAATGCGCAGGAAAAGGCCATCTTCGCGCAACGCGTGGCGAGCGCCGGCACCGCGGTGCTGGGCTATGTGGACTTCCTGATCGCCCAGGACAAGGCCATGACGACCGGGAGCATCAAGCCGCGCGCCTTCCGCGCCGGCAAAGACCTGTACGAGCAGAAGTTCGCGCTCGAGATCCAGTCCTCCAGCAGCGCCGAACAGACCTTCCGCAAGGCCCTGGCCACGCGCGAAGAGCTGCTCACCCGCATGGACACGATCTCGGACGAGCTGTGGCCGCGCTACATGGCCGGCGTCGCCAAGCCGCGCGAACGCTTCCAGAAGATCGGCATGATGATCGACAAGCTCTCGAGCCGCCACGTCGCGCGCGAGAACTTCCTGCCCGAGATCCGCCGCCAGATCCCGCTGCTGCACAAGTTCGTCACCGACCGCAACCTGCTCACGCTCGATGCCGACAAGCCGCTGGAAGTGCGCGAGACGCCGATGTACCAGCGCGGCGTGGCCGGCGCCAGCATCGATGCGCCGGGCCCGTACCGCCCGAAGGACAAGACGTATTACAACGTCACCCCGCTCGACAGCCTCACGCCGCAGCAGGCCGAGAGCAGCCTGCGCGAGTACAACGAATGGATCCTGCAGATCCTGAACATCCACGAGGCGATTCCCGGCCACTACGCGCAGCTGGTCTACGCCAACCGTTCGCCTTCGCTGGTGAAGTCGCTGTTCGGCAACGGCGCCATGGTCGAAGGCTGGGCCGTGTACGGCGAGCGCATGATGCTGGAGAACGGCTACGGCGACAACGCTCCCGAGATGTGGCTGATGTACTCGAAGTGGAACCTGCGCAGCGTGACCAACACCATCCTCGACTACAGCGTGCACGTGCTCGGCATGCAGCAGCAGGAGGCGATCGACCTGCTGGTGCGCCAGGCCTTCCAGACCCGCCAGGAAGCCGACGAGAAGTGGCGCCGCGTGTCGCTCACTTCGGTGCAGCTGACCAGCTACTACAGCGGCTACGAGCAGATCATGGCCCTGCGCGAGCGCCGCAAGCAGCAGCTCGGCGAGCGCTTCAACCTGAAGGAATTCCACGACCAGTTCCTCGGCTATGGCAACGCGCCGGTGAAGATGATTTCGGAACTGATGCAGTGACAATGTGTTGATATTGCACAGCAAGCCTGCTGTGCAAAAGCGCACAAGCGGCGTGCTAACTCGCTCGCTTGTGCGCAAGTTCTCCGGGGATAGAATGGGTGTGGACCTCGCGTACAAGCGGGGCAACAACCATAAGCCGGAGACCCATCCCATGACTTCCCTTCCCCTGCCGCCATCCTAGCCGCGCGGCCCGCCAGTCTTTCCCGCTTGTTTCACCGAATTGCCGGTCACGAAGGGGCGAGGTCGCGTTGCGCCTGTTGTTTCCGGTCCTGTAGTGTTGATAGCAACAGCACGGAGACTTCCATGGCATTCTTCTTTAAACGCGCGGCACTCGCCGCCGCCTGCATGGCCCTCAGCCTGCCGGCATCCGCGCAACTCCAGGCCGGACCGGGCACGTGGAGCGCGAACCAGACCTGGGCCACCGACACCACCAATGGCGGCGCCCTCACCGGCTATTACTACTGGCCTGCCACCACGCCAACGCTGGCCGGCAAGCGCGCCCTGGTGCTGGTGCTGCACGGCTGTGCCCAGACCGCGGCGAACGACGTCATCGCCGGCACGGGCGACGCCGGCTACAACTGGAAGGCGGCGGCCGACCAGTACGGCGCCGTGATCCTGGCGCCCAACGCCACCGGCAACCTGTATGGCGCGCACTGCTGGGATTGGGCCGCCACCAACCGCAGCCGCAGCTACGGGCACAACGCGGTGCTGCTCGACCTGATCAATCGTTTCGTCAGCAACCCGCAGTATGCGATCGACCCCAAACAGGTGTATGTCACCGGCCTGTCCTCGGGCGGATCCAAGACCATGGTGATGGGCTGCGTGGCGCCCGACATCTTCGCCGGCATCGGCATCAATGCCGGCCCGTCGCCGACCGTGTCGAGCTCGCAGATCGCCTCGGTCCCCGCGGGCACGACTTCCAGCAGCGTGGCCAGCGCCTGTACCTCGTGGGCGGGCGCCAGCGCCAGCCAGTTTACCAGCCAGGTGGCGAGCGTCATCTGGGGCACCAACGACTACGTGGTGGGCCAGGCCTACGGCCCGCTGAATGCGGCCGCGATGCGCCAGGTGTACGGCGGGACCTATACCAGGGGCGCGACCGCCACGGTGCCGACCGGCGGCAGCAACGTGCCCTATACGGACGCGAACGGCAAGCTGCGTACCTCGGAAATCGTGGTGACCGGCATGGCCCACGCCTGGCCGGCGGGCACCGGTGGCCAGAACAGTAATTACGTCGACGCCACCAAAGTCAACTACCCGGCCTTCGTGATGGACTTCTGGTTCAAGAACAACCTGCGGGTGGCGCAGTCGGCGCCTCCGAGCATGAGCTCGTGCAGCGCCAGCGTCTCCGGATCGACCGTCACGGTGAACGGCGCGGCCACCGATGCCGCCGGCCCTATCGGCAGCTACCGCGTGGTGCTGAACGGCCCGACCCCGGTGAACGATGGCGCCGCCGGCAGCGGCGCCAGCTTCAGCAAGGCCTATGCGGCGCGCGCCGACGGCTATTATTCGGGCACGGTCACGGCCACCAATACCACGACCGGCTTGACGTCGGGCGCCTGCATGATCGCCCAGTTCCTGGTCGGCAGCGCACCTGCCCTGCTGCCGCCAGGCGGGCTGGCGATGGGCGCGCGCACCGCCAGCAGCATCGCGCTGTCCTGGAATGCTGCCAATGGCGCGACCGGCTACAACGTCTACCGCAACGGGGCCAAGGTCAATGGCACAGCCTTGACGGCGACCGGCTACACCGACGGCGGCCTGGCGGCCAGCACCAGCTACACCTACGAGGTGACCGCGCTCGGTAACGGCGGCGTGGAAAGCGCGAAGTCTTCCAGCGTGACCGGGTCGACCACGTCCGGCTTTACGTGTACGGCCACCACCGCCAGCAACTACGCGCACGTGACGGCCGGACGCGCGCATAACAGCGGCGGCTATGCGCTGGCCAACGGGTCGAACCAGAACATGGGGCTGAACAATACGTTCTATACCTCGACTCTGGCGCAGACCTCAAGCGGGTATTACATCATCGGGAACTGCCCGTAACGCCTGTCTCGGCCGCGTACCTCGACCCATCGTCCCGGCGAAGGCGCGAGCAATGCCGCTGGCATTGCTCGCGCAAGTTTGCCCGCACGCCGGCGCTTCGCGGCGAAGCCTTCGCTATGCATCGGAATTGGATCCCTGCCTTCGCCGGGAGTCCCAGGCGCCGGTGGCGTGTAGGACGGTTATAAGGCCGGTGAAAAAGGGGAGGATCAGAGCCGGGCAGGTCTACCAGACCCAGTCATTCGCCGGTGGACTCGGAGACGGCGGCGTGCTGAAAACGAGTCAAGGCCGGCCGTCAGACCGGTTCTTCAGGCGAGCGCGTGACACGGGCGAAGATCGGCGCCACCAGCAGGCCCAGTTCGTAGAGCAGGCACATCGGGATGGCCAGCGCCAGCTGGCTGACCACGTCCGGCGGCGTCACGATGGCCGCGATCACGAAGGCGCCGACGATCACGTAGGAGCGGATCTCCTTGAGCTTCTCGATGCTGACGATCCCCATGCGCACCAGGATCACCACCACCACCGGCACTTCGAAGGTGGCGCCGAAGGCGAGGCACATCGACATGACGAAGTCGAGATAATTCTCGATGTCGGGCGTCACCGCGATCGAGGTCGGCGCGAATTCGCCGATGAAATGGAAGACGCGCTTGAAGACGAAGAAGTAGCAGAAGGCCACGCCGCCGATGAACAGCAGCGACGAGGAAATCACCAGCGGCAGCACCAGGCGCTTCTCGTGCGCATACAGGCCGGGTGCCACGAAGGCCCACAGCTGGTAGAACACCCAGGGCAGCGCAATGATGAAGGCAAGCAGCAGCGTCACCTTCATCGGCACCAGGAAGGGCGAGATCACGCCGGTGGCGATCATCGTCGAGCCAGGCGGCAGCGAGGCGATCATCGGTTCGGCAAGCCAGTCGTAGACCTGCGAAGGCCCCGGCCAGATGAACAGCGCCGCGCAGGCGATCGCGATCCCGATCGACGCCTTGACCAGGCGGTCACGCAGTTCGACGAGGTGGGAGATGAAGGTTTCTTCGCCTGCGGCTTCTTCGGTCATTTAGAAAAACGAACTCTTGGATTTGCTGGAGCCAGGGCGGAACTTGCGCACGCGCGCAGCGCCCGACAGCACATGGGTCTTGCCGCCGTTGCGGTGCTTGTACCAGGTCGGCACGGCCGAGGTGCGCACCAGCTTCTTGCGGCGGAAGTCGCGCGCCTTGCGCTCGATGTCCGTCGTACTGAGGAAGGACGACGAGCCGGCATGCGCGGACATCGCCTCGCGCCCGTCCCACAGCGCCTCGACCTCGTCGACCTGGCTGGAAACGGATTGCTCGAGATCGTCCTTGAACGACTGCGCGCTCTCGTGCACTTCCTTGTGCAGGTTGCGCAGCTCGTCGAGCTCGATCTCACGGCTGACTTCGGATTTCACGTCGTGCAGGTAGCGCTGGGCGCGCCCATACAGCGTGCCGGCCATGCGCGCTACTTTCGGCAGCTTTTCAGGGCCGATCACGATCAGGGCGACAACGCCGATGATCGCGATTTTCGACAGTCCGAGATCGATCATGCCCGGCGATTAATGACGGGTCTTTTCGCGGGCTTCGACATCGATGGTCGACTTGTCGGCAACCTGTTGCGTCGTGGTCGTGGTCGTGGTAGTCGCGCCCGGCTCGGCATTCGCCTTGTCTTCCTCGCCCTTCACGCCATCCTTGAAGCCCTTGACGGCCTTGCCCAGATCGCCACCGATATTGCCGATTTTCTTGGTGCCGAAAATCAGCATCACGACGACCAGCACAATGACCCAGTGCCAAATACTCATTGAACCCATGTTTATCTCCTAGCGAGGCGCATGCGCCTGTAAATCGGGAAAGCGTATGTTTCAGTATACGCCATGCGGGAGCTGCTTGCCCCCATTAAAAACTTGGTAGCAGCTTAGCCAACTTTTCAGGTACCCAGCCCGCGCCATGGGCGCTTGCCGCCATACACGTGCAGGTGCAGGTGATACACCTCCTGCCCGCCGTCCGGTCCGGTATTGATCAGGGTCTTGAAGCCACCGCTGCGTCCGCCATTACCATCCGTCTTGACCGCGACACCATGCTCTTCTGCAAGCTTCGGGGCCAGCGCCAGCATCTTGCCCAGCACCGTCGCATGCTCGCCGGTGCAATCCGACAGCGTGGCCACGTGTTGTTTCGGAATCACCAGGAGGTGCACCGGAGCCGCCGGGTTGATGTCCTTGAACGCCAGCACGTCCTCGTCCTCGTAGACGATATTCGCCGGAATCTGCTTGGCGATGATCTTGCAGAAAATGCAGTTGTCCATCTTGTCTCCAGATCTGTGACGGCGTTCCCTCGGGAACCCTTGCATGCTAGCGGCGCGCCGTGACACCGGCATGACCGCGAAAACCCGATTATGACACCGGATGCGATGATGACAAGTGAGTAGGTGCTTACTATCGTTACTGGTCGCCGCGGGCGGCTTTCTCGATGATGCCGGACACGCCTTCCCGCCGTCCCAGTTCGTCGATCACCTGCTGCGGCGTTAAACCGAACTGGGCCAGCAGCACCATGCTGTGGAACCACAGGTCGGCGGTTTCGTAGAGTAGCTTCGAGGCGTCGCCCGAGACGCGCGCGTCCTTGGCGGCCATCACGGTCTCGGTGGCTTCCTCGCCGATCTTTTTCAGGATCGCGTCGTCGCCCTTGGCGAACAGCTTGGCCACGTAGGAAGTTGCAGGGTCGCCGCCGTTGTCCGGCTTGCGCGATTCGATCACGGCCGCCACGCGGGCCAGAATGTCGCTCATGGATGTTTTTTCGGATAGATGGTGTCGGGGTCTTGCAGCACGGGATCGACCGCCTGCCAGTCGTCGCCGTCGAATTTCTGGAAGAAGCAGGAGTGGCGCCCGGTGTGGCAGGCAATACCCCCCACCTGCTCGATCTTGAGCAGCACCACGTCTTCGTCGCAGTCCAGGCGCATTTCCACTACCCGCTGGGTGTGGCCGGACTCTTCGCCCTTGTGCCACAGCTTCTTGCGCGAGCGGCTCCAGTAGACGGCTTCGCCCAGCTCCACCGTTTTGGCCAGCGCGTCGCGGTTCATCCAGGCGAACATCAGGATGTCGCCGGTCGCCGCTTCCTGCGCGATCACCGGCACCAGGCCGTTCTCGTCCCAGCGGACCTTGTTGAGCCATTTGTGTGCCATGTTCACTCCAGCCGCATCGGGATGCCGCGTTCAGCCATATAGCGCTTGGCTTCGCCGACCGTGTGCTGCCCGTAATGGAAGATGCTGGCGGCCAACACCGCATCAGCATGGCCCTCCAAAATACCGTCGGCCAGGTCTTTCAGCGAACCGACGCCGCCCGAGGCGATCACGGAAATGCCCACCGCGTCCGACACGGCGCGGGTCAGGCCCAGGTCGAAACCGACCTTGGTGCCGTCGCGGTCCATCGAGGTCAGCAGCAACTCGCCGGCGCCGAGACTTTCCATCTTGCGCGCCCATTCGACCGCATCGAGCCCGGTCGCATTGCGCCCGCCGTGGGTAAACACTTCCCATTTGCCGGGTGCGACCTGCTTGGCGTCGATCGCGACCACGATGCACTGCGAACCGTGCTTTTGCGAGGCCTCGAACACCAGTTGCGGGTTGGTGACGGCCGAGGTGTTCATCGACACCTTGTCGGCGCCGGCATTGAGCAGGCGCCGCACGTCTTCGACCTTGCGCACGCCGCCACCGACGGTGAACGGGATGAACACGGTCGAGGCCACAGCTTCGATGATCGGCAGGATCAGGTCGCGGCCGTCGCTCGAGGCGGTAATGTCGAGGAAGGTAAGTTCGTCGGCGCCCTGGCCGTCATAGCGGCGCGCGATCTCGACCGGGTCGCCGGCGTCGCGCAGCTCGGTGAAGTTGACGCCCTTGACCACGCGGCCGCCGGTGACGTCGAGGCAGGGGATGATGCGTTTTGCGAGCATAAAATTCTTGAAGTTTAACGATGAACCGTCGTTCCCGCGAAGGCGGGAACCCAATTCCTATGTTCCGTGTGAACGCGTGCAGCGTAAGGTGCACGCAAACCTGGATCCCCGCCTGCGCGGGGATGACGGCTCAAAGGACGGTGGCCCTGATGAGACTTACGCCTGCGCACCCTCAGTCAGCACATCCGCCCGTTCCTGCGCCGACGCCAGATCCAGCGTGCCCTCATAAATCGAACGCCCGCAGATCACGCCTTCGATGCCTTCGTCCTGCACCGCGCACAGGGCTTCGACGTCGGCCAGGATGTGCACGCCGCCCGAGGCGATGATCGGAATGCGCACGGCCTGGGCCAGCTTGACGGTAGCTTCGATGTTCACGCCGCCCATCATGCCGTCGCGGCCGATATCGGTGTAGACGATCGATTCCACGCCATAGCCTTCGAATTTCTTGGCCAGGTCGATGACTTCGTGGCCAGACATCTTGCTCCAGCCGTCGGTGGCGACCTTGCCGTCGCGCGCGTCCAGGCCGACGATGATCTGGCCCGGGAAGGCGCCGCAGGCGTCGTGCAGGAAGCCCGGGTTCTTCACCGCGGCAGTACCGACGATGATGTAGCTGATGCCGTCGTCCAGGTAGCGCTCGATGGTGTCGAGGTCGCGAATGCCGCCGCCCAGCTGGACCGGGATCTCGTCGATGCCATGCTCTTCGGCGTATTCCTGCACCACTTGCAGGATAGCCTTGACCGCCCCTTCGTTCTTCGGCTTGCCGGCGAAGGCGCCGTTCAGGTCGACCAGGTGCAGGCGGCGCGCGCCCTGCTTGAGCCAATGCAGCGCCATGTCGGCGGGATCTTCGGAGAACACGGTGGCGAGTTCCATGTCGCCCTGTTTCAGGCGAACGCAGTGACCGTCTTTCAGGTCGATGGCGGGGATCAGCAGCATGGTCGTTGTCGGTGGGTTGGTTGGTTGGAGGTAAGTGTGAACGCGGTTCACGGCTTCCAGTGGATGAAATTGCGGTACAGGCGCAGGCCGGCGGCTGCGCTCTTTTCGGGGTGGAACTGGGTGGCGACCAGGTTGTCACGCGCCACGGCGCAGGCGTACATGCCGCCGTAGTCGGCTTCGCCGATGGTGTCGTATGCTTCTTCGGGCGCGGCGTAATAGCTGTGCACGAAATAGAAATAGCTGCCGTCCTCGACGCCGTCCCACAGCGGGTGGGCGCGGGTCTGGCGCACGCGGTTCCAGCCCATCTGCGGCACCTTGAAGCGCGAGCCGTCAGCCTGCAGCTTGCCTTCCAACTGGAAGCGCACCACCTTGCCCGGAAGGAGGCCCAGGCCCGGCGTGCCCTCGTTTTCTTCGCTGGCGTCGAACAGCATCTGCTCGCCCACGCACACGCCCATCACCGGGCGCGTTTTTACCGCGCGCAGAAGCGCTTCCTCGGCGCCGGATTCGCGCAGGCTGCGCATGCAGTCGCGCATCGCGCCCTGGCCCGGCAGCACGATGCGGTCGGCCGCATCGATATCTAGAGCCTGGTTCGAGACCAGGATGTCGGCTTCCGGTGCGGCCGCGCGCAGGGCCTGCGCGACCGAGCGCAGGTTACCGAGGCCATCGACCACCACAATCTTGTTCGTCATAGTCGGTCGCTTACAGGCTGCCTTTGGTCGAAGGGATGATGCCGGCGGCGCGCTCGTCGAGCGTGGTGGCCATGCGCAGCGCGCGGCCAAAGGCCTTGAACACGGTTTCGCACTGGTGGTGCGCGTTGACGCCGCGCAGGTTGTCAATGTGCAGGGTCACGCCGGCATGGTTCACGAAGCCGCGGAAAAATTCGCCCGTGAGGTCGACATCGAAGGTGCCGATCATGGCGCGCGTCCAGGGGATGTGCATTTCCAGGCCCGGACGGCCCGAGAAATCGATGACCACGCGCGACAGCGCTTCGTCCAGCGGCACGTAGGAATGGCCATAGCGGGTCATGCCCTTCTTGTCGCCCACGGCCTTGGCCACCGCCATGCCCAGCGTGATGCCGGTGTCTTCCACGGTATGGTGGGCATCGATATGCAGGTCGCCGACGGCTTCGACTTCGAGGTCGAACATGCCGTGGCGGGCGATCTGGTCGAGCATGTGGTCGAGGAAGGGGACGCCCGTATTGAGCTTCTGACGGCCGGTGCCGTCGAGATTGATCGAGACGCGGACCTGCGTCTCGTTGGTGTTGCGCGTGATGTCGGCGGTACGGGTCATTGCTGGGTGCTCTTCCAGGCTGCCTGTGCGCAGGCAGCCGCTTTTATAGGGACGCTTTCATGGCGTTCAAGAATGCGGTGTTTTCTTCAGGCGTGCTGACCGTGACGCGAATGCAGTTGGCCAACAGCTTGTCCATTCTACTCAAATTTTTGATCAGCACCTTCGCGGCGCGCAGTTCTGAACAGGTCTTGTCCGCATCGGGCACGCGCAGCGCGATGAAATTCGCGGCAGACGGGAATACTTCGACTCCCGGCAGCGCCGCCAGTTCGGCGCTCAAGCGGGTACGTTCGTCATTGAGCAAGCCGGCTTGTGCGTCGAGCACGTCCAGGTGGTCGAGTGCGAACTCGGCCGCAACCTGGGTCAGCACGTTCACGTTATAGGGCGGGCGCACTTTCTCGAACTGCTCCAGCAGCTTGGGGTCGCTAGAGAGGTAGCCCAGGCGGATGCCGGCCAGGCCCAGCTTGGACAGGGTGCGCATCACGACCAGGTTCGGGAAATCCGGCAGGCGCCCCATGAAGCTTTTGCGCGCGAAAGGCTGGTACGCCTCGTCCACCACGGCGATGCCGGTCTCGCCCAGGGCGCGGATAATGGCCACCATGTCGTCGGCATCGAACAGGTTGCCGGTCGGGTTGTTTGGGTAGGCCAGGAAGACCAGTGAGGGCCGGTGCTGCTCGATGGCGGCCAGCATGGCCTGCAGGTCCAGCGAAAAGTCGGCTTTCACGGGAACGCCGACGAAATCGGCGCCGGCGAACTGGGCCGAGCGCGAGAACATCACGAAAGCCGGGGTCGGCGCCATGATGACCGCCTTGCGGTCCTGGCGTGCAACCACCATGGCCATGATCGAGATCAGCTCGTCCGAGCCGTTGCCCAGCAAGACGTCGTACCCGGCCGGCACGCCCAGGCTGGCGCAGATCTTCGCCTTGAGGCTTGAGTACGAGGCCACGGGATAGCGGTTCAGCGCGGCGTCCGCCAGGCGCTGGCCGAGTTCCGCGCGCAACTCCGCGGGCAGCTCGTAGGGGTTTTCCATTGCGTCGAGCTTGATGTAGCCGCTCGCATCCGGCACCTGGTAGCCGCCGGTGGCGCGCACGTCTTCGCGGATGGTGTTCTCGATCAGCTTGTCGATCGGGGTCAGGCTCGATGTCATGCGGTTTCCTCGTCGGCGAGCGCACTCTTGGCGGCGCTCCTGCGTTTTTTGGCGGCCTTGCCCGCGACCGGCACTTCGGGCGCGGCCAGGCGCTCCCGGATGATGTCGCAATAGGCCGGGTTCAGTTCGAAGCCGGTGAAATGGCGCCCGGCCTGGCGCGCGGCGATCGCGGTGGTGCCGCTGCCCATGAAGGGATCCAGCACCACGCCCCCGGCCGGGCAGGAAGCCTTCACCATGCGTTCGATGATCTCGACCGGCTTCTGGGTCGGGTGGTCGGCGCGCTCCGGGTGCTCGCGGTGCAGGCGCGACACGCTCCACACGTCCTTCGGGTTGTAGCCGACTTCGAGCCATTTGGCGCCGATGAAGATCGAGCGCGAGCGCGCCTTCTTGGTCTCGGCATCATATGGAATGCGCACGGCATCCAGGTCGAAGTAATAGTCCTTGCGGTTCACGAAGAAGCCGATGGTGTCGTGGACCGACGAAAAACTGCGCACGCTGCCGCCCATCGAGGGCACGCGGCGGTCCCAGATGATTTCGTTCATCATGGTCATGCGCCGCTTCAGCAGTACGAAGATCTCTGGAGCATAGCGCCAGGTGAGAAAAATATACAGGCTGCCGTTGGGTTTGAGCTTGGGAAGGACGGCGTCGATCCACCGCTCGGTCCAGGCCAGGTAGGCCTCGACGCTTTGCTGGTCGGAGGCGTTGCCGTAGTCCTTGCCGAGGTTGTAGGGCGGGTCGGTCAGGATCAGGTCGATGGAAGCATCGGGGATGCGCCCCATGCCCTCAAGCGCATCCTCGCAGAATACCTGGTCGACCCAGCCGCTCATGATGTGATTCGCAACTCTGCGCTGCGGGCGTGCGCCGGCAGGCCCTCGCCATAGGCGAGTGTAGCCGCGACCTTGCCGAGCGTCTGGGCGCCCGCTTCGCTGACCTGGATGATCGACGAGCGCTTCTGGAAGTCGTACACGCCCAGCGGCGAGGAGAAGCGCGCGGTGCGCGACGTCGGCAGCACGTGGTTCGGGCCGCAGCAATAGTCGCCCAGCGATTCGGACGAGAAGCGGCCCAGGAACATGGCGCCCGCATGGCGGATCTGGTCGGCCCATTTCAATGGGTCTTCGGCCGAGATTTCCAGGTGCTCGGCGGCGATGGCGTTGGCGATCTCGCAGGCCTCTTCCATGTCGCGCACCTTCACCAGCGCCCCACGGTCGGTGAGCGAAGTGGCGATGGTCTCGGCCCGGGGCATGGTCGGCAGCAGCTTGTGGATGCTCGCTTCCACCTGCGCGATGTAGTCCGCATCGGGGCACAGCAGGATGGCCTGGGCCAGCTCATCGTGCTCAGCCTGCGAGAACAAATCCATCGCGACCCAGTCCGGGTCGGTGGTGCCGTCGCACAGCACCAGGATCTCGGACGGGCCGGCGATCATGTCGATGCCGACGGTGCCGAACACGCGGCGCTTGGCCGCGGCTACATAAGCGTTGCCCGGGCCGACGATCTTGTCCACTGCGGGAATGGTTTCGGTGCCGTAGGCGAGTGCGCCGACGGCCTGTGCGCCGCCGATGGTGATCACGCGGGTGACGCCGGCAATCGCGGCGGCAGCCAGGACCATCTGGTTCTTCACGCCATCGGGAGTCGGCACCACCATGACGATTTCCTGCACGCCCGCCACCTTGGCGGGAATGGCGTTCATCAGCACCGAGGAGGGATAGGAGGCCTTGCCGCCCGGGACGTAGATGCCGACCCGGTCAAGAGGCGTGACGCGCTGGCCCAGCACGGTGCCATCGGGCTCCGTGAACGTAAAGCCGTTCAATTCCTGCTTCTGGCGTTCGTGAAAGACGCGGATGCGTTCGGCGGCCACTTGCAGCGCGGCGCGCTGGGCTTGCGGCAGTGCGGTCAGCGCTGCGTCCAGCTCGGCCTGCCCAATGTCGAAGGCAGCCATCGAGGCTGCGCCGCCGTTCGGGATGCGGTCGAACCGGTTGGTGTATTCCAGCACGGCTGCATCGCCGCGCTTTTTCACGTCCGCAAGGATTTTCGCGACGCTTGATTCGATTGCGTCATCCGTCTCGGCTTCGAAAGCCAGCAGCGCATCGAGCGTCTTTTTAAAATCCAGCGTGGAAGAATCGAGCTTGCGGATCTGTACTGCCATGGGTCAGCCTTGTTGTTGTGAGGCGCGTTGGAACGCGTCCAGGATCGGTTGCAGGCGCTCGCGCTTGAGCTTGAGCGCGGCCTGGTTGACCACCAGGCGCGAGGAGATGTCCATGATTTTTTCGACTTCGACCAGGTTGTTGGCACGCAGGGTGCCGCCGGTCGAGACCACGTCGACGATGGCGTCGGACAGGCCGACCAGCGGGGCCAGCTCCATCGAGCCATACAGCTTGATCAGGTCGACGTGCACGCCCTTGCTGGCGAAGTGCTCGCGCGCGGTGTTGACGAACTTGGTCGCCACGCGCAGGCGCGCGCCCTGGCGCACCGCGGTTTCGTAGTCGAAGCCGGCATTGACGGCCACCGACATGCGGCAGCAGGCGATGCGCAGGTCGATTGGCTGGTACAGGCCTTCGCCGCCATGCTCGAGCAGCACGTCCTTGCCGGCCACGCCGAAGTCGGCAGCGCCATGCTGGACATAGGTCGGCACGTCGCTTGCGCGCACGATCAGCACGCGCACGCCGGGGTCGTTGGTCGGCAGGATCAGCTTGCGCGAGGTTTCCGGATCTTCAAGCACGGTGATCCCCGCCGCCGCCAGCAGCGGCAGGGTGTCCTCGAAGATGCGGCCCTTGGAGAGCGCCAGGATCAGGCCCGGCTCTCCGCTTTTGCTCATGGTTGTCATGCGGTTCGCTTTACTTGGCTTCCTTGATGCGCACGATATCCGCGCCCACCGCCGACAGCTTCACTTCCATGCGGTCGTAGCCGCGGTCGAGGTGATAGATGCGGTCGATCAGGGTCGTGCCCTGGGCGGCCATGCCGGCGATGACGAGCGAGGCCGAGGCGCGCAGGTCGGTCGCCATCACGGGCGCGCCTATCAGACGGTCGACGCCCTTGATGAAGGCGGTGTTGCCTTCGGTGGAGATCTGCGCGCCGAGGCGGTTCATCTCCTGCACGTGCATGAAGCGGTTTTCAAAAATGGTCTCCGTGACCTTGCTCGAACCGGCAGCGATGGTGTTCACGGCCATGAACTGCGCCTGCATGTCGGTCGGGAAGCCCGGGTATTCGGTGGTGCGGAAGGACACGGGATTCGGGCGCGCATCCATGCGCGCGCGGATGGTGTCGCCCTGCACGGTCAGCTGCAGGCCGATGTCGCGCAGCTTGTCGAGCGCCACGTCGAAGGTGTCGGTGCGGGTATTGCGCAGCAGGATGTCGCCGCCGGTGGCCGCCACCGCGCACAGGAAAGTCGCCGCTTCGATGCGGTCCGAGATCACCGCGTGCTGCGCGCCATGGAGGGCTTCGACGCCCTGGATCACCAGGCGGTCGGTGCCGATGCCCTCGATCTTCGCGCCCATGGCCACCAGCAGGATGGCCAGGTCGGTCACTTCCGGCTCGCGCGCGGCGTTTTCGAGCACGGTCTCGCCTTCGGCCAGGGTCGCGGCCATCAGCAGGTTCTCGGTGCCGGTGACGGTGATCATGTCGGTGTGGATGCGCGCGCCTTTCAGCTTGCCATTCGTCCTGGCATGGATGTAGCCGCCCTCGATCGTGATCTCGGCGCCCATCTGGCGCAGGCCCTTGATGTGCTGGTCGACCGGGCGCGAGCCGATCGCGCAGCCGCCCGGCAGCGAGACCTTGGCTTCGCCGAAGCGCGCCAGCAGGGGACCCAGCACCAGGATCGAGGCGCGCATGGTCTTCACCAGCTCGTAGGGCGCTTCGAGCGACGTGATGCTGGCGCCGTTGAGCGTGACGCGCTCGTCGTCCTGGGTCACTTTCAGCCCGGTCTGCTCGAGCAGTTTCAGGATGGTGCGCACGTCGTGCAGGCGCGGCACGTTCGACAGTTCGAGGTCGCCCGCGGTGAGCAGGCCCGCGCACAGGATGGGCAGGGCCGCATTCTTGGCGCCCGACACCGAAATATCACCATTCAGGCGTTTGCCGCCGACGATCTGCAGTTTGTCCATGATTAGCCTTGGTACTCTTCAGGGGTGAGGGTTTTCATCGACAGCGCATGGATTTCTTCGCGCATGCGGTCGCCGAGCACGGCGTACACCAGCTGGTGGCGCTGGATCGGGCGCTTGCCGGCAAAGGCCGACGACACGATCACGGCCGTGAAATGCTGGCCGTCGCCTTCGACTTCCAGGTGGGTGCAATCGAGGCCATTGCTGATGTAGCTGTGGATCAGTTCGGGTGTAGTCGACACGGTAACTCCAGTAAATTCTTGATGGCTAGTGGCGAAGCTTGTAGCCACGCTTGAGCATATTGACCGCAATGGCCGCCAGCACCGCAAAGAACACCGACACGATGGCCAGGCTGATCCAGGGCGAGACGTCGGACTTGCCGAAGAATCCATAGCGGAACCCGTCAATCATATAAAAGAACGGGTTGAAATGCGAGACTGCCAGCCAGAATGGCGGCAGTTTTTGGATGGAATAGAACACGCCGGCCAGGAAGGTGGCCGGCATGATCAGGAAGTTCTGGAACGCGGCCAGCTGGTCGAACTTTTCGGCCCAGATACCGGCGATGACGCCCATCGTGCCCAGGATTGCGGCGCCAAGGAAGGCGAACATGATAATCCATAGCGGCGCGACGAAACTCAGGTGCGCGAACCAGGCGGTGATGACGAACACGCCGGCGCCCACCACGACCCCGCGCAGCACCGCTGCCAGCACGTACGCCGACAGGATCTCGGCATGCGACAACGGCGGCAGCAGGATGAAGACCAGGTTGCCGGTGAGTTTCGACTGGATCAGCGACGAGGAAGAGTTGGCAAACGCATTCTGCAGCACGCTCATCATTACCAGGCCCGGGATCAGGAAGGCGGTGTAGCTGACCCCATCGAGCATTTCGACGCGGCCGTCCAGCACATGGCCGAAGATCAGCAGGTAGAGCATGGCCGTGACGATCGGCGCGGCCACGGTCTGGGTCGCGACCTTCCAGAAGCGCAGCGATTCCTTGTAAAACAGGGTGCGGAAACCCACGGAGAACAGATTCATTGCGGGCCTTCCGGCTGCTTGTCGCTTACCACCTGCAGGAAGATGTCTTCCAGGTCGGCCTGCTCCAGCTGCATGTCGTCGACGACCGCGCCGCTCGTGCGGATGCGCGCCAGGATCGGCTCGACTTCGTTCACGTGGTTCACGCGCAGGGTGTACTTGTTTCCGTTGTTATGCTCGTCATGCGAGACCAGGTGGCGCAGGTCCTGCGGCAGGTCGCCGCTACTCAAGTGCACCACCAGCTGCGAGCCGGACACGCGGCGCAGCAGCGCCGACATGGTGTCCAGCGCCACCACCTGCCCCAGCTTGAGCATGGCCACGCGCTGGCACATGGCCTGCGCTTCTTCCAGGTAGTGGGTGGTCAGCACGACGGTATGGCCTTCGCGGTTCAGGCGGGAGATGAACTTCCACAGCGTCTGGCGCAGCTCGACGTCCACGCCGGCGGTGGGTTCGTCCAGCACGATCACCTGCGGCTTGTGCACCAGGGCCTGGGCCACCAGCACGCGCCGCTTCATGCCGCCGGACAGGGCGCGCATGTTGACCTCGGCCTTGTTGGTCAGGTCGAGGTTGTGCATTACTTCGTCGATCCAGGCGTCGTTGTTCTTGATGCCGTAATAGCCCGACTGCAGGCGCAGGGTTTCGCGCACCGTGAAGAAGGGATCGAACACCAGTTCCTGCGGCACCACGCCCAGACGCTTGCGCGCTTCGCGAAAATCCGTGACGACATCGTGCCCATGGATCTTGACGCTGCCCACGTCGGGACGGATCAGCCCCGCAATGGTGGAAATCAGGGTGGTCTTGCCAGCGCCGTTCGGGCCAAGAAGGCCGAAGAATTCGCCTTCCTCGATCGCCAGGGAAACGCCCTTCAGGGCCTTGAATCCCTTGTAGCTTTTCTCGACGCTGTTAATCTGGATCGCTGTCATTCGTGTGGGGGATGGCGCGAGCGCGCCGGACCATGCGGGGAAACGACCCATTATAGGGGAAATTGCAAATACTAGAGGTCGGTGGGATTTTTACGCCGGCCAGGACGGCACGGCGCGATACGACGGAGCGCGTTGGGTGGACGGGGACCGCCCACCCAAGGGATTACGACTGCGGCAGCAGCTGGTCCACGCCATACAGCGCGGCCAGCTTCTGCACGTTCTCGGGAACGTTAATGAAGGTAAGACGCTGCCCGGCCTTGCTGGCCAGGCGCTGCCAGGCCAGCAGCACCGCCACGCCCGACGAATCGGCCGCGCTGACGCCGCCGAGGTCGAACTGGGTCTCGCCGGCCGTGATCGCGGCGCAGCCCTGCTCCAGCGCGCCGCGGGCGCTCTCGAAGGTCAGGGCATCGAGCGAAAGCATGGGATTTGCTTCGGCCATTACTTCAGGGCTTTCAGCGGCTTGGAAGCCAGCTGCTGGTTTTGCTCGGCCAATTGCTTGATCAGGCCATCGATGCCGCCTTTGCTGATCCTGTTCTTGAAAGTGCTCTTGTAGGTCTCGACCAGCCAGGCGCCCAGCATGTTGATGTCATAGATTTTCCAGCCCTGTGGGCCCTTGGCCAGGCGGTAGTTCAGCGTGATCGGCTCGCCGCGGGCGACGTTCACCTGCGAACGCACCTCGACATCGGTGGCGCCGGCTTCGGCACGCATCGGCTTGAATTCGACGGTCTCGTTCTTGATCTGCGAGAGCGCGCCCGAATAGGTGTAGACCAGCAAGGTCTGGAATTCATGTGTCAGCCGCTTCTGCTGTTCCGGGGTGGCCTGGAGCCAGAAGTGGCCAGCCGCGTCCTTGGTCATCTTTTCCGCGTCCACGTGCGGCAGGATCTTGGAGTTCACGAGTTCCATGATCTTGGCGCGGTTGCCGCCCTGGAGGTCCTTGTCGGCCTTGACGGTCTCGATGACGTCCGCGCTGATGCGCTTGACCAGAGCGTCCGGCGCTTCGGCGGCGATGGCGCTGGTGGCGAATGCGAAGGTGGCGGTTGCTGCTGCGATCAGTTGAATGACTGGTTTCATGTGTCGGTTTCCTTGTTGTTGGGCGGCGCGCCGTACAGCTGTGCGGCGCGGCAATACCCCGTTAACTCGTCTTACTGCTTATCGGATGACACCGGTTGTGTAACCACTTGTGACTTCGGCGCCACTGGCGCGTCGGTCGCGGCGGCGTTGCCCGGGACGGCGCCGGCTACCGGGGCACCTGCTGCGGGAGCGCGGGCGGCGTCGGCCGCCGGATCTTCCTGGCGCGGCACGTTGCCATCGTATACCTGGCTCTGGCGGCGCTGCATGTAACCGTCGCGGAGGAATTCGTAACGGTCGAGGGCAGCGTCTTCCATCAGATTGGAGGCGTCCAGCAAAGTAGCACGCTTGTCGACGATGTTCACGGCCTTGCCGACATTGCGCCAGTTCGCTGGGTACTTGTACGACCAGATGTCGCCCGCCATATCGGCCGGCAATGCTGCGGTGTCACGGATCGTAGATGGGCCCAACAGCGGCAACATCAAGTAGGGTCCGCTTGGAACACCCCAGGTACCGAGGGTCTGGCCGAAATCTTCGTTGTGCTTTGGAATGCCGGCTTCCGACGCGATGTCGAGCAGGCCTACGATCCCGAAGGTGGAATTGAACGCGAAACGGGTAATGTCGCCCATGCCGGCCTGGCCTTTACCTTGCAGCAGGTTATTCACCCCGCTCCAGGCGTCGGACAGATTGCCGAAGAAATTGTTCACGCCCGTTTGCACGAAGCTTGGCGTCTTTTTGTAGACGGTGGCAGTCGGCTTCAGCACGGTGCGGTCGACCGCATCGTTGAAGGTGAAGACGGCGCGGTTGTACTTCTCGAGCGGGTCCTGCGGATTCTGCGGCGTAGCGCAGCCGGTCAGCATCAGGCCAGCGGCGATTGCCGCAGCCAGGCGCATGTGGCCGGGGGTGAAGACTGGAACGTATTTCATTCAGAACCTTCCTTTCCTTCAGCGGCCTTGCTATAGATAAATTGATTGATCAAGTCTTCCAGCACCGTTGCCGATTGGGTACGGTTGATGCGGTCGCCATTGACCAGGCTATTGGTATCGCCACCCGGTTCGATGCCGATGTACTGCTCGCCCAGCAGGCCAGCAGTCAAGATCTTCAACGAGCTGTCTTTAGGGAATTTATAGCCTGGCTCCATATCGAGGCGCACGAGCGCCTGGTAGGTCTTGTCGTCGAAGGTGATCTCACCCACGCGGCCGACCACCACGCCGGCGCTTTTCACCGGTGCCTGCGGCTTGAGGCCGCCGATATTGTCGAACTTGCCGGTCACGGCATAGGTCTTGCTGAACGAAAGCGTGCTCATGTTTCCGACCTTGAGGGCCAGGAACAGGAGGGAGATCAAGCCCAGCAGGACAAACAGGCCAACCCAGACGTCGATAGTTTTGCGGTGCATACGAATACCCTAATGGAACTTGATTACTTTGATTACTTATTGAACATCAAGGCGGTCAGGATGAAGTCCAGGCCCCAGACCATCAGCGACGCGATGACGACGGTGCGCGTGGTAGCGCGCGACACGTCCTCCGGGGTCGGCTTGGTCTGGTAACCCTGGAACAGCGCGGTAAAGGTGACCGCCACGCCGAAGATAAAGCTTTTGATAACACCGTTCAGTACGTCAGCGCGCACATCCACGCCGGCCTGCATCTGCGACCAGAACGCGCCCTCGTCCACGCCGATCAGCTGGACGCCGACCAGGTAGCCACCGAACACGCCCACCGCCGAGAACACGGTGGCCAGGATCGGCATGGCAATGACGCCGCCCCAGAAGCGCGGGGCCAGCACGCGCTGGACCGGGTTAATGGCCATCATTTCCATGGCAGACAATTGCTCGCCAGCCTTCATCAGGCCAATCTGCGCGGTCAGCGAGGTGCCGGCGCGGCCGGCGAACAGCAGCGCCGTCACGACCGGGCCGAGCTCGCGCACCAGCGCCAGCGCCACTACCTGGCCCAGCGCCTGCTCGGCGCCATAGGCCTGGAGTGTGTAATAGCCCTGCAGGCCCAGCACCATGCCGACGAACAGCCCGGAGACGATGATGATCACCAGCGAATGATTGCCGATGAAGTGGACCTGCTCGGAAATGAGGGCCGGACGCCGGAAGGCGCCGGGCGAGACGCCCAGCAGGTTGAAGAAGGCACGGGTGGCGAAGCCGACGCTGGCGATGGACTCGCGCACGGTGCGGCCGATGGATTCCAGGACGCCGCTGATCATTTGCGCACTCCCAGGCCCAGGTCGTCGGCCAGCGACTTGCCGGGATAGTGGAAGGGCACGGGCCCGTCCGGTGCGGCATTCACGAATTGCTGGACATAAGGATCTTCCGAGACGCGCAGGTCGGCCGGCGTGCCTTCGGCAACGATCTTGCCGGCGGACATGAAGTACACGTAGTCGGCGATCGCGAAGCACTCGTGCACGTCGTGCGAGACCAAAATCGAGGTCGAGCCGAGCGCATCGTTCAGGTTGCGGATCAGGTTGGCGGTGACGCCCATCGAGATCGGATCCAGGCCGGCGAAGGGCTCGTCGTACATGATCAGTTCCGGGTCGAGCGCGATGGCGCGGGCCACGGCGACGCGGCGCGCCATGCCGCCGGAAATCTCGGCCGGCTTGAGGCGGTGCGCATTGCGCAGCCCCACGGCGTTGAGTTTCATGAGCACCAGGTCGCGAATCAGTTCTTCCGGCAGGTTAGTGTGCTCGCGCAGCGGGAAGGCGACGTTGTCGAAGACCGAGAGGTCGGTAAACAGCGCGCCGAACTGGAACAGCATGCCCATGCGGCGGCGCAGGCGGTACAGGCCGTCGGTGTCGAGCTTATGCACGGCCTCGCCGCCCACGCGCACTTCGCCGCGCTGCGGGCGGATCTGGCCGCCGATCAGGCGCAGGACCGTGGTCTTGCCGCAGCCGGAACCGCCCATGACGGCCACGAGCTTACCGCGTGGGAAGTCCATGCGGAGGTTCGACAGGACGGAACGCTCCCCGTAGGCAAAGTGCAGATCACGGATTTCGACTAGGTTCGACACAGCGTGTTTGGTATTGGGGTAATCCGTTATTGTAGTGCAGAAACCTCAAGCCTCGCTTGAGGCGCCCCATTTCGGGCCGCCGTCTCGACGTTCCCCTACAACAAAAATAACTGATGAGTCAGATATTTTTTCTTGTAAGCTATTGTTTTTGCTGAGATATGCATATTTGACAATGCTACAATTTGTTGAATTAGATCAACAAATGCTTCTGAGCAACCAGCGGCCAGGCAAGCACTTGCACATCGCAAAGCAGCGCGGATGATGCGCTGCAATAAGGTCTAGCGTAGAGATAATTGTCAGAACATGGTGGTGTGCCCACGCACATAGGGGCTCCCGGCGCCTGGTCAAGCCCGGAATGTGTTGGATCGTTTCCACAGCCTTGTGCAGTGGAAACGGAAAAGGCGGCCGAGACCGCCTTGTATCGCCGCTCGGAACTCAGCGCGGCAGTACCGAGCTGCCCATCAGGAATGCATCGACAGCGCGCGCGCACTGGCGCCCTTCACGGATCGCCCACACCACCAGCGACTGGCCACGCCGCATGTCGCCTGCTGCAAACACCTTGGCGCTGGAGGTCTGGTAGGCGCGATCACCCTCGGTGGCGGCGCGCGCATTGCCGCGCGCATCCTTGGGCACCCCGAACGCATCCAGCACGTTCTGCACCGGCGACACGAAACCCATCGCCAGCAGCACCAGGTCGGCCTTGAGCTCGAATTCGGAATCGGGCACTTCGCTCATCTTCCCGTCCTTCCACTCGACGCGGCAAGCGATCAGGCGCTCTACCTTGCCGCCCTTGCCTTCCAGGCGCTTGGTCGCGACCGCCCAGTCGCGCTGGCAGCCTTCCTCGTGCGAGGACGAGGTGCGCAGGCGCGTCGGCCAGTAGGGCCAGACCAGGGGCTTGTTTTCGTGCTCGGGCGGCTGCGGCAGCAGTTCGAACTGGGTGACCGACGCGGCGCCATGGCGGTTCGAGGTGCCGACGCAGTCCGAGCCGGTGTCGCCGCCGCCGATCACGACCACGTGCTTGGCGGTGGCCTTGAGCTGGTCCTTGACCTTGTCGCCGGCATTGACGCGGTTCTGCTGCGGCAGGAAGTCCATCGCGAAGTGCACGCCTTTGAGTTCGCGGCCCGGCACCGGCAGATCGCGCGGCTGCTCGGCACCGCCGGCCAGGACCACGGCATCGAATTCCTTCTCCAGGTCTTCAGGGAAGATGGTGTCGCGCGCCATGTTGCTGACCGTGGCCGGGAAATCCTTGCCGATCAGGACACCGGTGCGGAACACCACACCCTCGGCCTGCATCTGCTCGATCCTGCGGTCGATCAGGTCCTTCTCCATCTTGAAGTCCGGGATCCCGTAGCGCAGCAGGCCGCCGAGGCGATCGCTCTTCTCGAATACCGTCACATCGTGGCCGACGCGCGCCAGCTGCTGGGCCGCGGCCAGGCCGGCCGGGCCGGAACCGACCACGGCGACCTTCTTGCCGGTCCGGGTAGCGGAGGGCTGCGGCACGATCCAGCCATGCTCCCAGCCGGCGTCGGCGATCTTGCGCTCGATCGACTTGATGCCGACCGGCTCGTCGTTGATGCCGAGCGTGCAGGCCGACTCGCACGGCGCCGGGCAGATGCGGCCGGTCACTTCCGGGAAGTTGTTGGTCGAATGGAGGTTCTCGACGGCCGCTCGGTAATTGCCGTGGTAGACCAGGTCGTTCCAGTCCGGGATCTGGTTGTTGACCGGGCAGCCCGTGTTACAGAAAGGGATGCCGCAATCCATGCAGCGCGCGCCCTGCACCTTGGCCTGGCCATCGGTCAGGGTCAGCACGAATTCCTTGTAGTTCCTGACGCGTTCCACAGGCTCGAGGTGGCCCTCTTCCTGCCGTTCGAATTCCATGAAGCCGGTGATTTTACCCACGTTGTTTCCTCTTTATTGTCATTGGTGCCAACCAACACCACTGGTCATCCCCGCGAAGGCGGGGACCAAGTTCCGCGTGAACGAACGTTACGCATCGAGCCTTAGGTTCCCGCCTGCGCGGAATGACGTTGTTTAAGTGTGCCGGTTAAGCAGCCATCTCGATCTTGTCGTTCGCCTCTTCCATGCTCGAGTTGTGCATCTCCTCGAGTGCGCGCTTGTACTCGGTCGGGAAGACCTTGACGAACCTGGTGCGGCTGTTGCCCCAGTCGTCGAGCAGGTTGCGCGCGCGGGTCGAGCCCGTGTGCTTGAAGTGGCGTTCGATCAGGCGGCGCAGGATGGTTTCGTCCGACTCGCGCTCGCCCTCGCGGGTCTGGCTGTGCCAGCCGGCGCGGTCGCCCTGCTGGCGCGTCGGCAGCACCGGCTCCAGGTTCACCATCGCGGTGTTGCAGCGGCCCTCGAACTCGCCCTTCGGGTCGTACACAAAAGCGACGCCGCCCGACATGCCGGCTGCGAAGTTGCGGCCGGTCTCGCCCAGCACCACGACGGTCCCGCCGGTCATGTACTCGCAACCGTGGTCGCCGCAGCCCTCGACCACTGCCACGGCGCCCGAGTTACGCACCGCGAAGCGTTCGCCGGCCACGCCGTTGAAGAAGGCTTCACCGGAAATCGCGCCATACAGCACGGTATTCCCGACGATGATGTTGTCCACCGCCCAGCCGCGGAACTCGGTGTTCGGCCGCACGATGATGCGTCCGCCCGACAGGCCCTTGCCGACGTAGTCGTTGCCTTCACCGACCAGGTCCATCGTGATGCCGCCGGCCAGGAAGGCCGCGGCCGACTGGCCCGCCGTGCCCTGCAGCTGGATGTGGATGGTGTCGTCCGGCAGGCCGGCATGGCCGTAGCGCTTGGCCACTTCGCCCGACAGCATTGCGCCCACCGTGCGGTTGACGTTCTTCACCGGCGAGATGAACGAGACCCGCTCGCCTTTTTCCAGCGCGGCCTTGGCCTGGGCGATCAGCTTGTGGTCCAGCGCCTTTTCCAGGCCGTGGTCCTGCTCGTCGGTGTGGAATAGCGCACGCGGCGAATCGGCCTTCGGCTGGTAGAAGATGTTCGAGAAGTCCAGCCCCTGCGCCTTCCAGTGGCCGACCGCCTTCGATTTGTCGAGCAGGTCGGCGCGGCCGATCAATTCGTCGTAGGTGCGGATGCCCAGCTGCGCCATGATCTGGCGCGCTTCTTCGGCAACGAAGAAGAAGTAGTTCACCACGTGCTCGGGCTTACCCTGGAATTTCGCGCGCAGCAGGGGGTCTTGCGTGGCCACGCCCACCGGACAGGTGTTCAGGTGGCATTTACGCATCATGATGCAGCCTTCGACCACCAGCGGCGCGGTGGCGAAACCGATTTCGTCGGCGCCCAGCATGGCGGCGACCACGACGTCGCGGCCGGTGCGCATCTGGCCGTCGGCCTGCACGCGGATACGGCTGCGCAGGCCGTTGAGCACCAGCGTCTGCTGGGTTTCGGCCAGGCCCAGCTCCCAAGGCGTGCCGGCATGCTTGACCGAAGACAGCGGCGACGCGCCCGTGCCGCCGTCGTGGCCGGCCACCACCACGTGGTCGGCCTTGGCCTTGGAGACGCCCGCGGCGACGGTGCCGATGCCCACTTCCGACACCAGCTTGACCGATATCGAGGCTTGCGGGTTCGCGTTCTTCAGGTCGTGGATCAGCTGCGCCAGGTCTTCGATCGAATAGATGTCGTGGTGCGGCGGCGGCGAGATCAGGCCCACACCCGGCACCGAGAAGCGCAGGGACGCGATGTACTCGGACACCTTGTGGCCCGGCAGCTGGCCGCCCTCGCCCGGCTTGGCGCCTTGCGCCATCTTGATCTGGATCTGGTCGGCCGAGTTCAGGTATTCGGCGGTGACGCCGAAGCGCCCCGATGCCACCTGCTTGATCTTCGAGCGCAGCGAGTCGCCGTCTTCGAGCGGGATGTCGGCCGCGACGCGGTCTGAACCCAGTATCGACGCCAGGGTTTCGCCCTTGCTGATCTTGATGCCCTTGAATTCATTGATGTAGCGGCGCGGGTCTTCGCCGCCTTCGCCGGTATTGCTCTTCCCGCCGATACGGTTCATGGCAATCGCCAGCGTGGCGTGGGCTTCGGTACTGATCGAGCCGAGCGACATCGCGCCGGTGGCGAAGCGCTTGACGATTTCCTTGGCCGGCTCGACTTCTTCCAGTGGAATCGCCTTGGACGGATCGATCTTGAACTCGAACAGGCCGCGCAGGGTCAGGTGGCGGCGCGTCTGGTCGTTGATCAGCTGCGCGTATTCCTTGTAGGTGCTGAAGCTGTTGGCGCGGGTCGAGTGCTGCAGCTTGGCGATGGCGTCCGGCGTCCACAGATGATCTTCGCCGCGCACGCGGAAGGCGTATTCGCCGCCGGCGTCCAGCGCATTGGCAAGCACCGGGTCGGCGCCGAAGGCCAGCGTGTGCAGGCGCAGCGCTTCCTCGGCCACTTCGAACAGGCCGATGCCTTCCACCGTGGACGAGGTGCCGCGGAAGTATTTGTCGACCAGCGACTTGTTCAGGCCCACGGCTTCGAAGATCTGCGCGCCGCAATACGACATGTAGGTGGAGATGCCCATCTTCGACATCACCTTGAGCAGACCTTTGCCGATCGCTTTCGTGTAGTTGGTGATCGCCTTGTCGACGTCCATCTCGTGCGGCAGGTTGTGTGCCAGCTCGGCCAGCGTCTCAAGCGCCAGGTAAGGGTGCACGGCTTCCGCGCCGTAGCCGGCCAGCAGCGCGAAGTGGTGGGTTTCGCGCGCCGAACCGGTTTCGACCACCAGGCCGGTGGAGGCGCGCAGGCCGCGCCCGACCAGGTGCTGGTGGATGGTCGAGGTGGCGAGCAGCGCGGGAATCGCGACCTGTTCTTCGGAAAGGTTACGGTCCGAGACGATCAGGATGTTGTGGCCCGATTTCACCGCATCCACCGCTTCCGCGCACAGCGAGGCCAGGCAGGCTTCGATTCCCTCGTTGCCCCAGGCGACGGGATAGCAGATGTCCAGCTCATACGACTTGAACTTGCCGCCCGTATGCAGGCTGATCGAACGCAGGCGCGCCATGTCGTCGAAACCCAGCACCGGCTGCGAGACTTCCAGGCGCATCGGCGGGTTGACGTTGTTGGTGTCGAGCAGGTTGGGCTTGGGACCGATGAAGGACACCAGCGACATCACCATGCTCTCGCGGATCGGGTCGATCGGCGGGTTGGTGACCTGCGCGAACAGCTGCTTGAAGTAGTTATACAGCGGCTTGAGCTTGTTCGACATCACGGCGAGCGGCGAGTCGTTGCCCATCGAGCCGGTGGCTTCTTCGCCCAGCACGGCCATCGGCGCCATCAGGAATTTCAGGTCTTCCTGGGTATAGCCGAAGGCTTGCTGGCGGTCCAGCAGCGGGATCGCGGTCTTCTCGCCTTGCGCGGACGTATCCTTGGCGCGGTGCTGGGCCAGCTGGCTTTCCGACAGCTTGATTTCATTGAGCTTGATGCGCACCGACTTGATCCAGGCTTTATAGGGCTTGGCGTTCGAATAGGTGTCCTTCAGTTCCTTGTCGTCGATGATGCGGCCGGCTTCCAGGTCGATCAGGAACATCTTGCCCGGCTGGAGGCGCCATTTCTTGACGATGCGCGATTCCGGGATCGGCAGCACGCCGGATTCGGAGGCCATCACCACCAGGTCGTCCTCGGTGATGACATAGCGCGCCGGACGCAGGCCGTTACGGTCCAGGGTGCCGCCGATGTGGCGGCCGTCGGTGAAGGCCATCGCGGCCGGGCCGTCCCACGGCTCCATCATCGCCGCGTGGTATTCGTAGAAGGCACGGCGGTTGTCGTCCATCGCCGTGTGGTTTTCCCAGGCTTCCGGGATCATCATCATCATCGCCTGGGCGATCGGGTAGCCGGCCATGACCAGCAGCTCAAGCGCATTGTCGAAGCAGGCGGTGTCGGACTGGCCTTCGTAGATCAGGGGGAAAAGCTTGCCCAGGTCTTCGCCCAGCACGGCGGACTTGAGCATGCCTTCGCGGGCGCGGGTCCAATTGAAGTTGCCCTTGACCGTGTTGATCTCGCCGTTGTGGGCGATCAGGCGGTAGGGGTGGGCCAGCGGCCATTCCGGGAAGGTGTTGGTCGAGAAGCGTTGGTGCACCAGCGCCAGGGCGGAAATGCAGCGCGGGTCCTGCAGGTCGCGGTAATACACGCCCACCTGGTCGGCCAGCAGCAGACCTTTGTAGACGATGGTGCGGGCCGACATCGAGGGCACGAAGAACTCCTTGCCGTGCAGGAGTTTCAAGGCCTGGATCGCGTGGCCGGAGGATTTGCGGATCACGTAGAGCTTACGTTCGAGTGCATCGGTGACCATGATGTCCGGGCCGCGGCCGATGAAGATCTGGCGGATGACGGGCTCTTTCGCTTTCACGAACGGCGACATCGGCATGGTCTCGTCGACCGGCACGTTGCGCCAGCCGAGGACGACCTGGCCTTCGATGCGCACGGCGCGTTCGATTTCCTGCTCACAGGCGATGCGCGAGGCATGCTCTTTCGGCAGGAAGACCATGCCGACGCCGTATTCGCCGACCGGCGGGAGCTCGACGCCCTGCCTGGCCATCTCGTCGCGGAAGTACTGGTCGGGAATCTGGATCAGGATACCGGCGCCATCGCCCATCAGCGCATCGGCCCCGACGGCACCGCGGTGGTCCAGGTTCTTCAGGATCAGCAAACCTTGCTCGATGATCGAGTGGGACTTGTTGCCCTTGATATGGGCAATGAAGCCAACACCGCAGGCATCATGCTCATTGGCGGGATCGTACAAACCTTGGGCAATCATGAGGCAATCTCCACAACATTTTTAGGGGGTTGAAATCGAGAATAGTGCAATGCAGCAGAATCGGCAACCATATTAATTAGGGTCAGAGTCGAATTGTTTGACAACTTTTCGAAGAATGCTTTAATTGGGGACAGAGTCAATCCACGGTGATCCAACTGGCATTTTCTAGTACTAACTCGTTGATTTATATGGCTGGCCTAGCCGAAGCATGCCTCTGCAAGCAAGCGCCTCAATAGATGTGCGAGCGAGCCCATGGGCATGAAACCGACCGACAAATAAAAAACGGCACGGAAAACCGTGCCGTTGATCGATGCGCCCGCTTTTACGCCTGCGGATAAGGCGGCAACGGGTCACGGAAGGGTCGCCCGCGCTTGGCCGGCAGGATCTGGCGCCGGGTTTTGCGCTCGAGTTCGCTCTTGAAGGCGACGGAACCGAGCGGCTGGTTCTTCAGCACCGAGGTGGTGACGAAATCGACTTCGTCCTGCGGGATGCCCTGCATCACCAGTTCGGTATAAGCCGCTTCGCGCTGGAAGGGCGTGTTGCCCATTCCCCAGTACAGCAGGTGGTCGGTGACGAGGCTGTCGGTGCGCACGCCGGTGTGGTGCGCGTAGCTCGACCAGGGGTAGTCCAGCGGCGCCGCCACCAGGTTGGCGCGCACGGGATTGAGCTCGATATAGCGGCTGCAGGCCAGGAAATAGTGCTCGGTATCGATTAGCGACGTGCGGAAACGCCCTTCGAACAGACCGCCAGTGCGTTCGTACTTGTTGTTAAACCAGGGGACGTAGAAGCGGCCGACCTTCTGCATCATCAGTGCCAGGCCGACACCGTCAGAGGGCGTGGCCAGCAGGTGTATGTGATTCGGCATCAGCACATAGGCATGGATCGCCACCTGGTAAAAGCGCGCCGCTTCCTTCAGCCAGGCGAGGAAGCGCCCGTAGTCCGCCTCTTCGCGGAAGATGGGCTGCCGGTCATTGCCGCGCTGGATGACATGGTGCGGCTGGTTCGGGATGATGAGTCGGGGAAGGCGTGCCATGGGAGTGCTCAACGGTCGAGCAGGCAATTCTAGCGGAAAAATTGACTCTGTCCCTAATTAATCGCAAGGCAGCGCGAAAATTGGTTGACTCTGTCCCTGATTAGACTTCAGACGCGCTGGCATGCCCGGCGAGCCCCTCCCACCACAAGCAATTGCTCAACAATTCAACGCTGAGCCTAGTTATCTGCTGAGCAATTGGCCAATAATTGCACTCTGACCCTCATTAATTCAGGCGCGTTTTTGGGCAATTGCTCAACAATTTAACTCTGACCCCAATGGGGTTAGGAGAGGGTGAAGCCGGCGGAGAGGCTGTAGCCTTCGCCGTAGGCGCTGCGCAGGGGGAGGTCCTGGCCGAGGCCGGAGCGGGCCTTTTTGCGCAGGCGGTAGACCAGCATGTCGACGCGGCGGCTGGCGTCCGGGTCTTCGCCGCCCATGCCGGCGACGATGACGTGGCGAGGGACCGGGCGGGTGTTGATGGTCAGGAGGTGCAGGAAGTTGCACTCCTTTTCGGTCAAGTCAATCACCTTGCCGGCCAACTCTAACTGGCGTGCGCTTACGCGCAGCATCCACTTGGATGGCGCAGGCGCCGGATCGGCCGGGCGCACGCGGCGATCCAGCGCTTCGATGTGGGCGGCCAGCTCGGGGAACTTGATCGGCTTGGTCAGGTAGTGGTCAGCGCCCAGGCGCAGGCCGAGGATGCGGTGATCGAATGCGACGCGGCCGGTCAGCACCAAGAGTCCGATCTCCGGATACAGCTGACGCATGCGCGGAATGACGTTGAATCCATCCTCGTCCGGCAGCCCAAGGTCCAGCACCACCACCGCTGCCGGGGTACGGGTCAGGGCAGCCCACATTTCGCTTGCGGTCTTGGCGATGGTGACGTCGTGATCGAGCTCCCTCAGGAACTCGGCCATGTCGTCTGCGTATTCGCCATTGTCTTCAACAATCAGTATCTGCGTCATGGATGGGCCAGTTATTCGTCCGTCCGATTATCACTGCTGGGACTGGATGAGGCAAGTCGTTGTTGCCCGCCGCTTTCCAGTGCCGGCAGCCATAGCCGGAATTCAGCACCGCCCTCGTGCGCGCCCAGGCGCAGCATGCCGCCGTGGACGTCGACGATCGAGCGCGCCATGTAAAGTCCGAGCCCGCTGCCCGGCAGGCCTTCCGCGTTGCGGCCGCGGTAGCCCTTGTCGAAGATGCGCGCCGCTTCGTCCACCGGCACGCCTTTGCCTTCGTCGCGCACCGTGAACTCGACGCCACCGCCGCTGCGGCGCGCGCCCAGCGTCACCTTGGTGCCGGGCGGGGAGAACAGCAGTGCGTTGTCCACCAACACCTTCAATGCCAGCCGCAGCCCCTCGGGTTCGCCGCGCAGCGCCAGCGGCAGCTTGCTTACATCGAGCGCGGCTTCGCGCCCAGCTTCGCGCACCTGTTCCGCGCCTGCTTCGAGCAGGTCGGTCGGCGCGATGGTATTCGGTTGCCGCACCTTGCCGATGGCCGCCATGCGGTCTGGCGACAAGTATTCGTCGAGCATGGCGATCAGGCGGTCGGCTGCCACCGCGATCTTGCGGTAGCGATGGCGGGTCGGTTCGTCGGCGCCATGCGAGGTCGCTTCCAGGCGCTGGATCGCGCCGTCGATGGTGGCCAGCGGCGTGCGAAATTCGTGGTTCAGCATGCTCGCGAAACGGCGCTGGTCGGCGAAATGGGCGCGCTGCTGCGTCAGGTCGCGCAACTGCCCCACCAGCGCGCTGCTGCCGTCTTCATTGCGCATCACGGTCGCGATGACCTGCAGGCCGACCGGATGGCCATCGGCATTGCATACCTCGACGTCATGCACGCTGCGTACGCCGGGCACATGGCCGCCCGCTGTGAGATAGGCGCCCAGGGCGCCCAGGGCGCCGAGGTCGGCGTGGGGGGCGTTGCCCGCGAGCGCCGCCTGCAGTGCGCCGGCGGGATAGCCAAGCAGTTCGGAGAACGCGGGACTCACATAGCGCAGGGTGTGCGAAGGCAGGTCGATGCTGAAGGCGATGTCGCCGGCCAGTTCGGCGATGGTGCGAAACTGCTTGCTGGGGACGGGCATGCCGGCCGCGGATTGTTCCGGGCTATCCGGCGCGGGCTTGGTAACAGGAGTGGCAACATCGGTGCTACAGATCATCGGGCACTTTCTGTTAGCGTTGGAACAATGAAGGTTGTCAGACAGTATATCCCGCCTTTTGCTTACCTGTATAGAAGGCCCAAGAGGACATGCGCGACGCATAAACGAAAAATGCGCCACGGCGCGCGCGGTTGTTAGATAATTCGCCTCTATGAACGATACCGCTACCCTCCCCCCGCTCCCAGACCGGCTCTCGATCGACCCGAGCAGCCCTTTCCATAACCGCGACGTCTTCCAGCACGACATCGGCATCCGTTTCAACGACAAGGATCGCACCGATGTGGAAGAGTATTGTCTCAGCGAAGGCTGGATCAAGGTCGCCGCCGGCAAGACGCTTGACCGCAAGGGCAAGCCGATGCTGATCAAGCTGAAAGGCAAGGTCGAAGCTTTTTACAAGTAAGCTGCAAGGCTCGAATGAAGAAGGGCTGCCGGTCGGTGTATACGGGCAGCCCTTTTTTGTTGTGGCGATTGACCTGCTTTCGTAGGGTGGCCGGCTATGCCGGCCGCGCGTTCAACCGGTATCTGAACAAACGTTACGTTTCTTCGTATTGGGTTGGAACGCGCGGGCGGAAAATCCGCCCGTGATACAAAAAACGCGGCGATGGCATAGGCCAACCGCCGCGTTTTCATTTCATCCAACGAAGTTACTCCTCCAGCGGCGCGAAAATCGCCTGCAAATCTTCCTGCGTCAGCGCCATCTTCTGCGATTCGCCTTCCGACAGGATCGACTGCGCCAGTTCCGACTTCTTCTGCTGCAGCAGCTGGATCTTTTCTTCCAGCGTGCCCTTGGCGATCAGTTTATAGACGAACACCGGTTTATCCTGCCCGATGCGCCAGGCGCGGTCGGTGGCCTGGTTCTCGGCCGCCGGGTTCCACCACGGGTCGTAGTGGATCACGGTGTCGGCCGCGGTCAGGTTCAGGCCAACGCCGCCGGCCTTCAGGCTGATCAGGAAGATCGGCACTGCGCCCTGCTGGAAGGCGGCTACCTGGGCCGAACGGTCGCGGGTTTCGCCGGTGAGCAACGCGTAGCGGATGCCGCGCAGCTGCAGCTCTTCTTCGATCAGGGCCAGCATGCTGGTGAACTGCGAGAACACGAGGATCTTGCGGCCTTCGCCGAGCAGGTCTTCGACCATTTGCATGAGGTCGGTCAGCTTGGCAGAGATCGCGGCCGTGTTCTTCTTGGCCGGCATGGCCTTTACCAGGCGCGGGTCGCAGCAGACCTGGCGCAGCTTGAGCAGCGCCTCGAGGATCACGATCTGGCTGCGCGCCACGCCCTTGCGGTCGATCTCTTCGCGCACCTTCTTGTCCATCGCCAGGCGCACGGTTTCGTACAGGTCGCGCTGCGGGCCCGAGAGCTCGATGCGGCGCACCATCTCGGTCTTTTGCGGCAGTTCCTTGGCCACGTTGTCTTTCGTGCGGCGCAGCAGGAAGGGCTTGATGCGGCGGTTCAGCAGCATGCGGCGCACCGGGTCGTCCTGGCGTTCGATCGGGTGGCGGAACTGGCTGTTGAAGGTCTTCTCGTCGCCCAAGAGGCCAGGCAGCAGGAAGTGGAACTGCGACCACAGCTCGCCCAGGTGGTTCTCGAGCGGGGTGCCGGACAGGCACAGGCGGTGCTGGGCGTCGAGCGAGCCGGCCGTCTGCGCCGCTTTGGAGCGGGTGTTCTTGATGTAGTGCGATTCGTCGAGGATCACCAGGTGATAGTGGTGCTCGCGCAGCTTTTCCTCGTCGCGCGGCAGCAGCGCGTAGGTGGTCAGCACGATGTCGGCACCATCGATCTGGTCGAACAGGTCCATGCGCTCCTTGCCCTGCAGGAGCAGCACCTTCAGGCTCGGCGCGAAGCGTGCGGCCTCGTCGAACCAGTTGGCCATCAGGCTGGTCGGCGCGATCACCAGGGCCGGGCTGGTGAGGCGGCCCGCTTCTTTCTCGATCAGGATGTGGGCCAGCGTCTGCACGGTCTTACCCAGGCCCATGTCATCGGCCAGGATGCCGCCGAGGTCGTACTCGCGCAGGAACTGCATCCACGACAAACCATCGAGCTGGTAGTCACGCAGTGTCGCTTGAAGTCCGGCTGGCGGCTCGACTTTTTTCACGGCGCCGAACTGGCTCAGTTTGCGGCCGGTCTCGCGCAGGCGTTCGCCGCCGCTCCAGCGCAGCTCGAGCCCACGCGCCAGTTCTTCGAGGCGGGCCGCGTCGAGCGTGGACAGGCGAATGCGGCCCTTGATCTTGTCATTGAAATACAACTCGCCCAGCGTGGCCAGGATGGGCTTCAGGCGGCCCCACGGCAGCGCTACGCGCACGCCGTCGGGCAAGGTGGCCAGCATCTGGTCGGCTTCGGCGTGGGCGGCCAGCACGGCCGGGTCGAAATCGGCCGGGGCACTGCGGATCAGCTGCACCAGCACCGGCAGCAGCGGCACGCGCTGGCGCGCCACGATGATGCCCAGCTCCAGCTCGAACCAGGCATTGCCCGCTTCGACCGGTTCGTCGATGTGGGCATACCACTCTTCGACCGGCACCACGTCGTAGCGGTATTTGGCGGACTTCTGGACGTGCCAGCCGGCGTCGCTCAGCGCATCGAGGTCGGCTTCGGCAAAGCGCAGCCAGTGCGCCTGGCTGTCGAGCGCCAGCGCGCCGGCCATGGCGTTGAAAGGCGCGATGACCGGCTTGCGGAAGCCGATCTCGTTCAGGGTGCTGAGCGCCGCGGCTTCGGCCTTCGGGTCGCGTTCGATGATCTCGGTAACGTCGCCGATCTGGCGCACCACGCGCTGGGCCGGGTCGAAGGACACGCGCTGGCCGTCGTAGTCGTAGGCCAGCGCCGCGAAATCGTGCCAGCGCGGCGCGCCGCCGTCGGCCATCTGCACCGAATCGAGCAGCAGGTGCGGAATCGGTTTGACGTCGTTGCGCAGGCGCTGGGTGAGCGGCTGCGGCAGCGGCATCAGGCCTTGCAGGCCGTGCGCCAGCAGCAGTTGCGAAACGCGCTTCTTGTCGGTGCCGGAAAGCGTAGGGGCCTGCGCCACCAGGGCCTGCAGTTCGGCCAGCGAGATGTCGATGCCGCCGCGGTTGAGTTCGAGCGGCCCGATCGACAGGTTGTCGATATACCACGGCGGGTCGGTCGGCAGCATGTAATCGATCTGGTCGGCCGCGCTGTGGGTCGCGCCCTTGGCCGGCTCCACCGACCATCCGAGCTTGGCCACGCGGCCTTCGTCGCGCCAGGCCAGGCTGGCCAGGCGCTGCGGGCCGGCCTGCAGCGGATACACCAGGCCACCGGCCATGTCGGACCACGAGTTCGCCCACAGCAGCTTGCCCTGCTCGAGCAGCATCTGCAGCAGGATCGCGCCGACTTTACCTTTTGGTTCGGTGGCGCTGGTGCCCTGGGCCGAGCCGCTGCGCATGGCGATGAAGAAGCGCACCAGGTCGACGTCTTCGCCTTCGAGATAGGCTGGTGGCGCCGACAGCAGCGAAAACACTTCGCTCACCGGGCTGGCCGCGGCCACGTCGCCGTTCGGGCGCAGGCGCGCCTTGCACAGGCAAATGGCGACATGGCGCCCGCCGCTGGTGGGCGCCATCACGTAGACGAATTTATACTGTACCGCTTTCGGATCGACGATCTCGTCGGTGAGTTTCGGCTGCGGATGCGCCGCCGCTTCAACCCGTTGCAGCCAACTCACCACCGGCGCGGGCAGGGCGGGAGCGCGTGCAGGAGCGCGGGCGACTGGTGCTGCGTCGGCGGCGTTCTCGCGGTGATCATCGACTGTGTGCATTGGGTCTCGTGTGTTCGTACTAAAAACGACAATAAATACCATTATCCTTCATACGGGCACTTCCGTTTTGTTCGGAATCGCACGTAGCGGACAAAAACTCATCCCCGCTACTGAGCGCAGATTTTTCGCATGCGGATGCGTTGCGCACAGCCGACTGTTCTCGCATGATCCGATGCGCCTGTCAAGACTGGCGTATCCACGGGGTTTGCGTATGATTGTTCGCTTGACCTTCTGAACCACGCGCCTGACGCGACCCACGCACCATGCTGCCCTCCATCGAACAACGCCTCGCCCTCGAACTGTCCGCCAAACCAGCCCAGGTGGCCGCTGCCGTCGCCCTGCTCGACGAAGGCGCCACCGTCCCCTTCATCGCCCGCTACCGCAAGGAAGCCACCGGAGGGCTCGACGACATCCAGCTGCGCCTGCTGGAAGAACGCCTGCGCTACCTGCGCGAACTCGAAGACCGGCGCGCATCGATCATCGCGTCGATCACCGAGCAGAACAAGATGACGCCGGAGCTGATGCAGGCGATCGCACTGGCCGAAGACAAGACCCGTCTCGAAGACCTCTACCTGCCGTATAAACAGAAGCGCCGCACCAAGGCCCAGATCGCGATCGAAGCGGGCCTGGCGCCGCTGGCCGATGCGCTACTCGGCGACCCGATGCTGAACCCGGACGAGGTGGCGGCAAGCTACCTGCGCGCCGCCTTCACCAATGAAGACGGCGGCGCCAACCCGGGCGTGCCGGATGCAAAAGCGGCGCTCGACGGCGCGCGCCAGATCCTGATGGAGCGCTTCGCCGAAGACGCGGCGCTGCTGCAGGCGCTGCGCGACCACGTGCGCGAGCACGGCGTGGTCGAATCGAAGGTCGTCGCCGGCAAGGAAGACGCGGGCGAGAAGTTCGCCGACTATTTCGACTACTCCGAGACCCTGTCGACGATTCCCTCGCACCGCGCGCTGGCCTTGATGCGGGGCCGCCGCGAAGGCATGCTGGACGTCACGCTGCGCCTCGATACCGAAGCCGAAAAACCGAAATGGGATGCGCCCCACAATCCCTGCGAAAGCCGCATCTGCGCCGCCTTCGGCATCAAGTCTGCCGGGCGCCCCGCCGACAAATGGCTGCTGGACACCGCGCGCTGGACCTGGCGCGTGAAGAGCTTCATGTATATCGAGACCGAGCTGATGGGCGCATTGCGCGAAAAAGCCGAACTCGATGCCATCCAGGTATTTGCCCGCAACCTGAAAGCGCTGCTGCTGGCCGCGCCGGCCGGCCCGCGCGCCACCATGGGCCTGGACCCGGGCCTGCGCACCGGCGTGAAAGTGGCGGTGGTCGAAGCCACCGGCAAGGTGGTCGATACCGCGACGATTTATCCGCACCAGCCGCGCAACGATTGGGACGGCGCGCTGCACGTCCTGGGCCAGTTAGCCGCGAAGCACAATGTCTCGCTGGTCTCGATCGGCAACGGCACCGCCTCACGCGAAACCGACAAGCTGGCGCAGGACCTGATCAAGCAGCGCCCGGAACTCAAGCTCACCAAGATCGTCGTATCGGAAGCCGGCGCCTCGGTCTATTCGGCCTCGGAATTCGCCTCGCGCGAACTGCCCGACCTGGACGTCTCGATCCGCGGCGCGGTGTCGATTGCGCGCCGCCTGCAGGACCCGCTGGCCGAACTGGTCAAGATCGACCCGAAATCGATCGGCGTCGGCCAGTACCAGCACGACGTGTCCCAGACCCAGCTCGCGCGTTCGCTCGACGCGGTGGTGGAAGATTGCGTGAACGCCGTGGGCGTAGACGTGAACACCGCTTCGGCGCCGTTGCTGGCGCGCGTCTCGGGCCTGTCGTCGAGCGTGGCGCAGAGCATCGTGTCCTACCGCGACATGAAGGGCGCGTTCACCTCGCGCGCGGCGCTCAAAGCCGTGCCGCGCCTGGGCGACAAGACCTTCGAGCAGGCAGCCGGCTTCTTGCGCGTGATGAATGGCGAGAACCCGCTCGATGCCTCGGCGGTCCACCCGGAGTCCTATCCGCTGGTGCAGAAGATCCTGCTGGACCTCAAACGCGACATGAAGGCGGTGATCGGCGACAGCGCGCTGGTCAAGTCGCTCAATCCGGCAAAGTATGCGGACGAGAAGTTCGGCGTGCCGACCGTGACCGACATCCTGAAGGAACTGGAAAAGCCTGGGCGTGATCCGCGCCCGGAATTCACCACCGCCACCTTCAAGGAAGGCGTGGAGGAGATCTCGGACCTGCGTCCGGACATGATCCTGGAAGGCGTCGTCACCAACGTGGCGGCCTTCGGTGCTTTTGTGGACATCGGCGTGCACCAGGATGGCCTGGTGCACATCTCGGCGCTGTCGAACACGTTTGTAAAAGACCCGCACACGGTGGTGAAAGCCGGCCAGGTGGTGAAGGTGAAAGTGCTGGAAGTGGACCCGAAGCGCAAGCGCATCGCGCTGACCATGCGCTTGACCGACTCGGCGCCGCAGCCAGGGGCAAAGCCGGAGCAGCGCGGCGACCGTGACGACAGCCGCCGCCTGGCGCAGCACCAGCAGCAGCAACGCCAGCGCCAGGAAAAGCCGGCCGCTGCGGCCGGCGGCGCAATGGCCGAAGCCTTTGCCAAGCTGCGCAAGTAAGAGCGGGATCGCGGAAACGCGGGGCCTGCCAGGGCCGCGCGTTGGTCAGCTGTGCTTGATGAGCAGTCCGACCAGGTAGACGCCCAGGCAGCCGAAGCCGATCATCAGCATGCGCGACTGCGGCATGGCCGGCACGCCGGTCTTCTTGACGTACCAGGCATCGCGCACCAGCAGCGCCGCGTACGCGAGCGCCGCGATGCCGCAGATGATGTCGCCGGTGCTGCCGCGCGCGGCGCCGCCGGCCAGGTTGATCATGCCCGGAATGCCGAGCAGGGCGGCGATGGCCAGGTTGGCGGCGGCGGAAGGAACGCGTTTGGGTGGCTGTTGCATGGCGAAGACCTGCGAGTGAAAGGAGTCCGCGCGATCATATCACCCGGCCCGTCCCGGGCGCTCAAGCGTAGATGCTGACCGCGGTCGAGGTGACCTTCGCCAGGAAACACAGGATGGCCACGCCGAAGCACAGGTAGCCGACCATGGTCGTGCGGCTCGATTCGAGTTCGGCGCGCTTTCCCTGGCGCGCTTTCAGGGCGCAGTACAGCATAAAGGCGCCCAGGGCCAGCCCCGACACGCTCGTCAACACATCCAGCAGCGGCGCCATGGTCAGTTCGGTCGCCACGTCGTACAGGCCGGGGATGCCGAACAAGATGGCCAGGATCCATAACAGGGGCGTCGGCATGGCGGCAAAGCCTCGGTGATTCGTCACAAGCAGCTCCAGCATCGGTGGAAAAACCCCATCATAGCGGAGCCGTTCTCGCAAAATCTTGCTAATTTTCACTATTGGCAAAAGAATTGGCCCCCCGGACAGGCTGCCGATGTCTGCCCAGCCGAATTCTTATAAAATGTCGCCATCTCACCCATTCTCACTGAAGGCAAACAACATGAGCGACGTTCAAACCTGGATCAAAGACACCGTGACCACTACTCCGGTCGTGCTCTTCATGAAAGGGACTGCCCAGTTCCCGCAATGCGGCTTTTCGGGCCGCGCCATCCAGATCCTGAAAGCCTGCGGCGTCGAGAATATCGCCACCGTCAACGTGCTGGACGATGCGGAAGTCCGCCAGGGCATCAAGGATTATTCGAACTGGCCGACCATCCCGCAACTGTACGTGCGCGGCGAATTCATCGGCGGCTCGGACATCATGAATGAAATGTACGAATCCGGTGAACTCAAGACCCTGCTGAGCAACGGCTAATCCGTCTGCTGAACATCGTGGCCGACCGCCCGCGCCGAATCATCGTCGCCATCACCGGCGCGACCGGCGCGACCTATGGCGTGCAGCTGCTCAAGCGCCTGCACGCCATGCCCGGCGTCGAAAGCCACCTGGTGATTTCCGACGCCGCCACCCTCACCCTGCATCAGGAACTCGGCCTGCAGCGGCGCGATGCCGAAAGCCTGGCCGATGTCGTTCACCGAAACCGCGATATCGGCGCCTCGATCGCCAGCGGTTCGTTCCAGACCGACGGCATGATCATTGCGCCCTGCTCGATGAAAACCCTGGCGGCCGTCGCCCATGGCCTGTCGGACAACCTCGTCACGCGTGCGGCGGATGTGATGCTGAAGGAAAGACGCAGGCTGGTGCTGATGGTGCGCGAAACGCCGTTCAACCTGGCGCACCTGCGCAATATGACGGCGGTGACGGAAATGGGCGGGATCGTGTTCCCGCCGCTGCCGAGCTTCTATCATCGCCCGGCGACCATCGAGGAGATGGTCGAACACACGGTCGACCGGGCGGTCGACCTGCTTGGGCTCGAAAACACCCACGCCCCGCGCTGGGGCGGTATGAAAAGCGCGCCGGACGCCTGAGCAGCGTTGCTGCGTCAGCGTTTGTCGCTGTCGAACGGGTCGTCGGCCTTCTTTGCCTCGCGCGCTTCTTCGATCATCCGCCGTTTGGCATTCCGTTGTCGCATCACTTCGGCATGGCGCGCCGCCGTCATCGGCGGTGCGGTCATGAGTTCCTTGAGCTGGGCGGTATTGGCGTAATTGTTTCGCATGCGGCAGCTGCTCCTTGACGTGACCAGTGGCGGCGGATCCGCTCGCCACTTGACTGATTATGACCCACTCCCGGCCGTTTGTGCGTTCCGGAAGTCACGAAAAGTGCACTTGCGAAACTATTTTTGCTCTGGCTTCTGGTGATTCATGCGCACCAGCATGCGAATGAACTCGCGGGCGAGTTGGCGGTGGTGATCGTCGAGGCGTTGCAAATCCGCGATCAGCTTCACGTCGGCGGACTCAAACCGGGCACCGCCCCCGCCTTCGCTGCCGGCAGCGACGTTTTCGGCGCCGCCGAAGCGCAGCCAGTCGGCAGGCACACCCAGCCACTGGGCGATCATGCGCAGTTTTTCCTGGGTCGGGATGGCTTCGCCCACCAGCCACTTGCGCGCGGCATGGACGGTAATCGGGCGGCCTTCGAAACGGATATTGAATTCCCTGGCGAGGCGGGTCGGGCTATCGGGCGAGTAGTGAGCGTTCTTCAGCGCTTGCTGCAGGCGCTCGCTGAAACTCTCCCGTTCATTGGATGAATTCATCGTGATACTTACAAATTAGATTCGGATGGCCTGGACGGCCGGGCTCTCTACTGCTGAGAAGCCTCGCGGATAATCATACCCTTAAAATTTAACAAAGATGTGATTATTTAATAGAATTCGCTTGTTTTATAAGCGGTGAAACTCTCTACTTACGCAATTAGAGTAGCGAAAAAATATATCCTACCGGAAATTTTATGACGATGCCGCACAATTCGCGGCGATTTTTCCGGAAATGACCCGGTATTTGGCTGGCGAATTGTTACAGAATTTGGAACCGAATGACCCCGTCCTCACCCTTTATCCGGCGCAGCACGCCGTCCTTCCAGAGCTGATGCAGGTGGGCCAGTGCCTCGCCCAGGGCGAAGCTCAGCTGGTGGGCATCGAGTTCGCGCCGGAACATGAGCGGCACGATATCGACCGCCGATTTCGGTTCGGCGCAGGCCGCGACCACTTCGGCCAGGCGCTCGGCATGGTGGTCGCGCAACTGGGCAATGCGGGTATGCAGGCCGCGGAAGGGCTTGCCGTGCGAAGGCAGCACTAATGTATCTTCTGGCAAGTTTGTGAACTTTACCAACGAATCCAGGTAAAGCTTCAGCGGATTGCCTTCCGGCTCGACCGCGAAGACCGAGACATTCGTCGAAATACGCGGCAGCACCATATCCCCGGATATCAGGATATTCCAGGTTTCTGAATACAAGGACGCATGCTCCGGCGAATGGCCGAAGCCGGTGATCACGCGCCAATCGATGCCGCCGATGTCGACCCGGTCGCCATCCTGCAGGCGGGTATAGGCTTCCGGCACGCTCGGCACCAGCGATGGATAGTAATTCTTGCGGCTACGCATTTGCTCGAGCATCGAGGCATCGGTCAGACCATGGCGCTCGAAGTGTGGAATGGCCGACGGGCCATCGACGCCCGGCAAGGCCGCCGCCATCATGCGGGCAAACGCAAACTCGCCCGTGGTGGTCCAGAACGGCGCACCGAAACGCTTGCTGAGCCAGCCGGACAGGCCGACGTGATCAGGATGGCAATGGGTGGCGAACACGCGCAGCAGCGGCGCGCCATCGAGTCCCTCGGCGAGCACCTGCTCCCAGGCGGCGCGGGTGGCGTCGGTGCCGGCCCCGCAGTCGACCACGCTCCAGCCGCTGCATCCTTCCCGCTCATCCTGCAACAGCCACAAATTGATGTGATCCAGCGCAAACGGCAGCGGCATGCGGATCCACGCCAGCCCCGGCACGATCTCGTGCAGGACGCCGGGCGGGGGAACCGTGTCGCCAAAAGGATAGGCCAGCTGGGCTTCGAGCGGGTTCATGGAAATCTTTCGTATTCGTGGGAAGGCGGGCGCGCTACAATGTGTTTAACGTTAACGTAAACGGAAATGCGCCACGAAGTGATTTTAAGCGATTCCGTGCTTTTGCTTCCCTTGCCCTCACCGCCCACCATGGTCACCTATACCATCGCCGAACTGGCGCGCGAATTCGACATCACCGCCCGCGCCATCCGTTTCTACGAAGACCAGGGACTGCTCAGCCCCATGCGCGAAGGCGTCGGCGGGCGCAACCGGGTCTACACCCCGCGCGACCGCACCCGCCTGAAGCTGACCCTGCGCGGCAAGCGCCTCGGCCTGACCCTGTCGGAAATCAAGAGCATCGTCGACATGTACGAGTCGCCGCGCGACACCGTGGCCCAGATCGACCGCTTCCTCGGGGTGCTGGCCCACCAGCGCGTAACGCTGGAACAGCAGCGCGCCGATATCGAGATGGCGCTGGAAGAAATTGCGGCACACGAGGAAGAATGCCGCCGCCTGCTGCTCGAGAGTACCGAGCGCCAGGACGCCGCCTGACACACACATGGGGCTGGTCCAGCCCCTTTTTGCCGCCCCTTGGTTGACGTTTACGTTAACGTAAGAGGCGAGTATGATTCACTGATATTTTTGCCCAACCACCGTTCACGTGAGGACGACATGCTGCATCTCCCAGGCTTGACCTTTGACCATGGCGAAGACATCGCCGCGCTGCGCGAAGCAGTCCAACAGTTTGCTGCAGCCGAAATCGCGCCGCGCGCCGCGGAGATCGACCGCACCGACCAGTTCCCGATGGACCTGTGGAAGAAGATGGGCGAGCTCGGCCTGCTGGGCATCACCGTCAGCGAGGAATACGGCGGCGCCAACATGGGCTACCTGGCGCACATCATCGCGATGGAAGAAATCTCGCGCGCGTCGGCCTCGGTCGGCCTGTCCTATGGCGCCCACTCGAACCTGTGCGTCAACCAGATCAAGCGCAACGGCACCGAAGAACAGAAGCGCAAATACCTGCCGAAGCTGATCTCGGGCGAGCACGTGGGCGCGCTGGCCATGTCCGAACCGAATGCCGGTTCCGACGTCGTCAGCATGAAGCTCAAGGCCGAACTCAAGGGCGACCGCTACGTACTGAACGGCACCAAGATGTGGATCACCAACGGTCCGGACGCCGACACCCTGGTGGTCTATGCCAAGACCGACCTGGAGGCCGGCCCGCGCGGCATGACCGCCTTCCTGATCGAAAAAGGTTTCAAAGGTTTCTCGATCGCGCAAAAGCTCGACAAGCTGGGCATGCGCGGCTCGCACACGGGCGAACTGGTGTTCCAGGATTGCGAAGTGCCGGTCGAGAACGTGCTGGGCGGCCTGGGCAAGGGCGTGAACGTGCTGATGTCGGGCCTGGACTTCGAGCGCACCGTGCTGTCGGGCGGTCCGCTGGGCATCATGTCGGCCTGCATGGATTCGGTGGTGCCTTACATCCACGAGCGCAAGCAGTTCGGCCAGGCCATCGGCGAGTTCCAGCTCATGCAGGGCAAGATCGCCGACATGTATTCGACCATGATGGCTTGCCGCGCCTACGTGTATGCCGTGGGCCAGGCCTGCGACCGCGCGGAAAACGCTGCCGCCGTGCGCGCCCTGCGCAAGGACGCCGCCGGCGCGATTTTGTACTCGGCTGAAAAGGCGACCTGGATGGCCGGCGAAGCGATCCAGACCCTGGGCGGCAATGGCTACATCAACGAATACCCGGTCGGCCGCCTGTGGCGCGACGCCAAGCTGTACGAGATCGGCGCGGGCACGAGCGAGATCCGCCGCATGCTGATCGGGCGTGAGTTGTTTGGCGAGACGATGTAATTAGTTGAATCGTGGCGGGCAGTATTTCGTCCACCGCCTTTTGATCCGTCATCCCGGCGAAGGCCGGGATCCAATTTCTTCGCGTTCCGCCTGCGTCGAAGGTAGGTAGTGCGCACAGAAAATCGGGTTTCCGCCTGCGCGGGAACGACGGTGCTAGGGATGGCGATCGACGATAAGAACTGGGTGCGCATCAAAAGTCGTCGGCGCCAGTGGCGCGTACGACGGTTTGGAAGATAACAATCGATCGCAAGGTCGTGCGACGCCCCGCCTCACCCGATGCGCATGAGCGGGGGCAGTGGCCTGGCTTTGCACCACACACACCAGCAGTTACTGCCCTAAAATGTCCGCTCCCCCAGCCTGCGTGCGAGACGAACGATGACCCAGCAAGCGTTCCCCAAACTGCTGTCTTCCCAGATCGCATTCGACATCGCGCGCACCATACTGGATGGCTTCGACAAGCATTACCGCCTGTTCCGCCAGGCCAGCCAGCAGGCCAAGCGCTATTTCGAGACGGCCGACTGGGGCACTGCCCAGGCAGCGGCGCGCGAGCGCATCGATTACTACGACCAGCGGGTGCAGGAATGCGTGCATGTGCTCGAGGACGAGTACACCCCCGAGGAACTTACCGACCTGGTCTGGCGCGAAACCAAGCTGCACTACATTGGCCTGCTCTCGGGCCACAAGCAGCCGGAACTTGCCGAGACCTTCTTCAATTCGGTCAGCTGCATCATTTTGCACCGCAGCTATTACCATAACGACTATATCTTCGTGCGCCCGGTGATCTCCACCGAGTACATCGAAACCGACGATTTGCAGCCGACCTACCGCGTGTATTACCCGGCGGCGGACGGCCTGCGCTTCGCGCTCAAGCGCGTGGTCACCAATTTCCAGCTGAACCTGCCGTTTGCCGACCTCGACCGGGATGTCGCGCAGGTCGAAGCACGCATTACCGAGGCCTTCGGGCTCGACCAGGCCGAGCCGAATTTGCAGCTGCAAGTGCTGTCCAGCCCTTTCTTTCGTAACAAGGGTGCGTATATCGTCGGCCGTGCCATCAACGGCCCGCGCGACTACCCCTTCGTGATCCCGGTGCTGCACAATCGCCAGGGCGAGCTGGTGCTCGACACGGTGCTGACCGACGTGTATCACATCACCCTGCTCTTCAGCTTTACCCGTGCCTATTTTTTGGTAGACATGGAAGTGCCGTCGGCGTTCGTGGGCTTCCTGCGCAGCCTGATGCCGCGCAAGCCGCGCAGCGAAATCTATACGGTGCTGGGCCTGCAAAAACAGGGCAAGACCCTGTTCTACCGCGACTACCTGCAGCACCTCAAGCACAGCTCGGACCGCTTCCAGATCGCGCCCGGCATCCGCGGGATGGTGATGCTGGTGTTCGAGCTGCCGTCCTTCCCGTATGTGTTCAAGGTGATCAAGGATTTCTATCCGCCCCCGAAGGACACCACGCGCGCGCTGGTCAAGGAAAAATACCTGTTGGTGAAACACCACGACCGCGTTGGGCGCATGGCCGATACCCTCGAATATTCCGACGTCGCCTTCCCACTGGCACGCTTTTCGGAAGAGCTCCTGGCCGAGCTGAAGGAATTCGCGCCCTCGCTGGTCGAGATCGAAGGCGAGCGCATTATCGTGCGCCACCTGTATATCGAGCGCCGCATGGTGCCGCTGAATATCTACCTGGGCAATGCGCAGGAACAGGGAAACGAAGAACGCATCGAACATGGCGTGATCGAATATGGCAATGCGATCAAGGACCTGGTCGCGGCGAATATCTTCCCTGGCGATATGCTGTATAAAAATTTCGGCGTCACCCGCCACGGCCGCGTCGTGTTTTATGATTACGATGAAATCGAATACCTGACCGACTGCCATTTCCGCGATATCCCGGAAGCGCGCAACGAAGAAGACGAAATGTCGGCCGAGCCCTGGTACCCGATCGGCAAGCACGACGTCTTTCCGGAACAATTCGGCCGCTTCTTGCTTGGAAATCCGCGCATTCGTCACTACTTTATGAAACACCACGCGGATTTGCTCACCCGCGATTACTGGCAGTCCCACAAGGACCGTATTTTGGCGGGCGTCGTCGACGACGTCTTCCCGTACCCGCAGCAGATCCGCTTTTGCCATCACCAGGCTATCCCCACCCCGGCGCCGCAGCATTCACCTGCACAGCCAACCTTTTTGGAGAACACACACCATGAATGATCCAGTCGTTATCGTTGGCGCCGCCCGTACCCCGATGGGTGCCTTCCAGGGCGATTTCTCGTCGAAATCGGCGAGCGACCTCGGCGCGGTGGCGATCAAGGCCGCGGTGGAACGCGCCGGCGTGCCTGCCGACAGCGTCGAACACGTCTACTTCGGCAACTGCCTGATGGCCGGCCAGGGCCAGGCCCCGGCGCGCCAGGCGCTGATCAAGGCCGGCCTGCCGATGTCCACCGGCGCCGTGACCCTCTCGAAGATGTGCGGCTCGGCGATGCAGGCCGCGATCTTCGCCCACGACCAGCTGGTGGCCGGCAGCGCCGACATCGTCGTCGCGGGCGGCATGGAATCGATGACCAACGCGCCCTACCTGATCCCGAAGGCGCGCGGCGGCTACCGCATCGGCCACGCGCCGATGTTCGACCACATGATGCTCGACGGCCTGGAAGACGCCTACTCGCGCAACGAGAAGACCGGCGAAGGCCGCTCGATGGGCACCTTCGCCGAGGAATGCGTCGCCACTTACCAGTTCTCGCGCGAAGAGCAGGACAACTTTGCCATTGAATCGGTCAAACGTGCGCAGGCCGCCAACAACGAAGGCTGGTTCAACTGGGAAGTCGCGCCGGTGAGCGTCGCCACCCGCACCGGCGAACTGGTGGTCGAGAAGGACGAAGGCCCGATGAAGGCCAAGGTCGACAAGATCCCGTCCCTCAAGCCTGCGTTCAAGAAGGATGGCACCGTGACCGCTGCCTCGTCCTCGTCGATCAACGACGGCGCTGCCGCCCTGGTGATGATGCGCGAATCGAAGGCCAAGGAACTGGGTCTCACCCCAATCGCCCGTGTGATCGGCCACGCTACCTTTGCCCAGGAGCCGAACCTGTTCACCACCGCCCCGATCGGCGCGATGCAGAAGCTGTTCAAGAAGACCGGCTGGACCGCAGGCGACGTCGACCTGTTCGAGATCAACGAAGCCTTCGCTGCGGTGCCGATGGCCGCCATGCGCGACCTCGACATCCCGCACAGCAAGGTCAACATCCACGGCGGCGCCTGCGCACTGGGCCACCCGATCGGCGCCTCGGGCGCGCGCATCATCGTGACCTTGCTGGGCGCGCTCAAGCGCACCGGCGGCAAGCGCGGCGTGGCCTCGCTGTGCATCGGTGGCGGTGAAGCGACCGCGATGGCGATCGAGCTGGTTTAATTACGAAATGTGGTTAATGCCAGCTCTTTTGCCTGCATTAACCACGTAATGAAATGAATCGCCAGCTCGTAGGGTGGGCTGGAAAACCTGCCCACCCTCTGGAACCCGACTACTCGAAGAGGAGCTGATATGCCCACTGCCCTGATCCTCGGCGCCTCGCGCGGCATCGGCCACGAAATGGTGCGCCAGTACCGTGCCGACGGCTGGCGCGTGATCGCCACCGCCCGCAAGCAGGAAGACTGCGACGAACTCGCGCAGATGGGCGCGGTCTCCCACCAGCTCGACGTCACGGACGCCGACTCGATCGCCGCCCTGGCCTGGCGCCTCGACGACGAACAAATCGACCTGGCCTGGCTGGTCGCCGGCGTCTATGGCCCATCCGGCTCGAGCTTTCCGACCGGCCCGGAATTCGACAGCGTCATGCACACCAACGTGCTGGGACCGATGCGCCTGATCCCGATCGTCGGCCCGCTGCTGGCCGATACCCGCGGCAAGCTGGCCGTGCTGTCCTCGAAAATGGGCTCGATCGGCGCGCGCCACAGCACGGAAGGCACGCTCTACCGCGCCAGCAAGGCCGCGCTTAACTCGGTACTGGCCGATGCCGCCATCACCTACGGCGCGCAAGGCGTGACCTGCGTCGCCTTCCATCCGGGCTGGGTCCAGACCGACATGGGCGGCACCAATGCCACCCTCACGGTCGAACAGAGCGTGATGGACTTGCGCGCCACCCTCAGCAAGCTTGACGCCTCCAGCAACGGCGCCTTCCTGAACCACGACGGCGAACCGATTCCCTGGTAAGCCGCACACCACACAACAAGACAACGAGACACGATGATACTGAGCGAAGAACACCAGATGATCCGCGACGCCCTGCGCAGCTTTTCGCAGGAGCGCCTGGCCCCCGGCGCGGCCCGCCGCGACAAGGAACACAGCTTCCCGAAAGAAGAGCTGAAGGAACTGGCCGCATTGGGCGCCTTCGGCGTCGCGGTGCCAGAGCAATATGGCGGCGCGGGCCTCGACTACGTGTCGCTGGCGCTGGTACTGGAGGAAATCGCGGCCGGCGACGGCGGCACCTCGACCATCATCTCGGTCAACAACTGCCCGGTCTGCAGTATCGCCATGATGTATGCAAACGAAGAACAAAAAGAGCGCTTCCTGCGCCCGCTGGCGCAAGGCGAGATGCTGGGCGCCTTTGCGCTCACCGAACCGCACACCGGCAGCGACGCGGCGGCCCTGCGCACCACGGCGGTCCGCGACGGTGATGATTACGTCATCAACGGCACCAAGCAGTTCATCACCAGCGGCAAATACGGCGACGTGGCGATTGTCATGGCGGTCACCGACAAGGCGGCCGGCAAGAAAGGCATCAGCGCCTTCTGGGTGCCGACCAACACGCCCGGCTATATCGTCGCCGGCATCGAAGAGAAGATGGGCCAGCATTCGTCGGACACCGCGCAGATCCTGTTCGAGAACTGCCGCGTCCCTGGCGCGAACCTGATCGGCCAAGAGGGCATGGGCTACAAGATCGCCCTGTCGGGCCTGGAGGGCGGCCGCATCGGCATCGCCTCGCAGTCGGTCGGCATGGCGCGCGCCGCCTACGAGGCAGCGCTGGCGTATTCGAAAGACCGCGAAAGCTTCGGCAAGCCGATCTTCGAACACCAGTCGGTGCAGTTCCGGCTGGCCGAGATGGCGATGCAGATCGAGGCGGCGCGCCAGCTGATCCTGCACGCGGCGTCGATGAAGGATGCCGGCCTGCCCTGCCTGAAGGAAGCGGCGATGGCCAAGCTGTTCGCCTCGGAGATGGCCGAGCGCGTCGTGTCCAGTGCCATGCAGGTATTCGGCGGCTATGGCTATGTGTCCGACTTCCCGGTCGAGCGCATCTACCGCGACGTGCGCGTGTGCCAGATCTATGAAGGCACCAGCGACATCCAGAAGATCCTGATCGCGCGCGCACTGTGATAGAGATCCGTCCGGCGACTGCCGATGACCTGCCGGCGCTGTTCGCCTACCTGGGCGAACAGCTGGCCGAGAACGGCCGTGATGGCGTGCTGTTCCAGCCGATGGAGCCGATCGATACCGGCGTGCCACAAGCGATGCAGGAACGCTTTGCAAGCGGCGTGGCGACGCCGGTGGGAGAACCGGGCTGGCGCCACGTCTGGATTGCGCTCGACGCGCTTGGCGCGATCGCCGGGCATATCGACCTGCGCGGCTATCCTGAAAAGGCGTCCAGCCACCGCACCCTGCTTGGCATGGGCGTGCGCCACGACCAGCGCCGGGCGGGCCTGGGCACTCGGCTGGTGCAGGAAGCGCTGGCCTGGGCGCGCGCCATACAACTCTTCGATTGGGTCGACCTCGAAGTGCTGTCGCAGAACCACAAGGCGCGCGCGCTCTACGTGCGCATGGGCTTTCACGTCACCGGCGACGTGCCCGACTTGTACCGCATTGGCGGCGTCCCGGTCGGGGCGATGTCGATGAGCTTCGCGCTGGCCTGATCCGGCGGCTTATGCTGCCTGCATTGACTGGGCTGGCGGCAAGCCCAATACTCGCGGGATGACTACCATCCCGCGCCTTTTCTTCGCTTCCCTTCCCCTGTTGTGCGGCCTTGCGTATGCTGCCGAACCGGCGCCCTACATCGGTAAAGCGGACTGCCGCATCGCGGCGGTCATGCCGCGTCCGGCGGGCGACGCCATCTCGTGGAGCGGTGCCTGCAAGGACGGTTACGCCGAGGGCAAGGGCGTGCTCGAATGGCGCGTGCCCGACGAGGGCAAGCGCAAGCTGGAAGGGAACCTGGTGCGTGGCGAAGTGGCCGGCGAAGGCACGCTGACCTACCGCGACGGCAGCTATGTTGGTACGTTCAGGCAGGGACGGCCGCACGGCGCCGGCTATTTCAAGCATACCAACGGCGACGGCTTGTACGAGGGCGGCGTCGTGGACGGCGTGCGTGAAGGCGTGGGCGAGCATGTCGCCCCGGACCGGTCGACCTACGAAGGCGAATGGAAGGCCGGCAAGCGCCATGGGCAAGGCAAGGCCGTGTTCGCGCTGGGCGGCAGCTATGAAGGGCAATGGGCCAACGACCGCTTCTACGGCCAGGGCAAGATCGTGTACGCAGGCAGCGGGCGCGTGGCCAGTGGCGAATTCCGCGATGGCTATCTGGCCAATGCGGCGGTATCCCAGGCCGGGGTGTCGGAACAGCGCTTTGCAATCAAGGACGGCAAGGGGCTCGGATCGATGCTGCGCAGCGACCTTGTGGTCGGCACCGTCCCTCACGATGCCTCTTGGGAGCAGCTCACCGAGCAGCAAAAGAACGTGGTGCGCGACGACTATCTGGGCTTGGCGCCGGGCGACGAGCCGCCCTATCCACTGAAAGGCACGCGTGCGATGCACACCGCCATCGCCAATGTCTACAAAAAGTTCACCGACTACGAAGGCGAGCTGACGCTCTATACCTTGATCGGCAAGGATGGCGTGCCGAAAAATGCGACGATGATCGGCGCTCCACACCCGGACCTGGGGCGCTATGTGGGCATGGTCGCGATGATGCAGCGCTTCAAGCCCGGCATCTGCGACGGCAGCCCTTGCGAACTCATTTATCCAGTCAAGTTCCGATTCACGGCCGAGTAAGACCCGGGCGGTTCAAGACACTGCGGCTTCCAGCAGCGTCACGGTCTGCGCCGCGGTATCGAGCCTGGCGCGTACGCCGATCGGCAGCGTGAACTGGTTGCGGATATGGCCGATCGAGTATCCCGTCACCGCCGGAATCGTGAGGCGGTTCAGGTGCTGCGCAAAACTGTCGTCCAGCGTCAGCGAAGGCCGGTCCGGTTCGGGCTTGCAGTCTTCGCAGATGCCGATCATCACCGCCGCCGCATTGGCCAGCCCGACCGATAAATCGAGCTGGGTCAGCCAGCGGTCCAGCCGGTAGGGGGCTTCGTCGACTTCTTCCAGGAACAGCAAACTGTCGCGGAAATTCGCCGCATACGGCGTGCCGGCGAGCGCCGCCACCAGCGACAGGTTGCCGCCCATGAGCGGCCCGGTCGCCATACCCGCCGTGACGGTACGAATGCCGTAATGCGGCTCGGCCTGGGCGCGCAGCGCGTTCTCCGGCGCCATCGGGATCGTGTACGACGCGCGCGGATCGGTGAGCACGGCCATCATGTGCTCGCGCGAATAGTCCGACAGCGTCGACGAGGCCACCGGGCCGTGGAAAGTCACCAGGCGGGTCTTGTTGTAGATGGCCAGGTGTAGCGCCGTGATGTCCGAGTAGCCGAGCAGGATTGTCGGGTTGCGCCGGACCAGGTCGTAGTCCAGATTCGAGAGCAGCGAAATGCAGCCGGATCCGCCGCGGATCGGCCAGATCATCTTCACTTCCGGATCGGCGAACATCGCATGCAGGTCGGCCAGGCGCTGCTGCACCGAACCCGCATAGTTGCCGTGCACGGCACGCAGGTAGGTGCCCACTTTCACCCGCAGGCCCAGTGCCTCGATGTTGCGGATCGCCTTTTCGATCGAACGGTCGTTGGTGTAGCCGCCGGGGGCGATCAGGCCGACCAGGTCGCCGGGGCGCAGGCGCGGGGGTTTGATGAGCTTGTTGGTTTGACGGCGCGATGCGGCGGCGAGGCCCGGGAAGCTGGCGGCAACGCATGCTGCCGTAAGGGCGCCGAAGCTGCGCCGGCTGAGTTTTATACGTGACATAAGATCAGCCGTCATTCCCGCGAACCCCAAAGAAAAACGGCCCGCGCCGCGGAGGCTTGCGCCTCCCTCGACAGCGGGCCGCTGAAAACGGTCAACTTAGAAGAACTTGTAGGTCGCCATCAGGGTGAACGAGCGGCCGCGCGGGTCGGCCACGCGTGGCTCCCACGAGCTGCCGGCGCCGGTGTTGCTGTCGTAGGTGATCGCGAACGGTGGATCTTCATCGAGCAGGTTCTTGATGCCCGCGGTCAGCGACACGTTCTTGAAGCCGGTATAGGTCGCCGTCAGGTTGAAGATCGAGTACGCATCCACCTTCGGATTGTAGTTGGTCGGCTTCACCAGGCCATTGGCGACACCCGGCAGCACCTGGTCGGTATAGCCCGAACGGTAGAGGTTCTGCAGCATGCCGCTCCAGTTGCCGTATTTGTAGGTCGCGTAGGCGCTGTGCTTCCACTTCAGGCCCAGGTCGCCGGTGAAGACGAAACGGCCCACTTCGCTCGCGCCGAACGGGGCGATGCTCGTGGCGCGCGACTTTTTCTCGAGCAGGCGCGAACCGTCCAGGCCCACGCCCCATTGTGCGCCGGTGCTGAACTTGCCGTTGAAGCGGGCGCCTACCTCGACACCGCGGGTGATGCGCTCGCCCGTGTTGATCCAGCGTTGGTCGACGATCACCAGGTTGCCTGCCGCGTTGCGCACGAACGAGTCCTTGAAATACTCGTAGTTGGCGACCATCGTCGACAGGTTGAACGAATCGATCGTGTTTTCCTTACGAATCTCCCACAGGTCGGCACTGGCCGAGAAGAAGTTCGTCGGCTCGAACACGACACCGATCGAGCCCTGCTTCGCGGTTTCCGGACCCAGGTCTGGCTTGCCGCCACTATAGGTTTCCGGGTTGACCGAGACGCAGCCCGGCTTGCTGCTGTCTACCTTGCCGCCCGGGCAGGTGGCCGGATCGGCCAGGTCCTTGCCCGCGTATGGCGAGATGGTGATGCCGTTGAACAGCTGGTTGAACGACGGTGCGCGGAAGCTTTCGTTGTACGAACCGCGGAACATCAAGGAGGCCAGCGGCTGGTAACGGAAGGAGACTTTCGGGTTGGTGGTGACGCCAAAGCCCGTGTAATCGTCACGGCGGATGGCAAAGGTCAGCTCCAGATCCTTCGTCACCGGTACCAGCACTTCGGTATAGACCGCCTTGATGTCGCGTTTGATGTTGGCGAGGGCGTTGACGTCGTCGAACGGGGCGTTCAGGATCGCGCGGCGATTGGTGATGCTGCGCTCATCGCCATTGAACTTGTACTCTTCACGGCGCAGGTCGGTGCCTACTGCGGCCATGACCGCGCCCGCCGGCAACTTGAATATCTCGCCCGACACCGCAGCATCGAGTTGGGTCATCGTCGAGGTGCCGCCGTACAGCACCACGCCGGCAGCCGACGTCGACTTGATCAAATCGATGGCTTCCTGGGACTGGGACTGACCGGGCAGCAGGAAGGGGTTGATCTTGCCCGAGCCAAGCGCCGCAGCCAAAGGCGCCGTGTAGTTGTAACCGGTGCCCAAGGTCGATTTCGACTCGCTCGAGGCACGGGACAGGCCGACGCGGTAGTCGAAGCGGTTGCCGAACAGGTTCAACGGGCCATCCGCACCGATCAGCACACGCCCGGCCTTGGTCTCGGTCGCGATCTCGCGGTTGCCGCAATCCATGCAGCGCCAGCGGTAGGCGATTGGCAGGCCGTAATTCGCCGAGATGCTCGGGAATTGTTTGACCAGCGCGTTATATACATTGTTATAGGCCGGGCCGGTGCTCGGATAGAACGACGAGGCGCCGAAGGTCGAAGCGGACGGCGAAACCTGGTTCGGCGAGAAGCGCTTGGCCACTTCAACGTTCGAGCCGACGGCTTCGGCGAAGAACTGGTGTTCGCCCGCCTGGAAGGTAGCGCGCAACAGGGCGTTGCTGTTCTTGACCGGCTGCTGCAGCACGGCGGCGCGGCCGGTGTCCCAGGCGCAGCCAAAGGCAGCGCCCGGGCTGTCCCACAGCTTCTCGTCGTACGGGCCCATGCCGTCGATACTGTTACAGCCGGCGCCGCCCGGCAGGTCGAGCAGGCTGATGCCGTTATAAGTGGTGGTGCCGCCGCCCGGGATGGTCGGGCCGGTGCCGGTGCGCGAGAGCAGGCTTGGTCCGACGCTGGTGGCGAAGATGTTCGCAAATGGCGAACCGCGGGTATCGACCGACACGCCGCGATCCGGCTGGAAGGTGTTGACGAAGTCGCGCTGGTTGCCGCGCAGGGCCTTGTTCTGGCTGTGCGCCAGGGTGGCCAGCACGTTCCAGCCGTCGCTCTCCAAGTCGCCCCAGCCGCCGGTCAGCGATGCGCGGCCGATTTCGCCGCCGCTTTCCTGGGCGATGTCGGTGAAGGCCTGGGCTTCCAGGCCCTTGTAGTTCTTGCGCAGGATGAAGTTGATCACGCCGCCGATCGCATCGGTGCCGTAGATGGCCGATGCGCCGTCCTTCAGCACTTCGACGCGTTCCACTGCCGCCATCGGGATCGAGTTCAGGTCGACTGCCGAACCCTTCATGCCGTGGGTCGCCACGCGGCGGCCGTTGAGCAGCACCAGGGTCGAATCCGAGCCCTGGCCGCGCAGGTTGGCCGACGAGGCGCCGTTGTTGCCGCGCTGGGCGCCGGAGGTGACGTCGGCGTTCGAGGCCAGGTTGTCCGAGCCGTTGCCGTTGACGTTGAGCGTGGCGATCAGCTGCTCGGCGGTGACGATGCCCTGGTCTTCGAGCTGCTTGCGCGAGATGATCTCGACCGGCAGTGCGCCTTCCTTGGCGATGCGTTTGATGCTACTGCCGGTGATCTCGACACGCTGGATTTTGCCGGTGACCGGAACATCTTGGGCGACTGCCGGGCTGACGACTCCCATCAGGGCGATCAAATGGGCGAGCTTCTTTAACTTCACGCGTTTCTCCTAACGTTTTCCCTGGGCGGCCGGGGGGTCGTGACCGGCTCGTATATGTGTAATGTCTTGGCATTACGTTATTTTTTCAATTTCAGGGTACGCCGGGTTATTTGGCGCTATCCAATGAAATATCTGGCGGCCAGTATAACTAACAGGAATGTTTTATTTGGGAAAAACTCACGAAATCTAGCGCCTAGCCCGGAAGGAACGTGCTCTTTGCGCAACATCGACATCCAGATAGCGCCACTGGGTAAATTCGACCGGATGACGTTTGTAGTTTTTCAACCACGGATGGCGCAGGTCGCCCGACAGCACATGGGTCAGCGGCACCCATGGGTTGTATGCGTGGATCAGCTGGTTCATCTCGAAATACAGCTTCTGGCGCTGCGGGCCGTCGCGCAAGGCGCGTGCCTGTTCGTAGCGCTGGTTATAGGCCGGCAGGTTGAAGCGCGAGTAATTCGCGCGGCCGGCGTTGGGGCCATAAAGCAGCTGATAAAAATTGTCGCCGTCCGGGAAGTCGGCGATCCAGTTACTTTCGAACATCTGGACCGTGCCAAGGCGCGAGGCCTTGATGATCTCGGTCTTCTTGTCCGATTTGAAGGTCACGCGCAGGCCGATCGCATTCAGGCATTTACGCCACAGCTCGTCGCGCAGGCGCCCACCCACGGTCGCTTCGCTGTGCATGGTGAGGGTGAGCGGGCGGTTGTCGGGCGTGCGGCGGAATCCATCAGGATCGCGCCGCGTATAGCCGTGGCGGTCGAGCAGCGCATTGGCAAGTAGCGGGTCGTAAGGCACGGGGCTGCGGTAGGCAGGGTCGTAACCGAGCACGTTGGGCGGCAGCGGCGACTCGGCCTTGATCGCGAAGCCTTTCTTCAGCAGCGCGATGTCCTCGGCATTGTTGTAGGCCATCGAGATTGCGCGGCGCAGCGCCAGCTTGTCCTTGCCGTAGCCGCCAATGACCGGGTCGGTCATGTTCATCCACATGTAATAGGTCTGCAGCACCGGGAAGCGCGACAGATTGATGCCGCGCGCCGCCAGTTCGGGCTTGAGCTGCCCGTCACTTACCACCATGTCGGTCATCGACTCGGGGATCTGCTCGAGATAATCGTATTCGGCATTCAGGAAGCCGAGCATGCGGCCCTGGAATTCCTCGGCGATGCGCACCTCGACGCGGTCCACGCGCGGCAGGCGCTTGCCGTTCAACGCTGCGGCGATGGCTTTATCCTCGGGGTTATCCCCGGGCGTGGCCTGGAACACGGCGCTCGAATACGGGTTGGCCAGCAGGATGATGCGGTCGCTGCGCTTCCACTCCCCGATCATGAAGGGACCGGTGCCGACCGGGTGGTTGCCGGCCTGGCCGGGATACGCCTCGATCACTTCGCGCGCCACCACGCCGGTGGCGGCGGTGGCCAGGTAAAACAGGAAGTTGTTGTCCGGGGCGTTCAGGCGGATGCGGAGCAGGTAGCGGCTGGGGGCCTGCAGGCCGGCAATGGGCGCGTCAATGTTGAAATTCTTGCGCAGCGCTTCGTCGCCCGCGAGCTTGCCCTCGAACATATAGGCCCAGGGCGACTTGAGCGCCGGGTTATACAGCCGCTTGATGCTGTAGACGTAGTCCTGCGCCGTCATCTCGCGCTTGACCCCCTTGAAGGCCGGGTCGGGGGTGAAGTAGATGCCGGGGCGGATGTGGAAGGTGTAAGTGAGCCCGTCCGCGCTGATGGTGGGCATGCTGGTCGCGGTATTCGGGCGCAGCGTGGCCGGGCGCGCCAGGTAATCGTAGCGCAGCAGCGGGTCGAACAGGTTTTCCAGCAGCGAGAGCGTGGCGTTGTCCGAGGCGGAGGCCGGGTCCAGGCCCGTTTCGCTGGTGGACAGGAACATGCGCAAGACTTTTTCCTGCGGCTGGGCCGCCGGCTGCGCGCTCGCGCTGCCGGCGCACAGCAGGGAGAACATGAGGGCGGCAGTCAGGCGAAGTGTCATGGCTTTACTGGTGTGAGCTCGAGCTCCTGCACCTTGGGGTCGCGTTCGGGCGTGAGCGTGAATTTGACGTCAACCTTCCCGCGCTCACCGATCAGCGGGAAGCTGCCGCGCAGCTGGTTGTCAGCCTTGATCGGGCCAACCGAGATAATTTTACCGATCGGATCGAGCTTTTCGCGCGCGTGCACGATCCAGTCTTCGCGCGAGCGGTCGAGGAAGAAGTTTTCGGCCACGATCGCGCTCCCCAGCGAAGCGTCCCAGGTCTGCAGTAGTTGGGCCACCTGCGGATGACGCGTCGCCAGGATCGGCGATGCGGCAACCGGGCGCGGGCCGAGGTCGGCGCGCTCGAGCAGCATGTTCAGCACCTTCGACGTCGGGCCGTACACCTTCCCGTAGCGCAGGTTGGTAAAAGCAAACACCCCGACCCCGTGGTCCGGTGCGAACCGATACTGGCTGCCGAAGCCGGGTAGCCCGCCCGAATGGCCGTTGATCACCACGTCACGGCTGTCGCGCGACCATTCCAGGCCGTAGCCGTAGAAGGCAATCCGCGGATTCGGCGTCTTGCCGTCACTCAGGGTCGCCTTGGCGGCAAACTCGTCGAACACCTGCGGCCCCTGCATCTCGCGCACCGAAGCACGGCGCAGCGGTCCGCGCTCCGGGTCGTCGCGGGCCGGCCAGGCGTCCAGGTGCAAGGCGACGTAGTGCGCAAAGTCGTCCGCCGTCGTGATCAGCCCGCCCATGGCGGCGCCATCGCCATCGGGCAGGATCGGCTCGAGCTCCCAGTGGTCGCGGTTCCAGCGGTAGCCCAGCGCGAGCTTGCCCGGTGCGGCTTGCGTATATTCCCAGCGCGTGTTGTTCATCCCGAGCGGGCGTAGCACCTCGCGCGTAACGTAATCCTGGAAGCGCATGCCGGACACCTTGCTCACCACCTTGCCCAGGATGATGAACCCGAGATTGCTGTACTCGAAACCGATGCCGGGAGCGTTGGAGAACGACAGCCCGGCGCCCAGCAGCTGCTCAAACCTGGCGTTGGAAGCGGCCATCTGGCGGTCGCCCCAGGGATTGTCCTCGGGCAGCCCGGTGGTCATGGTCATCAGGTGGCGAATCGTCAGCACGGGCGAATCAAGGGTCGGCAGCTGGAGGCGGCGCAGTTCTGGCAGGTAATTGGCGACCGGATCGTCAAGCCGCAGCTTGCCCCCGTCACGCAACTTCAGCGCAGCCATCGCCACGAAGCTCTTCGTCATCGAGGCGATACGGAATTCGGTTGAACCGGTGACGGCTATCTTGCGCTCGACATCGGCCAGGCCAAGCGCGCGGGCATGCACCAGCTTGCCGTCGAGGACCACGCCGTACACCAGTCCCGGCAGGTGCTCCTTGGCGGCAAGCTCCGCGTACATCTTGTCGATCTCGGGAAGCAGCGCAGCCACGCGTTCGCCACGGCCCAAGGCTGGTGCCTGCGCGTAGCCATGTGCGGCGGCGACACTGTTAAGTACCAGGAAGAGGCTGCTCAAGATACGGCGAGACTGGCGTTGCATGCTGGGTTTCCCTCTGGTCGGCGCGAGCTGAAGAAAGATTATGCCTTGAATTTCATGCCATTAAGAAAACAAAAACCATCGGTCTCATAACTTTTGAACATGGCGCAGACGCATTCTTTCATCTATGCAGCTTGTTCCGAGCCTATACTCTCGCTGCACAATCGAACGGTATCTCAGCGGCAGCGAACTCATGGCACTCAATTACATCTGGACCGGTTTCTTCCTCGTCGGCTTCATCGCGGCTCTCGCGCAATGGCTGTTCATGGGCGACACCGAAATCTTCAAGCGCATCATCGACGGGACCTTCGACGCGGCCAAGCTGGCGGTGATGGACATCGCCCTGCCGCTGGCCGGCGTCATGACCTTCTGGCTCGGGATCATGAACGTGGGCGAAAAGGCCGGCCTGATCCAGCGTTTCGCCCACCTCATCGCGCCCTTTTTCTCGCGCATCTTCCCGGGCGTGCCGCGCGACCACCCGGCCAACGGCCACATGGTGATGAACTTCTCTGCCAACATGCTGGGCCTGGACAACGCCGCCACGCCCTTCGGCCTGAAGGCCATGGAAAGCCTGCAGTCGCTGAATCCGCAGAAGGACGAGGCGACCGACGCCCAGTTGATGTTCCTGGTGATCCAGACCTCGGGCCTGACCATCATCCCGCTGGCCGTGATGGCGCAGCGCGCAGTGCTGGGTGCGGCCAACCCGGCCGACATTTTTATCCCGACCCTGATCGCGACCTATACCGCGACGATCGCCAGCATCATCCTGGTCGGCCTGCGCCAGCGCATCAACCTGCTCCACCCCGTGGTGTTTGCCTGGATCGGCGGCACCGCCGCGCTGATCGCCTCGATGGTCTTCAGCTTCACCTATTTCCTCGACAAGGCCGAGATCCAGATGGTCTCGAGCGTCATCGCCAACCTGGTGCTGTTCTCGGTGATTGCCGCCTTCATGACGGCCGCCCTGCGCAAGCGGGTCAACGTGTTCGAGACCTTCATCGAAGGCGCCAAGGCCGGCGTCGAGACCTCGATCAAGATCATTCCCTACCTGGTCGGCATGATCGTGGCGATCAGCGTGGTGCGCAATTCGGGCGTGCTGGGCCTGATCGTGAGCGGCTTCGCCTGGGTCTTCAATGCGCTCGGCCTGCAGACCGATTTCGTCGGCGCGCTGCCGACTGCGCTGATGAAATCCCTGTCGGGCAGCGGCGCGCGCGCCATGATGATCGATGCGATCAAGACCTATGGCGTCGATTCGTTCGTCGGTCGCCTGGCCAGCATCCTGCAGGGGGCGTCCGACACCACCTTCTACATCATCGCGCTGTATTTCGGTTCAGTCGGCATCCGCAAGACGCGTTATGCGGTCAGCTACGGCCTGCTGGCCGACCTGATCGGCATCATTGCCGCCATCTTCGTCGCTTATCTCTTCTTCGGTTGAAAGGATTGCCATGCTGCGTCGCTTGACCCTCGCCACCGCTCTCTTTGCCATCCTGGGCGCGGCCCATGCCCAGCTGCCGGCGCCGATCGCGCAGGTGATGGCGCAGCAGGGCCTGCCGGAAAATTCACTCGGCGTGCTGGTGCTCAAGGGTGATGCGGTCGTGCTCTCGCACGGGGCGGCCCAACCGATGCAGCCGGCATCGACGATGAAACTGGTAACGACCCTGGCCAGCCTGGAGCGCCTCGGGCCTGCCTTCCGCGGCCGCACGGAGCTGCGCACCACGGGCACGATCGACAAGGGCGTCCTGCGCGGGAACCTGATTTTAAAAGGCGGCGCCGATGCGGACCTGTCGGGCGAAGACCTGGAGAACATGCTGCGCGCCCTGCACTACCAGGGCGTCCGCCGCATCGAGGGCGACCTGGTGCTGGACCGCCAGCTGTTCCAGCCGGCGCGCATGGACGTGGGCATTCCGCCTTTCGACGAGTCGCCCGAAGCCTATTACAACGTGATCCCCGATGCGCTGCTGGTCAACAAGAACATGCTGCAGCTCGACATGCGCTCGACCGGAAAACAGCTCAAGCTGAAGATGCAACCGGCGCTGGACCGCGTGACGATCGGCTCGGATATGACGCTGGTCGACGCCGACTGCTCGAAATGGGAAGACGGCTGGAAGCTGCCGGAAGCCGTGCGCCAGAAGGATGGCCGCATCAAGGTGGTCCTGCACGGGACCTTTCCCAAGGATTGCGCCCGCAGCTACAGCGTCAACGTGCTCGATCGCGACGACTACATCGACCGCCTGTTCCGCCAGAAGTGGAAGGAACTAGGCGGCAAATTCAGCGGCAAGGTGGTAGGTGGCGTAGCGCCCCCGGGATCGACCCTGCTGGCCGAGCACACCTCGCGCATGCTGCCCGAGCTGGTGCGCGACACGAATAAACCGTCCGACAACCTGCTGGCGCGCACCCTGTTCCTGAGCCTGGGCAGCCTGCAGGCGGATCCGGCGGCCGGCAGCTTTGCCGTTCCTGCCAATGGCGAGAGCACGGTCGCGCGGTCCGATGCCGCCGTGCGCGAGTGGATGCGCAGCCATCGGATCGACGATGCCGGTTTCGTGATCGAGAATGGCTCGGGCCTGTCGCGCCTTGAACGCATCTCGGCGCAGCAGATGGCGTATTTGCTGCAGGCCGGCCTGCGTAGCAACTGGGCGCCCGAATTCCAGTCCAGCATGCCGATTGCCGCCATTGACGGCACCCTGCGGCGGCGGCTGCACGGCACCGCGGCTGCGGGGCGTGCGCGTTTGAAAACCGGGACGCTGCGCAACGTGGTGGCGCTGGCCGGTTATGTGCCGGATGCGAACGGCGTGCCGAACGTGTTCGTGGCGATGGTAAACAGCGAGCAGGCGGGCAATGGGCGTGGGCGCGCGGTGGTGGAGGCGCTGGTAGAGTGGGTGGCGCGCTCGGGAAGCGTGCAGCCGCAGGTGGCGGCGCCTGCGGCGCCGTGAAGCGATATCAGTAGGCGCCTACGACTTCCCGCGCAGGCGGGAATCCAAGTTTGCATGCAACCAGGTAGCTTAAGCATTACACGCAGACGCTAAAGCCCCTTTGCCCCCAACGCCTCAATCTCAGCATCCCCATCATCCATCAGCCGCAGCCCCAGGTCCGCCGTCGATAGACCCAGACTCCTCCCCATCGACAGCAGCAAGCTCTGCCCCGGCGCCGCCCGATCCGGCATCAGCTGGTAGACCGGATCGGCAAACGCCTCGCTTGGGGTCGTGATTGCCCACCCCATCTCCTTGAACTGCTTGACAACGTCATCCAGCCACATCGCATTGATCAGGTTATGGTGCAGCAGCAGCACCTGCGGGATGTCCCTGCCCTGAAGGCGTTGGGCCAATGCCCGGTAAGCCAGGGCGCGCTGGCGGATATGCGCCAGGTAGGCCTGGCGGATCGGCTCCACATTGGCCTGTGGATTCTTGTCCAGCACCTCGACCAGCTTGTCGTTCAGGCGCCAGTCGCTGGTGTCGAGGGTGACATAGGCGTTGCGGTAGCCGTGCTGGCGGAGAAAAGCGCGCATGCCGTCGCGCTTGTCCTTGGTGTTCCCTTCGCGCAGATAGGTAAAGCGAAACCATTTCTGGTAGCCCGGCAGCGCGGCGATGATGCGGTCGCAGTCGAGCACTTCTTGCTGGTAGTGCGCCAGGCTGACCTTGGCGCTGTCCAGGTCCGGGTGGGTCATCGTGTGGTTGGCGACGGCATGCCCGGCCTGCCCCCAGGCGCGCGCCAGCGCCAGGCCTTCGAGACGGTCGGCGCCATTGCCGGCCGTGACGAACAGCGCAGCCCTTACCTTGTGCTTGGCCAGGGCCGACAGCATGGCCTCGTTGCGCGCCTGCGGCGACAGGCGCGGGGTCGTGGCCAGCGTCGGGCCGTCGTCGAAGGTAAAGGCGACCGACTGGGCGGCGGCGGGGACGGATAGCAGCAGGGAGACGAAAGCCGCAGGCAAGAAGAAGCGCATCGTGGCAGGCAGGAAGATTGAAAAGCCGACTATAGCCGGGCAGCGATGAGGTGTCGAAAATATTTACAGCTGGGCCTGCAGATGACCCTAAGCCCTTGATATTGCTACATGGCACACTAGTTGCTTAATGTAATTTATTCTTACAATATATCAACTAGGGCCTACCATGAACTTCCTGAAAAAGATCTGCACCATCGTCCTTCTCGCCGGCGCCACCGTCGCCAACGCCACGCCGCTGGCCTACACCTTCACCGGTCCGAGCTTCACCAGCGTGCAGGCGCCGTACACCAGCGCCAGCAAGATCACCGGCGAGGTCGGCTTCGATTCCGCGCTGCTGGACGCGAATGGCAACGGCAATGTCTATTCGTACTGGGGCAATTCGAACCCGGGCTTCGCCTGGTCGTTCGAGGATGGCTTCAACCGTTTCGACAACGTCAATACCATCTACAACTTCCATATCAGCCTGCAATTCACCAATTTTGCCGTGACCGGCTGGTATCTCGACACCACCTACGGCTGGACCTACAACGATATCTTCGTCGACCAGAACCACAACCACAGCGTCTACCAGGGCGTGATGTCGTATGGCCCGCAAGTGACCGCCGCCAACTGGAGCAAGGTGCCGGAACCAGGCAGCATCGCGCTGGTGGGCCTGGGACTGGCCGGCCTGGCCGGCATGCGCCGCCGCAAGCAGGGCAAGTAAAGAAGAGGCGCCGCGGGTCAGAGCACGCGGCGGAAAGTGCGGCGCACCAGCTCGCGGTCGCCGCAATCGAAATGCCACCACTCGGTCTTGATGCCGAGGAAGCCGGCGTCCAGCATGGCGCCGCGCAGCAGGCGGCGGTTGGCTACCTGCTGGTCAGTCAGCTGGCCGGCCACGAGGAAACCTTCCTCCAGCGCCGGATGCGACAGCTCGGTCATGTCGTCGAAACCGGTGCCCATGTCGAGCTCCACGCCCGCTTCATCGAGCAGGGTGATGTCGAGTGCCATCCCGTACGAATGGATCGAGCCTCGCACCGGGTTGGCCAGGTACATCTGCAGGCCCGTACCTTCCAGGGCATTCCACAGCTGTTCCTGCACGCGCTGCGGGCGCAGGGCGTCGAGCACCAGCGCGGTGTAGCCGGGACGCTCCTGCGCCAGCCAGGCCACGACCTTTTCCAGCGCCTCGGCGGCATCGCGGTGCAGCCAGGCGCAATCGAAGGTCGAGTACAGGTCGCGCCCGACGAAGTTATTGCTGCTTGCGTAGCGCAGGTCGACGGCAATGCCCTCGATGCTCGAAAGATGGCGGAATTCCGGGCTGCCGGCGATGTCTTCGCTGGCCACGCCCGATTCCAACCCGATGCTGGTCATGCACGACCCTTGTCGAGACAGGCGCGCGCGGTCGCGCCGATACAGTTGGCCAGCTCGCGCGCCCCGTGCGACAGCGGGGAATGGCTGGCACTGAGCAAATACAAATGCACCGGGATCGCCGGCGCCCACTCGCGGCACTGCACCTTGCCCGGCGTGGCCGAGGCGGCGGTGAATGGGTCGAGCACGGCCATGCCGGCGCCGGCTTCCACCAGCGAACGGGCGATCTGGTAGGTCTGCACCACGGTGTGGTAGACCGGCTGCACGCCCTGGGCTTCGCAGGCCGCGACCACGATCTCGCCGAGCGGGTCGCCGTCGTTCAGGCCGATGAGTTCACCGACCAGGCCTTCGGCGCCGAAAGGCAGGGCCAGTTCTTCTTCGGTCCACGTCCCACTAGGTGCCATCACGGTCAGGTTGCCGTGGGCGATCGGCTCGGCCACGATGCCGGGGTGGCGCGGGTCCTGCAGCGATAGCGCGAGGTTGGCTTCGCCCAGGCGCAGCGCGTTGACGATCTCGCTGGTGTGGTGGGTCGCCAGTTCGCAGCGCGCCATCGGGAAGTCGCGGCGCCAGGCCGACATCGCCTGCGGCAGCACGCTGATGGCGATGGTGGGCGTCGATACCAGGCGCACGGTTTCGACCGCGCGGCCCTTCAGGCTGGCCGCCAGGCGGCGAATGCCCTGCAGGTCGCGGTTCAGCTTTTCGGTTTCCACGAACAGGCGATGCGCTTCCGGTTTCGGATAGAGCTTGCCGCGCACGCGCTCGAACAGCGGCATGCCCAGCTGCAGCTCGGCGTGCTGCAGGACCTTCGTCACCGCAGGCTGCGAGATGTGGAGAACCTGGGCGGCACCGCTGATGGTACCGACCTGCATGATGGCGTGGAAAACTTCGATATGACGCAGGCGCATCGCTTTATCCTTCAGTAGAGTCTCCGCGCACCGGGCGCGGATTGGTCGAAGGATACAGGGAAAACCCGGCTGGGGCGACCGTCACGGCGTGTTCGGAACGGTTGCCGCCGGCGCCCCGGCCGCGGTCGCCGGTGTCGTCGTCGGGACTGGCGGGCTGACGGGCGTCGGCTCCGGCGCCGGTACCGCCGGACTCGGGAGCGGCAGCGGTGCGGCCGGGGCGGGCGCCGCTTCCGGGATGACCGGGGCCGGCGGGGTCGCGGGCGGCAGCGGCGGCACCGGCATCGTGATCACCGGCGGCACCACAGGCAGCGGCGCGTTGGCCGGCGTGGTCAGCACTTCCAGCAGCGAGGCGGTTTCGGCGTCCAGGTTGCCGGCGATGTCCGCAGGACGGTATTTCATCTGGAAGGCCGACAGCACGGTGCGGGTCTGCGGGTCCAGCAGGCCGCTTTGCACGATGCTGTAGCCGTGGGTAGCCAGCTTGCGCTGGAACCAGGCGGCGTCCGGCAGCAGAGCCTCGAAGGCCGGGCGCACGGCGGCCACGCGGTTGGCGTCTGGCCACGCGACCAGGCCGGCCTGGGCCAGCTGCTGCCACGGGAACAGCGGACCCGGATCCTGCTTGCGCTGCGGGGCGATGTCGCTGTGGCCCAGCACGTTCTCGGGCGCGATGCCGTGGCGCTGGACGATGTCCTTCACCAGCCCCACCAGGGCGTCGACCTGGGTCTGCGGGAAAGGCGCGTACACGCGGCCGGCCGGCGTGTCCTTCCAGCCGGCGTTGACGATCTCGATGCCGATCGAGCTGTTGTTAAGCTGCGTATAGTTCTTCCAGCTCGAATTGCCGGCATGGTAGGCCGCCCGGGTCTCGTCGACCAGGCGGTAGATGACCGGCTGGGGCGCGTCCGTGAGCAGGTAGTGAGCGCTTACCTGCTGTTCGGTCAGGATCTTGATCGAGGCCGGCGTATCGGCCACCGTGTAATGCAGCACCAGGAAGCGGGCGCGGCTCGACTGGCCCTTGGCGTTGTAGGTCGTGTCGATCTTCGGACCCAGGGGTTCGACGGGCGCGGTGGCGCAGCCTGCCAGCAGGGCGAGGATGACGGGGACGATCAGGGTTTTCATCTTGGAACAATCCTGTACTGTTATTGGGTGGGTGCGGCGGCCAGCCGCGCGGCCGCGTAGTGGGCGCGCAGGCCGGTCTGGCTCAGCGTGGCGTCTGGCGGCAGGGCCGCGCGCATGGTTTCGACGATGGCCGGGTGCAGCTCGGCGGCGCGGCCGGCCAGCGCCACCGGGCGCGGGCCGAAGCGCCGGATCAGTGCCAGCGCCAGGCGCGCCAGCTCGGTGCCGGCTTCGCGCAGGATAGCAGCGGCCGCCGGATCGCGCTCCGCGGTCGCGGCCACCGCGATCGCCAGCTTGCCGACTTCGCCGCGCTCGCGGCCATAGATGAACTGGCGCGAGAACGACCAGTCCGAGCCGCCCACGTGCTGGAACACCGCGTGCGCCATCGGCGACTCTTCCCAGGCGCCGGGGCGCTCGTCCTCGAGGCGCCAGATGTGGCGCAGCGCTTCGCGCGCAATCCAGAAGCCGCCGCCGCCGTCGTCCAGCACCACGCCGCGCCCGCCCGCGCGGTGAAAACCGCCGCGCTCGTCGATGAAGGCGCCGATCGAGCCGGTGCCGGAATACACGAGATAACCCTCGCCCGGCTTGAAGCTGGCGAGGTAGGCGATTTCGATGTCGTTGCTAAACGCTACCGCGCCGGGGGCCAGGCCGAGCAGGCTGCCCAGCCATTGCTGCAGCTGTTCGCCTTCACCGCCAAAGCCGGTCAGGCCGGCGCGCACCGCGGCCGGTCGGCCCTGCGCCAGCACCGCGCGCGCGATGCCGGCAAAGGCGGCCTGCACGGAATCGCGCCCTTCGGCGCTGCCCATCTGCAGGGCCGACAGGCCCGGCGCAGTGCCCTCGGCGACGATGCGCCCGCCGGGCGCGGCCAGGGCCCAGCGGGTCTGGGTGCCGCCGGCATCGATGCCCAGGCCAAGGCCTTCTTGCTGCTGCTGTTCGGAGTTAGACATAGTCCGCAAGTGTACGTCGTGGCCGCGCCTGCACGCGAATGAATGCTGGCGGTGTTCATATGAACAAAGCTTATGAGCCTTGTATCGTCTTTACGGTTTGCTCCAGGCCTGCACGCGAGCGCCCTCGTTGCCGAGGCGGTCCACGGCGCTCACATACACCAGGTTGGCCGCGCCCAGCCTGGCGTCGTCCGGCACTGTCCAGTCCACGCGCGAAGCCGGGGCCACCGCGAAGCGCCACTCGCTGCCGTGGCGCGCCCAGATCGCATACAGCGCGGTCCCCTTGCCCGCCTTGAGTTTCAAGCCGACGCCGTCCTTGCGCAGCGCACTCGTTACCTGCGGCGTACCGGGGCGCTCACTGGAGAGCCAGGTGGTGGCCGGCACCAGCGCCTGCCCGCCATACGTGGTGGCGCGCAGCTGGTCGCTGATGCCCTTGCGGTTCTGCGTGAGCGCGACCATGCTGAAGTGGACGTGGCCGGTGGCCAGCGGGCGGGCGCGCGTGACGGCGATCTGCTGCAGGATCTCGTCCGGCTCGAACTGCTTGGTCGGGGCCGGCGCGCCGATGCGGCTGGTGAACAGGCCCGGCCACATGTGGCGGCCCTGCGTGTTCTGGCCGATCCAGTAATCGAGCAGCACCGGGTAGGACTGGGCCGGCTGCGCGATCGACCAGTATAGCTGCGGCGTGAAGTAGTCCAGCCAGCCGTTTTGAAGCCATAGCTCGGCATCCGCATACAGCTTGTCGTACTGCGAAAAGCCCAGGATGCCCGGCGGGCGGCGGTCCGGGCGGCCCAGGCCGAAGGGGCTGATGCCGAAGCGCACCCAGCTCTTTTCGCGGTGGATGCCCTTGTACATGGCCTCGATCAGGCGATTGACGTTGTCGCGGCGCCAGGACGGGCGATCGAGCTTGCCGCCGCCCGCCAGGTAGCGTTCCCAGGCCGGGGTGTCGGGGAAGTCCAGCTCCGGCTTGGCCGCTGCTTTTCCATTGCTGTTGCCATCGAGGGCCGATGCATTGCCGGCGACGTCAGGCGCTTCGATCGGATAGGGATAAAAATAGTCGTCGATGTGCACGCCGTCGATGTCGTAGCGGCGCACCACGTCGAGGATTACGTCCATGGTCTGCTTCGAGGCGGCTTCCTCGCCCGGATCCATCCACATGAACTTCCCGTAGCGCTTCACGGCGGACGGGATGGTATTGGTGATATGGTTCGGCGCGCTTGGGGAGCGTGCATTGTCGTGGCGCGCGCGGTAGGGGTTGAACCAGGCGTGCAGCTCCAGCCCGCGCGCATGCGCCTGGCTCACCCAGAATGCCAGCGGGTCATAGAAAGGCTGCGGCGGCTTGCCCTGCGCGCCGGTCAGGTATTCGGTCCAGGGCTCGATCTTCGAGGGATAGATCGCATCGGCGGCCGGGCGCACCTGCAGCACGATGGCGTTCAACTTGAGCCCCACGGCGCGGTCGAGGATGGCGATGGCTTCCTGCTGCTGCTGCGCGGCGGGCAAGCCCGGCTTGCTCGGCCAGTCGATGTTGGCAACCGTCGACACCCAGGCCGCGCGGAATTCGCGCGGGGCCGGCGGTGGCGCGGGGGCTGCATCTTCCGGCTTGCCCGGCTGCGTGGTGCAGGCGGTCATCAGGCCGCCGAGGGCCAGCGCACTGGTCAGCCCAGCCAGCGTCAGCGCGCGTTTCTTCAAATCGGGTTTCAATTTCGCTCCAATATTCTTGTTCAGACTTTAACGAACCACCGCTTGCGCCACATGGCATACGCGATCGCGAACATGCAGGCGTTGAACAGGATGGCATATAACAGTGAGGTGTTGACGGGGCCCAGCGGCAGCGCCTTGATCGGCGCGTACAGGCTGCGGCCCAGCGGGAGCTGGCTGCCATCGGGCTGCGCCAGCTTGATAAAGCCGAGCATCTTGGCCACGAAGCCGGAGAACGCGAAGATGAACAGCGCGTTCATCCCGTAGACCACAAACGGTTTCGCCCACACGGCAGCGCGCTCGCGCACCAGCGCATGCGGCGCGGCGTCGAGCAGCCAGAAGAAGACACCGAAGGCCAGCAATGCCCAGCCGGTCATCCACAGGCAGTACGACACCGTCCACAGGCTTTTATTGATCGGCATAAGCACCGCATCCAGGCTCGATCCCAGCGCCAGGAACACCAGGCCGGCGAACAGCATCCACACGGTTTGCTCGATGCGCGGCAGGTGTGAGCCCAGCACGCGTCCGGCGAGCACGCCGAACAGCTGGCTGCACAGGGCCGGGATGGTGCTGACCAGCCCTTCCGGGTCCCAGGTTTTCGATTGCACCCACATGTGGCCATCCAGCACCATGCCGTCGACCCAGGCGCCGAAGTCCTTGCCCGGTTCGAGCACGCCGGCCCCGATGCCGGGCACCGGTACCCACAGCATCAGCAGCGCGTACAGCGCCAGCAGCGCGCTCGCGACCGCGAGCTGGGCGCGCCAGCCGAGGTAGACCACGATCGGTGCGGCCAGCAACGTGCACAGGGCGATGCGCTGCAGCACACCCGGGATGCGCACGGCGCCGAGGTTAAAGTGCGGGATCAAATTGAGCACGAAGCCGATCAAAAAGATCAGCGCGGCGCGCCGGGCCAGCTTGCGCAGCAGGCGCGGTTTGTCGGCGCCGCTTGCGGCCAGGCGCCCGAGCGAAAGCGTCATGGCGACGCCGCCGATGAACAGGAAGAAGGGGAAGATGCAGTCGGTGAAGGTCCAGCCGTTCCACTTGGCGTGGGCCAGCTGGGCGTGCAAATTGCCCCAGTCGCCCGGGTTATTGACGAGCACCATCGCGGCGATCGTGAAGCCGCGGAAGGCGTCGAGCGAAATCAGGCGCACCGGTGCATCGCGCATTGCTACATATTCTCCTGGTGTCTGTTTTGTAGGGTGGCGGGTCTCCCGCCCACCCTACGAGCTTGTGGCTACTTCTTGCCGAATTCCGGGTCGATCTTCACGAGGGCCGCCATGATGAAAGCGGGAATCGTGGACATGCAGGCCCAGATGAAGAAATGCTGGTAGCCGAGGTATTCCTGCAGATCGCCGCTCCACATGCCCGGTACCATCATGCCCAGCGCCATCAGGCCGGTGCAGATCGCGTAGTGGGCGGTCTTGTGCTCGCCCTCGCAGACCATGATCATGTACAGCATCATCGCGGTGAAACCAAAGCCGTAGCCGAACTGCTCGACCGCCAGCGACGCGCACACGAGGGCGAAGCTGGTCGGCTGGGCGTGCGACAGGTAGACGAACACCAGGTCCGGCAGGTGCACGGCGAACACCATCAGCCACAGGCAGCGCTTGAGCCCCAAGCGCGAGATCAGGTAGCCGCCGGCCAGGCCGCCCAGGGTCAGGAAGGCGATGCCGATGGTGCCGTAGGCGATGCCGTATTGCGCGGTGGTGAGGCCCAGGCCGCCCTTGGCCAGCGGGTCCTTCAGGAAGGGCGCCACGAGTTTGAGCAGCTGTGCTTCGCCAAGGCGGAAGGTCAGGATGAAGCCGAGGATCAGCCAGATGTCGCGCTTGCGGAAGAACAGCGCGAAGGTCACGAAAAAGTCGCGCAGCGGGTTGTCGGTGCGGGCGACCTTGTGGTCGGAATCGGGGCGGGGCAGGATGAAGCCGTGCCACAGGAAGGCCAGGAAGAAGAACGCGGCGAGCACGAAGAACACGATCGACCAGGCCTGGTGGACGTCGCCTAGCCGGGTGGCCAGGTAACCGGCCAGCACCACCAGCGGGCCCTGGCCGGCCAGCGTCGCCAGGCGGTAGAAGGTCGAGCGCACGCCGACGAAGGCGGCCTGCTGCTTCTGGCGCAGGCCCAGCATGTAGAAGCCGTCGGCCGAGATGTCGTGGGTGGCCGAGCTGAAGGCCATCAGCCACATCACGGCCAGGCTGGCAACGAAGAAATTCGGCAGGTGCAGCGTCAGGCCCACCGCAACGAGCGAAGCGGCCACCCCCAGTTGCAGCAGCACCGTCCAGCGGCGCTTGGTGCCGAACATGTCGACGATGGGCGACCACAGGGGCTTGATCACCCAGGGCAGGTAGAGCAGGCTGGTATAGAAGGCGATGTCGGAGTTCGAGATCCCCATGTCCTTGTACATGATCACCGACAGGCTCATCACCACCACATAGGGGATGGCCTGCGAGAAGTACAGGGAAGGTATCCAGGCCCACGGATTGGCCTGCGGCGGGCTGGAAGGCGACGGGCTTTTTGCTAACGAAGTCTGCATAGGTCTTTCGTGTTGCGCAGGCGCGCGCTGCGCCCGGTGCTGCGTCAGGCGATGGCGTCGCGCACGCTGCCGTGGGCCGAGGCCAGCAACGCCCGCGCCTGCTCGACGGTGGTTTGTTTGGTCAAGGCCACGATCGCGGTCTTGACGTGGTAGCCGCACTGCTCCAGCACTGCCTGCGCGGCCGCCTCGTCGGCGCCGGTGGCGAAGACGGTGAGGCGGATGGCACGGCGTACCAGCTTGGCATTGGTCGCCCGGAAGTCTACCATCAGGTTGCCGTAAACCTTGTTCAAACGCACCATCAGCGCGCTGGAGAAGGTGTTCAGCGCGATTTTCTGCGAGGTGCCCGCTTTCAGGCGCGTGGAGCCGGAGATGACTTCCGCACCGGTGTCCAGGGTGATGCCGATCTCGGCGCCGTTCGCAACCGGCGCGTCGGCATTGTTGGAAAAGCCGATCGTCAGTGCGCCGGCTTCGCGCGCCGCGCGCAGGGCGCCCAGCACATAGGGGGTGTGGCCCGATGCCGCCAGCAGCAGCACCACGTCATCCGGGCCGACGTCGACGCTCTTGAGGTCGGCCGCGCCCTGCTCGAGGTCGTCCTCGGCGCCTTCGACCGCCACGAACATGGCGTCGGCGCCGCCGGCCAGCAGGGCCACCGCGCGGCCGTGCGGCCAGGAGAAGGTCGGGTTCAGCTCGACGCTGTCGAGCACGCCCAGGCGGCCGGAGGTGCCGGCGCCGGCGTAGATCAGGCGCCCGCCCGCTTCCATCCGCGGCAGCGCCGCAGTGACGGCGGCAGCGATGCGTGGCGCCGCGGCGCGCACTGCTTCGACCGCGCGGGTCTGGTCGTCGATGAAGACATTCACCAGTTCGACGGTCGGATACTGGTCAAGCGTCGCGTGGTCCTGGGCCGGGGTTTCGGTTTTCAGCATGGACGGGTCTCTTGGAGCGGAGTGATCGATAAAACCAGTGTAATACCAATTGCCAGCCTCATCCCATGAAAGCTGGGACCGGCATCATGCCGAAAAGTTATGCTGCTTATGAGCGTCTACAAAATTCTCAGGGCAAGACGGTGCAACGCAGCACTGAGGGTTTTTTAGACGCTCGGACGGCGCAGCTCGGCGACGAAGTCGTAATGATCGCTCAGGCAGTACGAGTGGGTCAGCTCGACCGGTTCATTCGACTCCAGGTAGCCGATGCGGGTAATGAACAGCACCGCGCGGCCTTCCGGCACGTCCAGGCGCGCCGCCAGTTCGCGGGAGGCATTCATGGCGCGCAGGTGCTGCAGCGCGCGCACCGGCATGTGGCCGGTCTTGGCCAAATGGGCATACAGCGAGCCGCCGACGTTCTCGGGACGCGGCAGCACGGTGGCCGGGAGGATGCTCACTTCATACGCCATCACCACGCCGTCGGCCAGGCGCAGGCGCTCGAGCCGCGCCACCCGCGTATTGGGCGACAGGCCGAGCGAGAGCTGCTCGTCGGCGTCGGCCGACACGACTTCGCGCCGCAGCCAGTGGCTGCTGGGCGTATAGCCGCGCTGCTGCAGCTGTTCGGAAAAGCTCGACAAGTCCGACAGCGGCTGCTCGATGCGCGGCGCGATGTAATTACCGGAGCCGCGCTTGCGCACCACCAGGCCCTGGTCGACCAGCTGGTCGATCGCCTTGCGCGCGGTGACGCGGGAAACGTCGAGCCGTTCGGACAGGGTGCGTTCGGAAGGCAGCGCCTGGTCGGCCTGGTAGCGGCCTTCGCGCACGTCCAGCGCGAGCTTGCGCGCCAGCTGCATGTACAGTGGCGAGTTGTCGTTCAGGTCGAGCTGGAAGGCGGGGCTGGTCGTGGTCATCGGCGTGTAAAAGGTGCGTACAAAGTGTAATGGCGACAGCGTCGCCCGACACCATGCGGCCCATGAAAAAGCGTTGTCATCGCATTCACTGGACTTATAAGCATACCACTTGATACCAATATAAAACGGTTATGCCACCGCCACGGCTATTCATTTGGCAAGGCTCCCTGTCACTCCGTATGCTCGTCAGGACGCAATGACAATAACAAGCCGCAAGGGCGAAAAGGGAGACCGGATGAACCAAAGCAGGCGATCCTTGCTGGGCATGGCTTTGCTGGGCAGCGTCGAACCGCTGTTCGCGGCGCCACCCTCGGCGGCTAGCGCGCCGCTCCTCTCCCTGGAATCGCGCCGGGCGCTCGATGCAGAACTCGCGGCGGTCGCGGGCGATCCGTCGATGCAACTGGCCAGCCTGTCGGTGGTCGCGATCCGCGGCGGCCAGCCGGTGTATGAACAGGCGTTTGGGCGCCGTTTCATCGGCAACGGCGCCCTGCCCGACCGCTTGGCCACGCCGGCGTCCCTGTACCGCATTGCCTCGATTTCCAAGATGATGACCACCCTGGGCCTGATGCGCTTGGTCGAGGCAGGCCGGGTCGACCTGGACGCCGACGTCTCAGGCTACCTGGGCTTCAGCATGCGCAACCCGCATTTTCCCCAGCAGGCCATCACCCTGCGCACCCTGCTCACCCACACATCCTCGCTGCGCGATGACGGCGGCTATTCGTGGCCGCTGACCACCGCCCTGAAGGACGTGCTGGTGCCGGGCGCCCCGCTTTACGCAGCAGGCAGCATGTGGTCGGATCGCGCCGGACCGGGTGTTTATTTCACCTACTGTAACCTCGGCTGGGGCGTGATCGGCACCGTGATGGAGCGCGTCACGGGCGAGCGCTTCGACCTGCTCATGCAGCGTTTGCTGCTGCAGCCGCTGGGCATTGTAGCGGGCTATAACCCGTCGGCGTTGCCACCGGCGGCGCTCGACAATCTGGCGACGCTCTACCGCAAGCGCACCACGGACACCGAAATCTGGAACGCGGAAGGCTCGTGGATCGCGCAGGTGGATGACTATTCCACCAAGCCGCCGGCGCCGCCGGCCGGCATCGCCAGCTATGTCCCGGGCGCCAACGCCACGCCCTTCAGCCCGACCGGCGGCCTGCGCATCTCGGCGCGCGACATGGGCGTGGTGATGCGCATGCTGATGAATGGCGGCATGCACGGAACGACACAGCTGGTCCAGCGCGCGACGCTCGAGCGCAAGTTCGCGCGCCAGTGGACCATTGATGCCAAGGGCGGCAACGGCGATTCGATGAACGGCTTCTTCAATGCCTGGGGCCTGGGCAACGCCCAGTTCCCGGACCGCCCCGGCATGGCGCTGGTCGAGGGCGGCGGCTTCGAGGCCGTCGGCCACCTGGGCGACGCCTACGGCCTGCGTTCGGTATTCGCCTTCGACCCGGCGCGTGGCAACGGCCTGATCGTGCTCGCCGGCGGCAGCTCGCATGACCCGGCCCTGCAAAAGGGCCGCTACTCGGCCATGGCGCGCTACGAGGAACGCATCCTCACGGCGCTCTACCGGCATGCCATCGTCGGCCAACGGGCGGCATCGTGATGCCAAGCCCATATTTATATACCGTGGTTATGGCGTCCGGCGCGACTTTCATTGGCCGTGATGGGGCCCAGCACCTAAGCTCTCACCCCATGTCCAAGAAGAAAAGTGCAGGATGCAGCAGATAATCGTCATCGGCGGCGGCGTGGTCGGCCTGACCTCGGCCTGGTGGCTGGCCGAAGCCGGCTACCGCGTCACCGTGCTCGAACGCGCGCCGGAAGTCGGCAGCGGGTCCAGCTACGGCAATGGCGGGCAGCTGAGCTACCGCTACGTGTCGCCGCTGGCCGACGAGGGCGTGCCGCTGAAAGCCCTGCAGTGGATGTTCCAGGACACCGGCCCGCTGCACTTCCGTCCCGAGGCCGACCTGCGCCAGTACCGCTGGCTGGCCAGCTTCCTGGCCCATTGCCGCGCCGACGTCAACCGCAAGACCACGGCCAGGCTCTTGGCCCTGGGCGAACTGTCGCGCCAGGGCATGAAGCAGCTTGAAGTGAGCATCCCGCTCGACGAATTCGACTGGCGCGACGCCGGCAAGCTGGTGGTCTACCGCTCGCGCGACGTGTTCGTGAAGGCGGCGGGCAAGGCCGGCGCCGGCGAAATCTGGTCTCCTGCCGAATGCGCCGCGCGCGAACCTTCGCTGGCTGCCGCCGAACCGCTGCTGGCCGGCGGGATCTATAACAGCGGCGAAGCGGTGGCCGACTGCCACGCTTTCTGCCTGGCGCTGGCTTCGCGCCTGCGCGCCCATCCGCGCTTCCAGGGTTTCGTGGGCGGCGAGGCGCGCCGCCTGCTGGCCGACAGGGGCCGCATCACCGGCATCGAAGTGCAGGATGGCACCGGCGTCCGCACCATCGCCGCCGACAGCTATGTGCTGGCGGCCGGCATGCAGAGCCGCACGCTGTCCGATACCGTCGGCATCACCCTGCCGCTATACCCGCTCAAGGGCTACAGCCTGACCGCGCCGATCCGCCCGGACGACGTGGCGCCGGAAATCAGCGTCACCGACTTCGAGCGCAAGGTGCTCTACGCGCGCATCGGCAACAAGCTGCGCGTGGCCGCCATGGTCGACATGGTGGGCGAAGACCTGAGCCACAATCCGAAACGGGTCGATAGCCTGACCCGCCAGGTGCGCGAGACCATGCCGCGCGCGGCCGACTACTCGCAGCTCTCGGTCTGGGCCGGCCTGCGCCCCGCCACCCCGAGCAGCGCCCCGATCATCGGCGCCACGCCCTACGCCAACCTGTGGCTGAACGTCGGCCACGGCCCGCTGGGCTTTACCTTCGCCTGCGGCAGCGCCGCCCTGCTGGCCGGCGCGATGCAGGGCGAAGCGCCGCCGTTTTCGCTCGATGGGCTGACCCTGCGCGGCTGACCCGGTCCGTACGCCCGCCGGAAATGGCGGATAATGGCGCCCATGTCCAAGACAAGCACTCCTGGCGCCTGCCCCTGCGGCGGGCCGTCGCTGGCCACCTGCTGCGGCCCCTTCATCGCTGGCCAAGCCCTGCCGCCCACGGCCGAGGCCCTGATGCGCTCGCGCTATACCGCCTACAGCCAGAAGAACGAGCCTTATTTGCTGGCGACCTGGCACCCGAGCACCCGCCCGGGCGAGCCCGTCATCGACGAAAAAGAGCCGATCCGCTGGCTGGGACTTGAGGTAAAATCTGCTTTACGTTTACGTCAACGTCAAGTAAATTTGCCGGACGATCCAGACCGTGACACCGTCGAATTCGTCGCCCGCTTCAAGGTGGGAGGACGGGCGCACCGGCTGCACGAAGTGAGCCGTTTCCTGCGCGAGCCTGACCCGGAGACCGGGGCGCCGCGCTGGTACTACGTGGACGGCAGTTTCCCGACATAGAACAACAGAAGAGACTAGACATGCCCCAGATCGAGAGCAAACTCAACCCGCGCGGCGACGACTTCAAGGCCAATGCGGCAGCCATGCAGCTGATCGTGGACGACCTGCGCGCGAAAGTCGCGCAAGTCGCCCAGGGCGGCGGCGAAGCGGCCAGTGCCAAGCACCTCGCACGCGGCAAGCTGCTGCCGCGCGACCGCGTGCAAATGCTGCTCGACCCGGGCACGCCCTTCCTTGAATTCTCCCAACTGGCGGCCTACGAGATGTACGAAGGCGCGGCACCTGCGGCAGGCATCATCACCGGCATCGGCCGCGTGGCCGGCCAGGAATGCGTAATCGTCTGTAACGACGCCACCGTCAAGGGCGGCACCTATTACCCGATGACGGTGAAAAAACACCTGCGCGCCCAGGAGATCGCCGAGCAGAACAACCTGCCCTGCATCTACCTGGTCGATTCGGGCGGCGCCAACCTGCCGAACCAGGACGACGTGTTCCCGGACCGCGACCACTTCGGCCGCATTTTTTATAACCAGGCCAATTTGTCCGCCAAGGGCATCCCGCAGATCGCGGTCGTGATGGGCTCGTGCACGGCCGGCGGCGCCTACGTGCCGGCGATGAGCGACGAATCGATCATCGTCAAGGAGCAGGGCACCATCTTCCTGGGCGGCCCACCGCTGGTGAAAGCGGCGACCGGCGAAGTGGTCACGGCCGAAGACCTGGGCGGCGGCGACGTCCACACCCGCCTGTCTGGCGTGGTCGACCACCTGGCGCAGAACGATCTGCACGCGCTGTCGCTGGCCCGTACCATCGTCTCGAACCTGAACCGCACCAAGCCGGTGCAGGGCGCGTTGCGCCAATCGCTTGAGCCCCGCTATGCGCCGGAAGAACTGTACGGCGTGATTCCGGTCGACACCCGCAAGCCCTTCGATGTGCGCGAAGTGATTGCCCGCGTGGTGGACGGCAGCGAATTCGACGAGTTCAAGGCGCGCTACGGCACCACGCTGGTATGCGGCTTCGCCCATATCTACGGCATGAAGGTCGGCATCATCGCCAACAACGGCATCCTGTTCTCGGAATCGGCGCTCAAGGGCACCCATTTCATCGAGCTGTGCTGCCAGCGCAAGATCCCGCTGGTCTTCCTGCAGAACATCACCGGCTTCATGGTCGGCCGCAAATACGAAAACGAAGGCATCGCCCGCAACGGCGCCAAGATGGTCACGGCCGTGGCTACCGCTTCGGTGCCGAAGTTCACGGTCATCATTGGCGGCAGTTTTGGTGCCGGTAACTACGGCATGTGCGGCCGCGCGTTCTCGCCGCGCTTTTTGTGGATGTGGCCAAACGCGCGCATTTCCGTCATGGGCGGCGACCAGGCCGCATCGGTGCTGGCCACCGTCAAGCGCGACGGCATCGAGGGCAAGGGCGGCCAGTGGTCGGCCGACGAAGAAGCCGCCTTCAAGCAGCCGATCAAGGAACAGTACGAGCACCAGGGCCACCCGTATTATGCGTCGGCGCGCCTGTGGGACGACGGCGTCATCGACCCTGCCGATACCCGCACCGTGCTGGGCCTGGGGCTGTCGGCTGCGCTGAACGCGCCGATCGAGGACACGAAGTTCGGCGTGTTCCGGATGTAAAGGGAACTTGACAATGGAATATCAAACGCTCACCATCGCCATCGACGAAAAGGTCGCTGCCGTCACCCTGAACCGCCCGGACGTACGCAACGCCTTCAACGAGCACGCCATCGCTGAGCTGGCGCTCGCTTTCGACGAACTCGGACGCATTGATGCTGTGCGCGCCATCGTGCTGGCTGCAAACGGCCTGGCCTTCTGCGCCGGCGCGGACCTGAACTGGATGAAGAAGATGGCGGGTTACTCGCACAGCGAGAACCAGGAAGACGCCACGCGCCTGGCCGACATGCTGCGCACCATCTACCTGTGCCCGAAACCGACCGTGGCCAAGGTGCAGGGCGACTGCTACGCCGGCGGCATGGGCCTGGTCGCGGCCTGCGACATCGTAGTCAGCAGCGAGGTCGCCAACTTCTGCCTGTCCGAGGTCAAGCTCGGCCTGATTCCAGCCACCATCTCGCCCTATGTCATCAAGGCGATGGGCGAACAGGCGGCGCGCCGCTACTTCCTCACTGCCGAGCGCTTCGACGCGAAAGAAGCCCATCGCATTGGCTTCGCGCATGAAGTGGTGGCAGCGGACATGCTCGACGCCACCGTGGCCGGCATCGTCAAGTCGCTGGTGACCAATAGCCCGCACGCCGTCGTAGAGGCCAAGAAACTGGTGCGCGAGGTCGTGGGCCAGCCGGTCACGGACGCGCTGCTGCTTGATACCGCCAACCGCATCGCCGCCATCCGCGCATCGAACGAGGGCAAGGAAGGCGTGGCCTCCTTCCTCGAAAAGCGCAAGCCGACCTGGCTGAACTAACACTGGAACCATCTTGAAGCCGCAAACCTCTTCCGACTGGATCGCACGCAGCCTGCGCAGTGTGTGGCACCCGTGCACCCAGATGCAGCACCACGAAGAGGTGCCGCTGATTGCGGTCAGCCACGGCAAGGGCCCCTGGCTGTACGACCATGAAGGGCGGCGCTACCTGGACGCGATCAGCTCCTGGTGGGTCAACCTGTTTGGCCACGCCAATCCGCGCATCAACGCGGCCCTGAAAGACCAGCTGGACAAGCTGGAACACGCGATGCTGGCCGGCTTCACCCACGAACCGGTGATCGAACTGTCCGAGCAGCTGGCGGCCCTCACCGGCCACGCGCTGGGCCACGCCTTCTATGCGTCCGACGGCGCCTCGGCGGTGGAAATCGCCATGAAGATGAGCTTCCACTCGTGGCGCAATGCCGGCCACACGGGCAAGCAGGAATTCGTCTGCCTGCAGGGCAGCTACCACGGCGAGACCATCGGCGCGCTATCCGTCACCGACGTCCCGCTGTTCAAGGATGCCTACGGTCCGCTGCTGCGCGCCTCGCATGTGGTGCCGGCGCCGGACGCGCGCAATGCCCACGAGGGCGAGTCGGCCCAGGACGTGGCACGCCGCGCCATCGGTGACGTGCGTGCCCTGTTCGAGGCACGGGGCGAGCGCATTGCCGCCATCATCGTCGAGCCGCTGGTGCAATGCGCGACCGGTATGGCGATGTACGAGCCGCTTTACCTGGAACTGCTGCGCGAGCTGTGCGACCAGCATCATGTGCACCTGATCGCCGACGAAATCGCGGTGGGTTGCGGCCGCACCGGCACCTTCTTCGCCTGTGAGCAGGCCGCTATCTGGCCGGACTTCCTGTGCCTGTCGAAAGGCATCAGCGGCGGCTACCTGCCGCTGTCGCTGGTGCTCACCAGCGACGAAATCTACCAGTCCTTCTACAGCGAAGACATCACGCGCGGCTTCCTGCACTCGCATTCCTATACCGGCAACCCGCTGGCCTGCCGCGCGGCGCTGGCCACGCTGCAGATCTTCAAGGACGACGACGTCCTGAACCGCAACCGCGAGCTGGCTACCAAGCTGACCGTGGCGCTGGCGCCGCTGGCCGAGCACGACCGCGCGCGCCACTTCCGCCAGCGCGGCATGATCTTCGCGTTCGACGCGGTCGAACCCGACCCGGCGCGTGCTTCGAGCTTCTCGCGCCGCTTCTTCACGAGCGCGGTCGAGAACGAACTGCTGCTGCGCCCGATCGGCCGCACCGTCTACCTGATGCCGCCTTATATCTTGAATGACGAAGAGATCGCCGGCCTGGCCGAGCGCACCCAGCGGGTATTCGAATCGGTGATCGCGGACTGACATGAACCTGATCGCCGCCATCGACCGCAAGCTCGACACGCTCGCCGCGCACAGCCTCACGCGCCGCCTGCGCGTGGCTGACAGCGCCTGCGCGCCGCGCCAGGTCGTCGATGGACGCCCGATGCTGGCCTTCTGCAGCAACGATTATCTTGGGCTGGCGGCGCACCCGAAGGTGGTCGAGGCGCTGCGTGAAGGCGCCAGCCGCTACGGCGCCGGCAGCGGCGCCTCGCACCTCGTCAGTGGCCACAGCCGCGCGCACGCACTGCTGGAAGAGCGCCTGGCCGAATGGATGTCGCCGCATATCGACAAGCCGCGCGCGCTCTACCTGTGCACCGGCTACATGGCCAACCTGGCCATCCTCACCGCCCTGGGCGCGGACCTTGACGCGATGATCTTCTCGGAAGCGCTGAACCACGCCTCGCTGATCGACGGCGCCCGCCTGGCGAAAGCGGGCGTGACGGTCTATCCGCATGGCGACGTCGCCGCACTGGATCAGCTTCTACAGGCCAGCAGCGCCGCCACGAAAATCGTGGTCACCGACAGCGTCTTCAGCATGGACGGCAACCTGGCGCCGCTGCCCGAGCTTCTGGGGCTGTGCGAACGCCATGGCGCCTGGCTGGTGGTGGACGACGCCCACGGCTTCGGCGTGCTGGGGGCGAACGGCCGCGGCGCGCTCGAGCATTTCGGGCTGCGCTCGCCGAACCTGGTTTACATGGGCACGCTGGGCAAGGCGGCCGGCGTGGGCGGCGCCTTCATTGCGGCGCATGCCAGCGTGATCGAGCTGCTGGTGCAGCGCTCGCGCCCCTATATCTACACGACCGCCGCCCCGCCCGCGCTGGCGCATGCCCTGCAGGCCAGCCTGGACATCATCGGTGGCCCGGAAGGCATGCAGCGCCGCGCCCACCTCGCGGCGCTGGTGGACGGCCTGCAAGGCGCGCTGCGTCTACAGCGCTGGCAGCTGGCGACCTCGAACACCGCGATCCAGCCCGTCATCATCGGCAGCAACGGCGGTGCATTGCGCGCGGCCGCCGGGCTGCACGAGCAGGGCCTGTGGGTGCCGGCGATCCGCCCGCCGACGGTGGCGCCGGGCACCGCACGCCTGCGCGTGACCCTGTCGGCCGCGCACACGGTCGAGGAAGTGGCGCTGCTGGCCGGCGCGCTCAATGAACTGGAAAGGGCCACGACATGAACAACCTGAATGAGCCGGTGGCACTGACCCCGGACGTAATCGCCCCGGGTCACGCGCAAGGCGTCGCCGAAGTGGCCGACCCGGTGCTCGAGACGCAGCCGGAAGCACGCGCACTGGATGCCATTCCGTCGCGCTTCTGCTGCTTCGTCACCGGCACCGACACCGAGATCGGCAAGACCCTGGTCTCCAGCGCCATCCTGCACAAGCTGGCCAGGAGCGGGCGCCGTGCCTGCGGTATGAAGCCCGTGGCGGCCGGCGCCACCATGGTCGACGGCGAGCTGCACAACGAGGATGCCGACATGCTGCGCGCCGCCGGCAACGTGCACTTCCCAATCAGCATCACGACGCCATTCATGCTCAAGGAGCCCGCCGCGCCGCACATCGCCGCCGCGCTGGAAGGCGTGACCATCGAATCGGTGCCGATCCTGGCCGCGTACACTGAAATCCAGGCGGCGTCCGACGCCGTGGTGGTCGAAGGCGTGGGAGGTTTCCGCGTGCCCTTCAGCGACGGCTTCGACAGCGCCGACCTGGCCGCGCAACTGAACCTGCCGGTGATCCTGGTGGTAGGCCTGCGCCTGGGCTGCATCAGCCACGCGCTGCTCACGGTCGAAGCGATCGTCGCGCGCGGCCTGGTGCTGGCCGGCTGGGTCGCCAATACCGTCGACCCGGACATGCGCTTCGAGCGCGAGAATATCGAGGCGCTGGAGCAGCGCATCCCGGCGCCGCTGCTGGGCCACGTGCCGCGGCTGGAAGAGCCGACGGCCGCCGCCGCCGCCGAATTCATCGACCTTGCGGGACTGCCGGGCTGGCACTCCCCACGTCCGTAATCAAAGAATAGTCACTGAAGGAACCACCATGTCCCAAACCAATACCGTCGCCCTGCACCGCCCCGTCGCCGCCATCAAGCAGGCGGAGAACGCCACCTGGCCGCTGGCCGACGTGCTGGCGCTGTTCGAGCTGCCGTTCACGGAGCTGATGCACCGCGCCCAGACCCTGCACCGCGCGCATTTCCCGGACGGCGACGTCGAACTGGCCACCCTGCTGTCGATCAAGACCGGCGGCTGCGAAGAAGACTGCGGCTACTGCCCGCAGGCCGCGCGCTACGACACCGGGGTCGAGGCCAAGAAGATCCTCGACCTCGATACCGTGCTCGATGCGGCGCGCCAGGCCAAGGCCAGCGGCGCCACGCGCTTTTGCATGGGCGCCGCATGGCGCAGCCCGAAGGAGCGCGACATGGAAAAGGTCGAGACCATGGTGCGCGAGGTAAAAGCACTGGGCATGGAAACCTGCGCCACCCTCGGCATGCTCGAGGAAGGCCAGGCCGAACAGCTCAAGCGCGCGGGCCTGGACTACTACAACCACAACATCGACACCGCGCCGGACTTCTACGACAACGTGATCTCGACCCGCGAATACCAGGACCGCCTGGACACGCTGGGCCGCGTGCGCAGCGCCGGCCTGAAGGTCTGCTGCGGCGGCATCGTGGGCATGGGCGAGACGCGCGAACAGCGCGCCGGCCTGATCGCCCAGCTGGCCAACCTGAATCCGTATCCGGAATCGGTGCCGGTCAACCACCTGGTGCAGGTGGAAGGCACGCCGCTGCACGGCATCGAGAAGCTCGACCCGATCGAATTCGTACGCACCATTGCCGTCGCGCGCATCACCATGCCGGAAGCGCGCGTGCGCCTGTCGGCTGGCCGCCGTGAACTGGGCGAGGCCGTGCAGGCCATGTGCTTCATGGCCGGCGCCAACTCGATCTTCTACGGCGACAAGCTGCTCACCACCGGCAACCCGGAAGCGGACGACGACCGCGTGCTGCTGGAAAAGCTCGGCCTCAAAACCCGCGCCGCCACGCTGGATTCGGCCCCGAAGGCGGCCTGCGGCTGCTAATACAGGTTGCGGCCGGGGAGACACGGCCGCTCATGAACTGATCATCAAGAAGCGAAAGACAACGCATGTTCACCAAAATCCTCATCGCCAACCGTGGCGAAATCGCCTGCCGTGTCGCCGCCACCGCGCGCCGCATGGGTATCCGCACCGTCGCCGTCTATTCGGAAGCCGACGCGGGATCGAAACACGTGGCGGTCTGCGATGAGGCAGTGTTGATCGGCCCGGCCGCCGCCAAGGAAAGCTATTTGCGCGGCCAGAAGATCATCGAGGTGGCGAAAGCCACGGGTGCCCAGGCGATCCACCCGGGCTATGGCTTCCTGTCCGAGAACGCGGAATTTGCCGAAGCCGTGCAGGCGGCCGGCCTGGTGTTCATCGGACCGCCCGGTTCCTCGATGCGCGCGATGGGTTCGAAGTCCGCCGCCAAGCAGCTGATGGAAGGCGCCAACGTGCCCCTGGTGCCGGGCTACCACGGCGACAACCAGGAACCGGTTTTCTTGCGCGAACAGGCCGACCGCATCGGCTATCCGGTGCTGCTGAAAGCCAGCGCCGGCGGGGGCGGCAAGGGCATGCGCGTGGTCGAGCGCTCGGAAGACTTCGAAGCCGCGCTGGCCTCGTGCAAGCGCGAAGCGATCAGCTCGTTCGGCGACGACAAGGTGCTGGTCGAGAAATACCTGATCCGCCCGCGCCATATCGAGATCCAGGTGTTCGCCGACACCTTGGGAAACTGCGTCTACCTGCACGAGCGCGACTGCTCGGTGCAGCGCCGTCACCAGAAGGTGCTGGAAGAAGCGCCGGCGCCGAACATGCCGCCAGACCGCCGCGCGGCGATGGGTGAAGCGGCCGTGAACGCTGCGCGTGCCGTGGGTTATGTCGGCGCCGGCACGGTGGAATTCATCGCCAACCAGGACGGCTCGTTCTACTTCATGGAGATGAACACCCGCCTGCAGGTGGAGCACCCGGTCACCGAGATGATCACCGGGACCGACCTGGTCGAGTGGCAGCTGCGCGTGGCCGCGGGCCAGCCGCTGCCGAAGAAACAGAGCGAACTGGCGATCCACGGTCATTCGATCGAAGCGCGCGTTTATGCCGAGAACCCGGAAAAGGGCTTCTTGCCCTCGATCGGCACGCTGCGCCACATGGACACGCCAGCCGCCGTCGAGTTCGAGCTCGGCGCTTTTGGGCTGGACCCTGCCGCCGTGCGCGTCGATTCGGGCGTGCGCGAGGGCGATGCCATCTCGCCCTTCTACGATCCGATGATCGCCAAACTGATCGTCTGGGGCGCGGACCGCACCCAGGCGCTGGCCCGCCTGTCGCAGGCCCTTAGCGAATTCCAGATCGTGGGCCTGGCCACCAATATCGCCTTCCTGAAGCGCCTGGTCGAAGGCGAGGCCTTCTCGAGCGCGGACCTGGACACCGGCCTGATCGAGCGCCACGGCGAGACCCTGTTCCCGGCGCCATCGGCAGCCCCACTGGGCGCGCTCGCGCTGGCCGCGCTGGCACTGAGCACCGGCGAAACCCAGCGCGGGGCCGCCAATCCCGCCGAGCCGTGGGCGCAGGCCAGCGGCTGGCGCATGAACAGCGCCTACCGCCGCGTGCTGTCGTTTGCCGATGAGTTCACGGGCAAGGAAGGCGGCTACCAGGTGGGCCTCACTTATACCTCCCACGACTGGGAGATCGATGCGAATGGCGAGCGCCAGCCGCTCGCGCTCGTCCGCCAGGATGGCGCCGAACTGACCATCCGCCTGGGCGAGACCTCGCTGCACGGGAGCGTGCGCCGTGACGGCGATGTGTTCCACGTCTTCACGGGCGGCCGCCATTTCACGCTGGCGTACAATGACCCGATGGCCCATGCGGGCGAACAGGAAGCCGCCGGTGGCCGCCTGACGGCGCCGATGCCGGGCAAGGTGGTGGCCGTGCTGGCCGTGGCCGGCAAGGAAGTGAAGAAGGGCGAGCCGCTGGTAATCATGGAAGCCATGAAGATGGAGCACACGATTGCGGCACCGAGCGACGGCCTGGTGGAAGAAGTGCTGTACCAGGTCGGCGACCAAGTGGCCGATGGCGCACCCCTTTTAGCGTTCAAGGCGGCCTAACAACACCACACAAGAGGGGGAGTCATCATGCGCGTACTCCTGTTTCGCGAAGACGGAGTGATCGAGCCATGGGCGCGCGAATTCGCCGCCCTCATGCCGCACGTGGAAACCGTCGCCTGGCGGGAAGGCGAAGCCCTGCCGCCCTGCGACTACGCCGTGCTGTGGAGCCCCACGCCGGCCTTGCTGGACCAACTCGCGCACGTGCGGGCGATCTTCCTGATGGGCGCTGGTGTCGACGCCCTGCTCAAGCTCGGCGACGCCTTGCCCCCGGTGCCGATCGTGCGCCTGGGCGATGCCGGCATGGGCGTGCAGATGGCGGAATACGTGGCGCATGCCGTGCTGCGGTATTTCCGCCGCTTCGAGGAATACGAGCAGCAGGCGCGCCACGGCGCCTGGAACCCGCTCCCGCAGATCCAGAAACAGGATTTTTCGGTCGGGATCATGGGTCTGGGCAGGCTGGGCCTTCCGGTGGTCGAGGCGATGCGCCTGTTCGGCTTCCCGGTGCGCGGGTGGAGCCGCACGCCCAAGGACATCCCGGGCGTCGACTGCTTCCATGGCATGGACGGGCTGGATGCTTTCTTGCGCGGCACCCGCGTGCTGGTCTGCATGCTGCCGCTCACGCCGGAGACGGCCAACCTGCTCGACCGCCACAACATGGGCAAGCTGCTTCCGGGCGCCTATCTCATCAACGTCGCACGCGGCCCGATCCTGGCCGAACCCGACCTGATGACCCTGATCCGCTCGGGCCACATCGCGGGCGCGACGCTCGATGTGTTCCGCCACGAGCCGCTGCCAGCGCCGCACCCGTTCTGGAACGAGCCGCGCATTTCCATCACCCCGCATATCTCGGCGCTCACCGTGCGCCATGACGCCGTGCGCCAGATCGCCGACAAGGTCGCAGCGCTGGAAAGCGGGCAACCGGTCGCCGACCTCGTCGACCGCCAATTAGGATATTGATCAGCATGAACCAACAAGCCAGCCTGCCGAAGAAGGTCAAGATTGTCGAAGTGGGGCCGCGCGACGGCCTGCAGAACGAGAAAGAGGCGCTGTCGGCCGCGGTAAAAATCGAGCTGGTGAACCGTCTCGCGCGCGCCGGCATCCCGAATGTCGAGGCGGCGTCATTCGTGTCGCCGAAATGGGTGCCGCAGATGGCCACCAGCCTGGACGTCATGGCCGGCATTGAACGCCTGCCGGGCACGATCTATTCGGCGCTGACGCCGAACATGCAGGGCTTCGAAGCGGCGCTTCAAGCGAAGGCCGATGAAGTCGTGATCTTCGGCTCGGCCTCGGAAGCCTTCTCGCAAAAGAACATCAACTGTTCGATCGCGGAATCGATCGCGCGCTTCGAGCCGGTGGCGAAGGCCGCCAAGGCCAACGGCCTGCGCCTGCGCGGTTCGATCAGCACGGCCTTCGGCTGCCCCTACCAGGGCGAGGTTCCGCTCGATGCAGTGGCCGACGTGGTGCGCCGCATGCGCGACCTGGGTTGCGACGAGATCGATATCGCCGACACCATCGGCGTCGGAACGGCGCGCCAGACGCAAAGCGTGATGCTGGCCGCCAGCCGCGAATTCCCGCTGCTGCAGCTGTCGGGCCACTTCCACGATACCTATGGCCAGGCGCTGGCCAACATCTACGCGGCGCTGGAAGTCGGCGTAGCCATCTTCCACTCGTCGGTGTCGGGACTGGGCGGCTGCCCGTATGCAAAGGGGGCCACCGGCAACGTGGCGACCGAGGACGTGCTGTACCTGCTGCACGGTTTGGGGATCGAGACCGGCATCGACCTGGACCAGGTGGTCGACGCCGGGCAGTTCATTTCACAGCAGCTGGGCCGCAAGGGCGCCAGCCGCGCGGGGAATGCCATCGCGGCCAAGCGGGCGGGCTGACCCGCTTCCCCCCCGGTGCCGGGCCGCTCCCGGCTGCCGGGCAGGGCCGAAAACGAAAAAAGCCGACAGTTTTCACTGTCGGCTTTTCTCTTCATGCTGGTCGGAGTACAAGGATTCGAACCTTGGACCCCCTGGTCCCAAACCAGGTGCGCTACCGGGCTGCGCTACACTCCGAAGACCAAGATCATATCGGGGAAGCAGGCTTCGGTCAAGGTTTAAGGGCAAAATAAGTGACCCGCCGTATTCTTTGCCTCGTCATTTCGACAATGATCAGGCAGACAATATTGTGAATTTTGCAGCACATGAGGACATGGGCGACGACAGGGCGCGAGGGGACCGGCGTTTTCTCGCGGGCATCGGCGTGTCGATTGCCGTGCACGTGCTGGTGTTGTTTGCTTATCGCCACAGCGGGACGACGATGCCTGCCTTCGAGCCGGAACCGGAGCCAATGATGGTCTCGATACGGCCACTGCCGCCGCCTGTGCCGCCGCGTGTGGAAGAAGCGCCGCAAGTGCCTGCCGCCGAGGCAAGGTCGCCGCGCAGCACCCCCAAGTCGGCGAAGAAGCGGGTGATTGCGGTGCCGGAGTCAAGGGAGCAGTCGTGGCCGGATGCGTTTGCCGTGCAGCAGCAGGAGGAGTCGGCGCCGGCCGCCGATGAGGCGCCGGCCTTCGATATGAATGCGGCAAAGCAGACTGCGCGCAATCTGGCGGGCCGGACCAAGCTCGGCCGCGAGGACACGGCGCTGGCGCAGTTTCCGGAGCCGCCGCTGGAGACGGAATCGAAGGCGGCGCGGGCAATCAGCAAGGCCAAGCGGCGCAATTGCAAGGATGGGATACCGGGTGGGTTGCTGGCGCCGCTGTTTTTGGCGATGGACAAGAAGGATAGCGGGTGCAAGTGGTGAGTCGAGGGCGCATTCGTTAGTTGAACGCGTGGGCGGAATCCGCCCATCCTACGGGCTAGCTTTGACTCTCCTTGATTTGCAAGGCGCGGTCGTACAAGGCGTTCTTCTTGCGGCCCGTGATTTGCGCTGCCAGGTTGGCGGCCTGTTTCACCGAACATTCCGTCAACAGGATTTGCAGGATGCGCTCGGCTTCAACATCCTGCGCGTCGGTCTCGGCTACTGCGCCTTCGACCAGCACGACGAATTCGCCGCGCTCGCGGTGCTGGTCGGCCTTGACCCAGGCCAGCGCGTCTTTCAGTTCGCAGCGGTGGATTTCTTCGAACATCTTGCTCAGCTCACGTGCGAACACGACCTGGCGGGTCGGCTCGAAAGTCGCCACCAGGCCTTCGACGCATTCGACAATCCGGTGCGGCGCTTCGTAGATAACCAGGGTCGAGGACTCGCGGGCCAGCAGCGCCAGCGCCGATTCGCGCTGCTTCGGCTTGGCCGGCAGGAAGCCGACAAAGTGAAAACGGTCGTTCACCAGGCCGCTGGCCGACAGCGCCGTGATCGCGGCCGATGGTCCCGGCAGCGGCACCACGTTCAGGCCTGCCGCGCGCACCGCGTCGACAATCCGCGCGCCCGGGTCCGACACGGCCGGGGTGCCGGCGTCGGACACCAACGCCACGCGCTGCCCGCCCTGCAGGCGCTCGACGATCTTGTCCGCGACCTCGCGCTCGTTGTGCATGTGCGCGGCAATGGTCTGCTTGGCCAGGCCGAAACGCTGCAGCAGCGCACCGGTCTTGCGGGTGTCTTCGCAGGCCACGACATCGGCCAGCGCCAGCAGGTGCAGCGCGCGCAGCGTGATGTCGGTGACGTTGCCGATCGGTGTAGCCACGACATACAGCGTTGCGGTAGGATAGGACTGCTGGGCCGCTTCGCCCATGACGGGTAGCCGGGCGATGTCGATGGTCTGCTGTTCTGTCATAAGGGGTTCCGATGCTGAATGAAAATATCAAGGCACTGCTTGCGACAACTGCGCTGGCCTCGTTCGGCCTGCTGGCGGGATGCGGCAGTACGCCCTTGCCACCCGACACCGGCTGTGGCGTACCGGGCGGATTGTGCGCGCCCGCCGCGCCGAGTGCAAGCCCGCTGCCTACCGAACCCGGCTATACGCCCCCTCCTCCCCTTGAGCCTGCGCGCACCAGTCCGGTCGAACTGCCGCCCCCGAGCGACGGCCGTCCGCTCGCCGCCGATGCGCTTGCCAAGGGCGTGCGCATCGCCCTGCTGCTGCCCTTGCAGTCGGGCTCGCTCGCCCAGCCTGCCGAAGCGGTGCGCGCCGGCTTCATGGCCGGTTACGAGCGCGACCGCACCGGCGTGACCGTCAACGTCATTCCCACCAGCGATTCCACCCAGGACACGCTCGACGCCTACGCGCGCGCCGCCCCCCAGCACGACATCGTGGTGGGGCCGCTGGCCAGGCCCGCCGTGGCTGCGCTGGCGACCAGCGGCGCCGTCAGCCGGCCGACGATTGCCCTGAACCATCCGCAAATCGACGGTTCGCTGCCGCGCCAGATGCTGGTGGTCGGCCTCTCGCTCGAAGACGAAGCGCGCCAGGTTGCCGACTGGGCCGCCGCCGAACAGCCGGGCGGCCGCGCCCTGGTGCTGACCGGTTCCGCCACCTGGCAGCAGCGCCTGACCGGCGCCTTCACCAGGCGCTGGTCGGAGCTGGGCCTGAACAATTCCGTGGTCGACCTGCCCAGCAGCGATGGTTATGTCGACGGCAACTCCCTGGCCGAGCTGCGCGCACGCATCCAGGCCGACCCGCCGCAGCTGATATTCGCGGCGCTCGACGCGGTGCAGCTGCGCCAGGTGCGCAGCGCCATCGGCACCTCGCTGCCGACGTATGGCACCGCCTCGGTCAATCCGGGACGCGACCCGGCGACCCAGGCGCCCGAACTGGCCGGCGTGCGCATCCTCGACCTGCCCTGGACCGTGCAGCCCGGGCACCCGTTGGTGGCGAGCTATCCGCGCTGGGGCGGCGCCCTCGATGGCTTCGACATGCAGCGCCTGTACGCGCTCGGCATCGATGCCTACCGCATCGCACGCGAGCTGGCCCTGCGTCCCACCGGCGCATTCCAGCTCGACGGCGTCACCGGCCGCCTGTCGATCGACATGGGCAATGGCTCTAGCGCTCCATCCTTCCGCCGCGTGGAGACCGGGACGGTCTACCGCGACGGCGGCAACTTCGAAGCGGCAGCCTTCGCGCGCTGACATGTGGCCGCTGCGCCTGTCGTTGCGGCAGGCCCAGGGCCGTGACTGGGAGCAAGCTGCCCTGCTCCACCTGAAACGCCAGGGGCTAAAACCGGTCGAGGAAAACTTCCGCTGCAAGGGCGGCGAAATCGACCTGGTCATGCGCGATGGCGCTACCCTGGTGTTCGTCGAGGTGCGCCAGCGCGCCGGCACCGAACACGGCGGTGCGGCCGCGAGCATCACGCCTGCCAAGATCCGCCGCCTGCGGCGGGCGGCGCAATGTTACTTATTGCGTTTCCCCGTCACCCCGCCTTGCCGCTTCGACGTGGTCGCCATCGACGGCAGCCGGGTCGAGTGGTTACAGGATGTCATCATTGACTAATTGAAATGTAAGCAATTTTTACCGAGGTTGCCCGCCCCGGGTTGCTACTACACTATAATCCCCGGCTATGAATACTCAACGCATCCTCGCTCACTTCCAGGAGAGCGCCGACCTGAAAATGAAGTCGGCTGCTACTCTCGCCCAACCTATCTCGCAGGCGATCGAACTCATGTTCGGCGCTTTGTCCAACGGCAACAAGATTCTGGCCTGCGGTAACGGCGGTTCCGCCGCCGACTGCCAGCACTTTGCTGCCGAACTCGTAGGCCGTTTCGAACGCGAGCGCTTCCCGCTGCCCGCTATCGCCCTGACCTGCGATACCTCGATCATGACGGCGGTCGGCAACGACTACAGCTTCCGGGAGATCTTCTCGAAGCAGGTACAAGCCTTCGGCCAGGCTGGCGACGTCCTGCTGGCGATTTCGACCTCGGGCAACTCGGCCAACGTGCTGGCTGCGGTCGAGGCGGCGCTGGAACGCGAAATGCGTATCGTGGCCTTCACCGGCAAGGACGGCGGCGCGCTTGCCAAGCTGCTGACAGATGCCGATGTCCATATCAACGTGCCGCACGCACGTACCGCTCGCATCCAGGAAGTCCATCTGGTCGCGATTCACTGCATTTGCGACGGCATCGACGTCGCATTGTTCGGAGGAGATGAGAATGAATAACAAGCGCCCGCTGGCCGGCCTGGTATCAAAAATCGTACTGGGCACCGCGCTGGCTGCCTCGCTGTCGGGCTGTATCGGCCTGGCGGTAGGTGGCGCTGTGATGACCGCTGTCTCCGCGAATGACCGCCGCACCATCGGCATGCAGACCGAAGACAAGTCGATCAACGTCAAGGCCGAGATCAAGATGCAGCAGCTCACCGGCGAGCATGGCCACGTCAACGTCACCAGCTACAACCGCAAGGTGCTGCTGACCGGCGAAGTCCGCGACGAGGCCATGAAACAGGCCGCCGAGCGCGAAGTGCGCGAGATCTCGAACGTGGTCGCGGTGATCAACGAGCTGGAAGTGGCCGGCCCGTCGAGCTATACCTCGCGTTCGAGCGACGCCCTGATCACCACCAAGGTCAAGGCCAGCCTGGTCGACAAGAAGACCATCTCGGCCACCTCGGTCAAAGTCACCACCGAGCGCGGCGTGGTCTACCTGATGGGCCTCGTCACTCCGCGCGAAGGCAATATCGCGGCCGACGTCGCCAAAGGCGTCGCCGGCGTGAATCGCGTCGTCAAGATCTTCGAGTACATCAGCGAAGAAGACGTCAAGTCGGGCCAGGCTTCGTAAGCCTGCTTGCTGCGGCAGGACTTCGGTCCTGCCATTTTCTTATCCCCTTCCCCATGACCGCATCCACCTCTTCCCGCTCCTGGTTCAGGCCCGCCGCCATCGGCGCGGTCGTGCTGGCGCTGGCCGGCATCGGCTACGCGTCCTTCAACGGCAGCAGCGCCGCGCCCGACGTCACCTTCATCAGCATCAAGGGCGACAAGATCAGCACCCAGTCCATGCGCGGCAAGGTCGTGATGGTGAATTTCTGGGCGACTTCCTGCGTCACCTGCGTCAAGGAGATGCCGCAGATGGTCGAGACCTACGAGAAGTACAAGGCACAAGGACTGGAATTCGTGGCGGTGGCGATGCAGTACGACCCGCCCAACTACGTGCTGAACTTTACCGAGACGCGTAAACTCCCCTTCATCGTGGCGCTCGACTCGGGCGGCGACATCGCCAAGCAGTTCGGCGACGTCACCCTGACGCCGACGACCTTCCTGATCGACAAGAACGGCAAGATCATCAAGCGCTATGTCGGCGAGCCGGAATTCCCGGCCCTGCACAAGCTGATCGAGAAAGAGCTCGCCGGCTGATCGTTTACTTCGGGTAGAGGATCATCTGGGTGCAGCGGAACAGCGCAATCGTCTTGCCGCTGTCCTTGTCCGTCACGATCGCATCCCATACCTGCGTCGTGCGCCCCAGGTGCACGGCGCTCGCCACCACGGCAATGGTGCCCTGGCGCGCGGTGCCCAAATGGTTCGATTTCAATTCGATGGTGGTGAAGCTCTGGGCGCCTTCCGGCAGGTTGGCGATACAGGCGTAGCCGGCCGCGGTATCGGCCAGCGTGACCACGCTGCCCGCGTGCAGGTAGCCGTTCGGGGCCAGCAGGTGCGTTTGTACCGGCAGCTCGGCGCAGACGCGGCCTTCGGCCACTTCGGTGATGCGGATGCCAAGGTGGCCGGGAAGGAAGGGCTTGCCGAATTCGTTGAAGGATTCTGGGGTGTGTTTCAGGGTCATGGGGTCGCTTTTGGTGCAAAAGCGGGGATCGTACACTGGGTGGGGATATCTTGCTGCCGAGGCTATTGGCTGAGCAAAGGCCGGGATCCAATTTCGTACCGCACCCGCTAGCGCCTGCGCTTGCCCTGCGCCTTCTGCCCCCCACCCTTCTGCCTTGCCGCCGTATTCTGCTGCTGCAGCATCGCATCCACCCGTTCCGACGCTTCGCGCGCCAGTTGCTGCGCCAGCTCGATACTCGGGAAGTATTCCGGCTCGCGGTAGCCCAGCCAGGCATAGGCCGAATACAGGCGGCAGGTGTCCTCGACCTCCTGCAAATTCATGTAGAACAGCTCCTGCGTGGGCGGGGTCAGCTTGCAGATGCGCTTCCTGGCCAGCGACAGCGCCCAGTGCTCCCAGGCGCTTTGCAGGGTCGGCACCCTGCTCGAAATCGGCACCAGCGACAGCATGAACTTGTCCGCCACGCTCAGGGGCAGCGTATCCAGCCATTCGGCGCGCTCGTTCTGCTCCTCGGTGATGCGCGGGTAGAAGAAGCCGTCCGGGACGTCGATGTTGTGGACAAAACGCCGCAGCAGCTTGACCAAGGACGTCTCGCCCGTGACTGACGAAATGCGGTGAAGCTGCTCGAGCGAGGGCGCCACCGCGAAGCCGTTGGCCGCCACCGGCGGGATCTTTTCCTTCATTAGCGAGCGCATCACGGCGTGGGTCTCGTCGTCGTAGCCGGCGACAAAACCTTCCTCGTGCACGCCGTAGCGCCCTGCCCGGCCGGCAATCTGCTTGGCCAGCGCCGCCGAGATCTCTTCTTCCTCAACGCCGTTGTATTTGACCGCCGTGGTCATCACGATGCGGGCGATCGGCATGTTCAGGCCCATCGCCAGCGCGTCGGTCCCGACCACGATGTCGGCCTGGCCCTCGCGGAAGCGTTCCGCCTGCGCGCGCCGCACTTCCGGCGACAGATTGCCGTAGACGGTGGCCACCGACAGGCCCTTCTCGGTGATCATGTCGCGCCACATCAGGACGTCGCGCCGCGAGAAGGCGATGACCGCGTCGCCACGCCTCAGGTTGCCCAGTTTGCGCACCGGCCCCGCTTCCATCGCCAGCGGCGCCATGCGTTTCAACACGTGCACCTCCAACGGCACTTCGAGGCGCTCGGCCAGCGCCTCGATGGCGCGCCGTGCTTCCGGTGCGCCGACCAGGAACACGGTGGAAGCGGGCGCGCCGCACACCGCCGCGGTCCAGGCGGCCCCGCGGTCGCGGTCGGCCAGCATCTGGATCTCGTCGATGACGGCCACTTCAACCGGTGTCTTGGTATTCAACATCTCGACCGTGCTGGCGACGTGGGTCGCGCCTTCGGCGATGCGGCGCTCCTCGCCGGTGACCAGGCTGACCTTGATGGGTTTGCCATGCGGGCGCGCGGCTTGCAGGCGCTCGTAGTTTTCCAGCGCCAGCAGGCGCAGGGGCGCCAGATAGACGCCGCTTTCAGCCTTGGCCAGCGCCTCCATCGCCCGGTGGGTCTTGCCAGAATTCGTGGGACCCAGCAGGGCGATGAACTTGCGCTGCATGCGGCTGGCCACGTCGAAGGACTCGGGATACTCGGCCAGGTTGATGCTTTCCTTGGTGCGCGCCGCGTGGCGCTCCTCCTGCTCGCGCTCGACCGCGTGCGCCAGGCGTTGCGTGATGCGCTGGAAGACGTATTCGGCCGGCTCCGAGGTTTCCAGCTCGTCGAGCACGTCGAGGAAGAGCATCGGGTTCCAGCCGAAATCGTCGGCTTCTTCAGCGATGTGGCGTACGAAGTCTTCGGCCTCGGTCTGCAGCTGCTCGAGCGCGTCGGGCGTGGCGCGTTCCTCCAGCACGTCGCGCCTGGCCAGCAGGTCCATCTTGCGCCACTTGCTCGGCTTGGCCAGCACGCCGCGCGAGGGCACCAGGCGGTAGGGGACGCGCAGGCCTTCGTAGCGCACTTCGCCCGAGAAGCGCAGGAACACGCGGCCTTCCATTTTTACAAGCTCGACGCCGCGCTCGGCAAAGTCGAGTTCGCGCTCCAGAAAGTCGTCGTCGTGCTGGGTGTCGTCTGGGTCGGTAGGGGAGTGCGTCATGGTCGCTTGCGTGATGTCTGGTTGCCATCAACTATATCGCAGGCAGCCACCACGCACGGCTCGCCAGCGCACCGAGGCGGGCGATGCGCCCCTCAGGTGCCGCCGGCAGTCGACAGGGGAAAGCCTTCGTCCAGCCAGCCGGCGATCCCGCCGATCATCAGCTTGACCGGCCGCCCCAGCCTGGCGAGCCGCTCGGCGCCGCGGTGCGCGCCATTGCAGTGCGGGCCGGCGCAATAGACGACGAACAGCGTGTCCAGCGGGTAGTCGCGCAGCTTGGCCTCGACAATCTTCCCCTGCGGCAGATTGAGTGCACCGGGCGCATGGCCCCTCGCGTACAGCGCGGGGCTGCGCACGTCGAGCAGCACGAAATCCTGGCGCCCCGTGGTGACTGCATCGTGCACGTCGGCGCAATCGGTCTCGTAGGCGAAGCTCGACGAGAAATGGGCGAGAGCCTGATCGGGAGATGCTGCGGGTACTGTGGAAACTGCTGAAGTCATCGTGAACCTCCTCATAAAAGAGTCTCAGTGTGACGGCCAGGGCCGGGGGCGGCTACCGGCCTGCATGACAGAAACTGGTAACATCGCGCCATGCCGCACCATGTCGCCATCCTCGCCTACGACGGCCTGTGCACCTTCGAATTCGGCTGCGCCGTCGAGCTGTTCGCCCTCGATCGTCCCGAGCTCGGCGTGCCCTGGTATTCGTATGCCGTGTGCGCTGCCGAACCCGGGCTACTACGCGCCACCGGAGGCCTGCGCATCGAGGTGTCGCATGGCCTGGCGGCGCTCGATACTGCGGATACGATCGTCATTCCCGGCTGGCGCGACGTCGCCGAGCCGCCCCCACCGGCCCTCCTCGATGCCCTGCAGCGTGCGTACGCGCGCGGCGCGCGCCTGTGCGCGATCTGCTCGGGCAGCTTCGTGCTCGCGCATGCGGGCCTGCTGGACGGCAAGCGGGCCACCACGCACTGGCGCTACCTGGAGCAGATGGCCGCCGGCTTTCCTGCCGTGCGCGTGGAGCAGGACGTGCTGTATGTGCAGGACGGGCGCATCGTCACCTCGGCCGGTTCGGCGGCGGGCCTGGACATGCTGCTGCACCTGGTGCGTAGCGACTTCGGCCTGGAGCTGGCCGGCCGCGTCGCCCAGCGGCTGGTGATTCCCGCGCACCGCGACGGCGGCCAGGCGCAGCGGGTGGCGCGCCCCCTGCCCTCGGTGGGCGAGAATGGCATCACCCACCTGATGGACTGGGTGCGCGAGAACCTGCGCGTGGACCATACGGTCGAGTCGATGGCCGCCCGTGCGAGGCTTGGCAGGCGGACCTTCCAGCGCCGCTTCAAGGACCGCACGGGCCTGAGCCCGCTGGCCTGGGTGGTGAAGGAAAGGGTCGCGCTGGCGGCGCAGATCCTGGAAACCCGCCCGGCGCTGGCGATCGAGGCCATCGCCGACCTGGCCGGGCTGGGCTCGGCCGAATCGCTGCGGCGCCATTTTCGCAACCAGGGATTGCCGCCGCCGGCCCGCTATCGCCGCCTCGGCGCTCTGCAGCGCGCCACCACGACAACGTAAACGCACACCGGCCGGCGCCGCATGCTGCGGGGCCGGCCGGCGTCAAGGCAGAACGCTGCTTACGCCGCGACGCCCGCGTTATGCGCCTGCTGGTCCGCGTGATAGGACGAACGCACCATCGCGCCCACGGCGGCGTGCACGAAGCCCATCTCGTAGGCGGCTTCCTCGAACTTCTTGAACTGGTCGGGGTGCACGTAGCGGCGCACCGGCAGGTGCGAGTTCGACGGCGCCAGGTACTGGCCGATGGTCAGCATCTCGACGTTGTGCTCGCGCATGTCGCGCATGACCTGCAGGATCTCTTCGTCGGTCTCGCCGAGGCCGACCATGATGCCGGACTTGGTCACCGCGTGCGGGTACAGCGCCTTGAAGTCGCGCAGCAGCTCGAGCGAGTGCTTGTAGTCGGCGCCGGGACGGGCTTCCTTGTACAGGCGCGGCACGGTTTCCAGGTTGTGGTTCATGACGTCCGGCAGGCCGTCGGCGAAGATCGCCAGCGCCTTGGCCAGGCGGCCGCGGAAGTCCGGCACCAACACTTCGATCTTGGTGGCCGGGCTCTGGGCGCGGGTCTTCTGGATGCACTCGACGAAGTGGCCGGCGCCGCCGTCGCGCAGGTCGTCGCGGTCCACCGAGGTGATCACGACATACGACAGGCGCAGGTCGGCGATGGTCTTGGCCAGGTTGCCCGGCTCGTTGACGTCGAGCGGGTCCGGGCGGCCGTGGCCGACGTCGCAGAACGGGCAGCGGCGGGTGCACTTGTCGCCCATGATCATGAAGGTCGCGGTGCCCTTGCCGAAGCATTCGCCGATGTTCGGGCAGCTGGCTTCCTCGCACACCGTCACCAGGTTGTTGGCGCGCAGGATGTCCTTGATCTCGTAGAAGCGCGACGATGCGGTCGCGGCCTTCACGCGGATCCAGTCCGGCTTCTTCAGGCGCTCGGCGTCGGCGATCGGCACGATCTTGATCGGGATGCGCGAAGTCTTGTTGGCGCCTTTTTGCTTGTCGGTGGCGTTGTAGACTGGGACAGCTGCAGTGCCGGTATCGGTTTCGGTGGTCATTTGGCTCATACCCTGGCGGGCTTCCATTCAGAGGTTGTTCGTTGCTGGTTCGACCGCTTCGGTCGTAGCCAGTTGGCGCACCAACTCGCGCGCCAGCGCCTGCTGGACATCCTCCAGCGGGGCTTCCACACCCATCGTGCGCATGTCGACCGTGGCCAGGCCCGAGTAACCGCACGGGTTGATCCACGTGAACGGGGCCAGGTCCATCGCCACGTTCAGCGAAACCCCATGGTAGGTGCAGCCGTTGCCGCGTACCTTGAGGCCGAGGGCGGCGATCTTCGCACCCTTGCGCGGGCCGCTTGCCATGTAGATGCCGGGCGCCCCGGCAACACGTTCGCCCACGAGATTATACGCCGCCAGCACGTCGATCACCGCCTGTTCGATTTTCTCCACAAACTGGCGCGCATACAGCTTGCCGCCCGGTTTGTTGCGGCGCAGGTCCATCAGGAGGTAGATCACGACCTGGCCGGGACCGTGGTAGGTCACTTCGCCGCCGCGGTCGGTCTGGATCACCGGCACGCCATGCGGCGCCAAGACGTGAGCGCGGTCGGCGCCCAGGCCCAGGGTGAACACGGGCGGGTGCTCGACGATCCACAATTCGTCCTGCGACTCGGGCGTGCGCGCGTCGGTAAAGGCACGCATCGCGGCGAAGGTCGGTTCGTAGTCGGCGCGGCCGAGCGCGCGGATGAGCGGCGTGGCAGGACGGGTCGGGAGCATGGGTATCAAGCGGGAATATGGACAGCCCTGTCATTATAAGCCAGCGCGATAGCCTGCGCCCGCCAAGGCCCTCCCGCTGTGGCTTTACAGTACCATCTTGACCATGGGGTGGGTCGACAGGGCGCGGTAGATGTCGTCCAGCATTTCGCGGCTGGTGACCCAGACGTTGACGGTCAACCCAGTGTAGTTGCCTTTGGAAGAAGGGCGGGTCTCCACTTTGCCGGCATGGAAGGTCGGGTCGAAACCGGTCACGATCTCGATGATCGTCGGTGCAAAATCGATGTGCGTCGGCCCCATCACCTTGATCGGGAAGTCGCTCGGGTATTCAATGAGGGAATCTTTCGGGTCGATGAGGGAATCTTTCGGGTCCATGGCTTTTCGTCCTGTGCAAAGCAGCATTGTAGCTGCTTCGATATGGTGCTGCACTGCCGGAAAAAAAGAGGCCGGCAAGTAGCCGGCCTGAACTATTTCCGTATACCTGGGAGAAATAGCGGGACATTCGGGCCGCTCGGAGCAGCGCTGCTGCCTCGAGCGAGTGATGCCACTTTATCCAGGCGGCGCCCACGCCGCGAGCGGAATGTGACGAACTGCGTTTTGCCGCGACGGGCGGCGCAAAGCATGGAATGGACAGCATCCGCACGTAAAAAAAGGGCCGGATGATCCATCCGGCCCTGCCTGTCAGCGTTCCTGCTCGCGCACGCCGCGCGCTTCGCGCGCCCGTCCTTCCCGCTGGCGGCTTGGCGGCGGACCGGATTGTTCGGGCGCCGGTGCCGCCATGGCACGTGGCGGAGGCGGAGGCGGGGGCGGCGCCATCACCTGCGGTGGCGGTGGGGCCATGACCTGGGCCTGGGGCGGCGGTGCCTGCATCTGCGGCTGCATCTGCGGCTGCGGCATGGCCTGCGGACGCTCGCGGCGGGCCTCGAAGCGCTCGCCGCGGTCGGCACGGTCGAACCCGCTGCGATCGTCGTCGCGTTCGCCACGGCGCCAGCCTTGCGGACGGGAAGGCTGGACCACCACCGCTGCCGGCGCTGGTGCGGTCGTGATCACGCCCTGCTGGAAGGGCGCCTGTGCCGGAGCTGCCTGCGGAGCAGGCGCTGCCGCCACCGGTGCCCGCGGCACCGGATTGGTCGTCAGCACCTGCTGGCGCTGGCCGCGGTTGAAGCGGTCGTCGTCGCGGCCGCGGCCATCGCGGTCGAGGCGGTTCGGGATGCCGTCGCCATCCCGGTCGCGGTCAACGCGGTTGCGGAGTCCGTCGCCATCGCGGTCGCGGTCGGCCCGGTTGGGGATGCCGTCGCCATCCCGGTCGCGGTCGATGCGGTCGGGAATGCCGTCGCGATCAAGATCGCGACGCGCGCCCGGGCCGCGCCATCCCTGCGGAGGCGGTGGCGCCGCGCCCGGTGCGCCTGGTATGGCCAGCTGTGGCGTGGCGCGCGGCACATTCGACACCACGACCTGCCCGCGCCCGCCGAAGTTTGCATGCGGGACCACGGTCAGGCCGCGCTGGCGATAATCGGGCTTTCCATCGCCGTCGCGGTCGCGGCGGTGGTCGTCGCGGCGGTGGTCGTCGCGGCGGCCGCCATCGCGGTCACGCCAGCTGTTCATCCGGCGCAGGCGCTCGTCCGACAGCCGGTATCCCGGCACGAAATGGTCGCGCGGACCGAGCGGATACCAGCCGGTCGCCGGACGCGAGCCATGCAGATTGAAATTCACGTTCCAGCCGCTGCCGCCGACCCAGCCGACCAGCGCCGGCGCCCAGATCGGGCGGCGCTCGCGGTGGCCCGGCGCCCAGGCCCAGCGGTTGCGCACGTGCACCCAGCGGCCGTAGTGCGAAGGCGCATAGCCCCAGGGCGCGTTGTCGACCCAGGTCCAGCCCCAGGGGGCGATCCAGGTCCAGCGGCCGTCGCGGTAGGGCACCCAGCTTGACGCCACCTGCGGGATCCAGAGGGCGCCGTATTCGGCATCGTCCTGCCAGATGCCGTGGCGGTCCAGCTCTTCGTAGCCGGTCATCTCGGTGGTGACGTAGCGGCTTGAGCGCGCGCCGTCGTCGAGGCGGTCGCGCGCCAGCGACCAGTCATCGAAAGCGTCGCGCCGGGCCTGCAGGGTGCGCACGTCGTCGTCGCGCAGCTCGGCGCTGCGGCCGGCGCGGACGGTCAGGCTGGCGCCGCCGCCATCGACCTGGGCTTCGCCGTCGAACACGCTCACCACGCTGGTGTCGCGCACGCGCTCGGCGTCCACCCGAAGGCGGCCCGGCTGGAGCATGCGCACGCGCCCCTGCGGCGTGAGCAGCTCGAATTCGCGCAGCACGTCTTCGCTCAGGATGCGGATGCTGGCGCTGCCGTAATGCAGACGCAGGCGTACGCTGTCGTCGTCGAGCTCGGTGACTTCGAGCGAGCTGTCGCCGTCGACCCGGATCGCGGTCGAGCCGATGCGCAGCTCGGTGCGGCCGTTGGGCGCGGTGGTGATCAGGTTGCGGGTGGTGACCGGCCAGTTGACCAGTGCCTCGGTGGCGGTGTCGCCCACGTCGGTGCTGATGCTGACCTTGCCCTGGGCGAGCGAGACGCGGCCGACGCGGCCCGGCGGCTCGGTATCGAGCGTGCCTTGCGCCAGCGCGGCAGTGGATAGCGCCGTGAGCGCGAGCATCACGGCAGTCTTGGCGAATCGGTTATTCATGGTGTGCTCCGGCTGGAGGTCTGCAAAGGGCGTGGACGAAGTGCGGCTACCTGATTACAACGCACAGGGACGCACGAAGACTACGGTACTTACAGAAAGTTGCAACTGCTGTGTAAGGGATACAAGGCGGGATACAGGGATCCAACACGCGCTCTCAGGCGGCGCGGCGCCCCGGCTCGACCAGGAATAGCAGCGAACCCATGAGCACCAGTACGGCCCCGAAGATGCGGTTCTGGATCTTCACGGCGCGCACGTCGCGGAAGAAGCGCTGCATCGACGAGGCCAGCGCGGCGTAGCCGTGCATGACGATCGAGTCGATGGTCACCATGGTCACGCCCAGGATCGCCAGCTGCGGCAGCAGCGGCGCCTCCTTGGAGATGAACTGCGGCAGCACCGCCACCATGAAGATGATGCCCTTCGGGTTGGTGGAATTGGTCAGGAAGCCGGTCATCACGCGCTTGCCGAAGCTCGGGTGCGCGGCCAGGCCAGCAGTGTTCACCGAGGTCGCTTCGGCCTTGGCACGCCAGGACTGGATGCCGAGCCACATCAGGTAGAGCGCGCCGATGGTCTTGACGATGGTGAAGGCCAGGCTCGATGCCAGCAGCAGCGAACCGACGCCGGCGCCGGCAATGACCAGCACCAGGATCAGGCCGAACTGCAGGCCGAGCACGGTGGCGCTGGCTTTCTTCAAGCCGTAGGCAAGCCCGTGCGACATCGACAGCACGGCGCCGGAGCCGGGCGAAATGGCGATCAGGGTACCGGCGATGACAAAGGCGATCCAGGTAGCGAAGCTCATGCTGCGGGCGGGGAGAATGGGAGAGGAGGGCGAAACGAAAAGGGGCCGGCGCGCGTGTCCGGGGGTACCGGTGCGCAGCGCGAGCCCTGGGACCTGCCTTACTTTTTCTTTGGATTGACAGCGGCTTTCAGGGTAGCGCCGGCAGCGAAGCGTGGGGACTTCGATGCAGCGATCTTGATGACATCGCCGGTTGCCGGGTTGCGGCCCTTGCGCGCAGCGCGCTTGGTGACCGAAAACGTGCCGAAGCCGGTGATACCGACGGTGTCACCTTTCTTCAGGCGCTCGGTGATGATCTCGATGATCGTGTTCACGGCGCTATTGGCGGCAGCGCCGGACATCTCGGTGCGCTTCGCGAATTCCGCGATCAGTTCGCCTTTTTTCATAAGTCTCTCCGGGGTTAAAAGAGCGGGAAGATTAGCATAAATATTGCTATGTGTAATCTCGCTCGCCGGAGGCGAATCCAGCCCGGGTCTTAAGCGAGCCCCGTTTCACCGGCCGGTGCGGCCAGGCGGTGGCGCAAGGCGGCGTTGATCAGGGTCTGGTAGCCGGTGCCGCAGCGCTCGGACAGGTTGCGGAATTCGTTCAGGACTTCGTCGTCGAGGTAGATCGTGATACGGGTCTTGCGCTTCGGCGGGCGGGCACGGCGCGCTGGTGCTGCAACGTGGGCTGCCTGCAGGGTCGGTTCGGTATTCATGGCGTCTCCTTCGGTGGGCGAGGCTGCTGTACCGCAGCCAACAGTGTGCAATATACGTACGCACCCGCGCCGGCGCCCGCCAAAAGCGACGAGATGCAGATTTACGCTCCTGGAATGCAAAAAACCGCGCTGAACCGTGTGACTGGGAATCCTGCGTCCGGTAAGATGATGCAAACTTGACACAATTGGAGCAATCGATGGCTGGCAGTCTGCTGTTATTACTGGACGATATCGCAAGCGTCCTCGACGACGTAGCGGTGATGAGCAAGGTGGCGGCGAAGAAGACCGCCGGCGTGCTGGGCGACGACCTGGCCCTGAACGCCCAGCAGGTGACGGGCGTGCATGCCGAACGCGAGATTCCGGTCGTGTGGGAGGTGGCCAAGGGCTCGTTCAAGAACAAGGCGATTCTGGTGCCGGCGGCGCTGGCCATTTCGGCCTTCGTCCCCTGGCTGATCACCCCGCTCCTGGTGATCGGCGGCGCTTTCCTGTGCTTCGAGGGCGCCGAAAAGCTCGCCCACAAATTCCTGCACAAGGAGGAAGACGCCCAGCACAAGGCTGAACTGTCGGCCGCGCTGGCCAATCCGACGGTCGACATGGTCGCGCTGGAGAAGGACAAGATCAAGGGCGCTGTGCGCACCGACTTCATCCTGTCTGCAGAAATCATCGTGATCGCCCTGGGCACCGTGGAAAACGCCCCATTCAGCCAGCAGGTCATGGTGCTGGTCACCATTGCACTGGCGATGACGATCGGCGTGTACGGCCTGGTGGCGGCTATCGTCAAGATGGACGATGCCGGCCTGCACCTGAGCGAAAAGACCGGCAGCCTGGCGCGCAACACCGGCAAGCTGCTGCTGGCCACGGCCCCGCGCCTGATGAAATTCCTGTCGGTGGTGGGCACCGCGGCCATGTTCATGGTCGGCGGCGGCATCATTGCCCACGCCTGGGCGCCGCTGCATCACTTCTCGGAAAACGCAGCCCATACGACCGCGGGCGTGCCAGCCATCGGCGGCGTGCTGGCCGCGATCACCCCGACCGTGGTCGATGCGATTGCCGGCGTCGTCGTCGGCGCCCTGGTGCTGCTGGTGGTCACGCTGGTGCAGCGCATGCGCGGCAAGAAGGCCGTCGCGCACTGAGCTGCGTCTTTCCGGCATAAAAAAACGCGCCCTCCGAAGCATCGGACGGCGCGTTCTTTCTTTCTGCTCTAGACTGATCGCGGCGGTTCGTCCTTGCGGGTGAGCGCGGTGCCGGCAGCCAGTCCGAGCGCCAGGGCGGCATACACGATCGCCAGGCCCGGGGTGGAAATGTGCTTCTCATAGCCGGGCTGGAGGCGCTTGGGCGTGAGCTTGTAGTCGGCAAAGGCGGCAAAGGCCGAGGTTGCGGCCGAGGCGGTGAGGATGCCCACCGGCGTTTTGCGATCAAGATATTTACCCGCCACTTTTTCGAACATGATCGACCAGAAGGTGGCGCTGGCATGGTGGATCAGGTAGCCCGGCACAGTGTAGCGCAGCGAGGCCCCGCTGTGGCGCGCAGCCTTGTCGCCATGCACGTAATGGCTGACCGCATTGGTCGGCGCGAAAGCGCTGCCGGTTTCCTTCTTGCCGACAATGGCCAGCGCGACGGTCGAGAGAATGCTGGAGGCGGCGCCGGAGACGAGGCCGCGCTGTAATGTCGTGGTCCAGTTTTGCATGAAGTCCCCTTGTTGATTGGTGAAAGGAAGCATGGATGCGGGTCTTGCTGACGGGCGCCAATGGCTTCATTGGACAGCACCTGCTGCGGGCGCTGCTGGCCGGAGGTCACCGCATCATTTGCGCAGGGCGCAGCGCTCCAAAGGGTAGCGATCCGCGCCTGGCAAGCATCCATGCCGACTTCACCTACGATACCGAACAATCGATGTGGCTGGCGCGCCTTTCCGGCAGCCGGTGTGACCGAACCCCAACCCATTTTTCAAGGAGAACCTCATGCGGGCTTACCAGATTGTTCCCGGCGCAAACATCGACGGGCTGCAGTGTGTGGATTACCCGGACCGCGACCTGGCACTGGGCGAGGTGCGGATCCGCGTGCATGCGGTGTCGCTGAACTACCGCGACCTGATGGTCGCCAGCGGTAACTACCTGGTGACGGTGGACGACCCGATCATCCCGTGCTCGGACGGCGCCGGCGAAGTGCTAGCGACCGGGCCGGGCGTGACGCGCGTGCAGGTGGGCGACCGGGTCGTCGGCTCGTTCTTCCCGCATTGGGCCGACGGCAGGACGTCGCCCGAGAAAATCCGCCGTTCGCTCGGCGGCGACATCGACGGCATGCTGGCCGAAGAAGTCGTGCTGCACGAGGACGCGCTGGCCAAGATCCCGGCCAGCCTGAGCTTCGTGGAGGCGTCCACCATGCCCTGCGCCGGCGTTACCGCCTGGAATGCGATTTTCGTATCGAGTAACGAGATCAAGCCTGGCGACACCGTGCTGCTGCTGGGGACTGGCGGCGTCTCGGTACTGGGCATGCAGCTGGCCAAGGCGGCCGGCCTGCGCACCATCATCACCTCGTCGAGCGATGACAAGCTGCAGCGCGCCAGAGAGCTCGGCGCCCACCACACGATCAACTACCAGGAGATTCCGGAATGGCATGAGGAAGTGCTGGCCCTGACGCAGGGGAAGGGCGCCGACGTGGTGCTGGAAGTGGGCGGCAAGGGCACCGTCAACCGCTCGGTGTCGTCGGCGGCGATGGGCGGGACGGTGGCGATCATCGGCGGCGTGAGCGGCTTCGGCGGCGAAGTGAACCCGGCGTCACTGCTGGCCACGGCCAAGCGCCTGGTCGGTATCTTCGTGGGCAGCCGCAGCATGCTGGACGACGTGATGCGTTTTGCCGACGTGGCCGGCATCAAGCCCGTGATCGACCGCGTCTTCCCCTTCGGCCAGGCGCAGGAGGCCTACCGCTACATGGAGTCGGGCTCGCATTTCGGGAAGGTGGTGATCGACGTGACCGATCGCAGCTGACTAGCGCTTCAGCGGCACCAGCTCGATCTCGAACACCTTCGGCCACAGCTTGCCGGTGACGAACAGGCGCCGGCGCTTGCTGTCCCAGGCGATGCCGTTCAAAACGGCGTCCGGGTCGGCGGTGCCGCGCTGTGCGGGCGGCAGCAGGCCCTCTAAATTGATCACGCCCTTGACCTTGCCGGTAATCGGGTCGATGCGGATGACCAGATCGCTGCCCCAGACGTTGGCAAACAGCTCGCCGTCGACCATTTCGAGCTCGTTGAGCCGCGTGATCGTCTTGCCTTCATGCGTCACCTGGATGCGGCGCAGTTCCTGGAAGTTGTGTGGCGCGAGGATACGGATAGTGGCACTGCCGTCGCTCATGTAGACCTGCTTGCTGTCGCTGGCCAGGCCCCAGCCTTCGCCCGCGTACTTGAAGGTGTTCTTGAGCTTGAAGGTCTTCATGTCGAACACATAGCCGACCTGCGAGGTCCAGGTCAGCGCCACGATGTCGTGGCCGACGGGCGTCGAGCCTTCGCCGAAGACGTCGGCCGGCATGTCCGCCTTCTGCAGCACCTTGCCGCTGCCCAGGTCCACCTTGCGCAGCGACGAGCTGCCGGCGCGGCCCGTGGTCTCGAACAGGTGGCCGTCGCGGAAGAACAGACCCTGCGTGAAGGCCTTCTGGTCGTGCGGATAGGCATTCTTGACGACGAAGCCGTACAGGGGAACGGCCGCCTGGGCGGCGCCGGCGAGCGTGCAGGCGAGGGCGAAAGTGGTGAGTCGTTTCAGCATGAAGTAGGAGGTCGAAAGCCGTCAGGCGAATGTAGCACGATTCAGAACAACGACAGGTTCGGCGACGGCTCCACCACCTTGCGCACCGTCTGCGGCGCCGGCCAGTCCTTCATGCGCTCCGCCGGATACGGCCGCAGGAAGCTGCGCGCCATCTCCACGTCGCGGCAGGCCAGCCAGTCCGCGACTTCCTCCGGCGCGATCACGACCAGCGAGCGCTTTTCGTCGTCCGGCTTGTGCATGCGCGACATGAGCGGGTGGTGGTCGGCATTGATCGTGATCTGGGTGAACGAGGACGACATCGTGCCGTCGGCCTCGCTCCACTCGCGCCACAGGCCCGCAACGAAGAACAGGCTGTCGTCCTGCATCCCGATCGCGTGGCGCTGCGCGCGACCGCTTTCGTAGCAGGGCTCGTAGAACCAGGCCATCGGCACGGCGCACAGCTGCAGCCGGCGCCAGGCTTGTGCGAACGAGCGCCGCTCGCCCAGCGATTCGGCGCGCGCATTCATGGTGTCGAAGGGCTTGACCCCTGGCGGGATGTGCCGGCGCGGCACCATCCCGTAGCTGGCCAGGCAGGGTTCCAGCCGGCCATCGCTGCTGCTGCGGATGATCGGGGCCAGGTAATCTTTCCAGACTTCCTCGGGCCAGCGCCAGTCGGCCGGCAAGTCGCTGAAGGCGCCGAGCGTGCCGAATTGCTCGCGGGTGGGGGTATGGTAGTTGACGCACATGATGTGGCGAGCATAGTGCGGCGGGCGCGCCTTGGCAACCGCCGTCGAGACTAGTAGTAGGCAATCAGCCGCCCGGCAGTGATCACGGCAATCCACAGTGCCAGCGACAGCAGGGCGTGCAGCACGGCCACCGGCGGCGCACCGCCGGACCACAGATCGGAATGACGATAAGGCCCCGCATGGAAGGCGAGGGCGTTGACGCCGGCAACCAGGATCAGGCCGAGCTTGACCAGGAAGACGCGACTGGCCAGCAGCGCCACCGGATCGGCAATGAACAGCAGCAGCCCGGTGGGAACGACCAGCAGCATGCTGCCGGCCGACCACGGCAGCAGGTGGCGCGCCAGCGCCTTGACGGGCAGCTGGCGCCCGAAACCGAGCACGCGCAGGTCGAACATCGCCGCCGCCCCCACCAGCACGGCAAAGCCGAGGATGTGGAGCGTTTCGACGATCGGGTAGAGCCAGGCGTGCTCGCGCAGGGCCAGCGCCAGCGGCAGGGACGCGGCCCAGGTGGCCGCTTCCTGCAGCGCGGTCAGCGCAGCTCCGTGGTCTTGTCCTTGATCGTGATGCGCTCGGCGCGCAATTCGTCCGCCTTGCTGCGGTGTGGATAACCCATCACCGTGGCTTGCGCGCCGACCGCGAGGTTTTCCTTCGGCAGGCCGCGGTTCTCCATGCGCCCGGGCGGGGCCAGCACCACCAACCAGGTCTTGTCGGCCGTCTTGAGGCGAACGTAGCCATGCGGCTGCATGTAGCCGGACTCCGCGATGGTGCCGGCCAGCGAAAGGGGCTTGTCGGCGTTGTACTCGCTCCAGCCGTGGTGGGCGGAAGCCGTGGTGGCCACCAATGCGGCCAGCAGGAACCAGCGTTTCATGGGCACACTCCAGTGATGGAAAGGACAAGCCATTCTACGCCCGGGTGGTGCGAGCCGCCGTCAGTTTTCGGCGACAGGCGCGCGCCGGCTGCCGCATCGGCTAAGCTGGTGCGTTCCTCCACCTCGACCCCGACCGCCATGCCGAACCAGCGTCCCGCCACCCAGGCCGACCTTGCCGCTTTATGGGCCCTGCGCACCCGCGCGGTCCGCGCTTCCTGCGCCTCGCACTATCCGGCGGAGGTGATCGACACCTGGTGCGCCAGCCCGGCGCCGGAGTCGCTCCCAGGCCTGGTGGCCGCGGGCGGCGCACTGGTGGCGGAAGAAGACGGATGCATGCTCGGCTACGCCATCCTCAACCTGGACAGCGGCGAGGTCGATGCGGTCTTCGTCGATCCAAGCCAGCAGGGACGCGGCATCGCCTTGCGGCTGCTGGCGGCGCTCGAAACGATGGCGGGGGCGCGCGGCTTGCAGCGGCTGTTCCTGTCGGCCTCGCTCAACGCCGTGCCCTTCTACAACCGTGCAGGCTTTGTCTCGCTGCGCGAAGAGCTTTACCCGCACCGCAGCGGAATCGGGCTGCGCTCGGTTTTCATGGAAAAGCTGCTTCCATGCGGCCCGCATGGACCGGGGCAGGGCGGCTCGGTAGACTAGGCTGGACACTTCCGGAGAAACGATGCACCGCACCACCTTACTTGCCACGCTGCTGGGCGCCTTCCTGGGCTTGGCGGCTTCCGCGCAGGCCGCCCAGCCTTGCGACGGTATTGCCGCCGACCTTGCGGCCATGACGGGTGCCGACCAGGCGCTGCGCAATCGCCTGGACTTCCTCGATCCGGAGAGTCCTGCGCAGGTGAAGCTGCGCGGGCAGCTGCTGCTCATTGACCGTACCAACACCGAACGCCTGAAGGCATGGGTGGCGCGCTGCGGCTGGCCGACCAAGGCAAGATATGGGGAACAGGCTGCGGGCAGCGCCTGGCTGCTGGCACAGCATGCAGACCACGACACCGCGTTCCAGAAGCAGGCGCTGGTACTGATCGAGCAGGCGGCCGCCGCGAGCGGCGAGGGCGTGAACAGCAATCTCGCCTATCTCGCGGACCGGATCGCGGTGGCGGAGAAACGCCCGCAGCCCTATGGCACGCAGCTGGAATCGACGTCCAGCAATCCATGCGGCCTCGATTTCTCGCCGCTGGACGAGCGCGAGAAAGTCGAAGCGCGCCGCGCGGCGCTCAAGCTGCCGCCGCTGGACGCCTACAAGCAGTTGGTGCTGGACATGCACCACTGCATGGGCGGCGAGGTCAAACGAATGTAAACGTCATTTCCTGCGGCAGGCGCGATTTCGGCAGGCCCGCATTGAAGTCCGCACCCGAGTGATAGCCGAAGCTGGCCAGCACCACGCTGGCCAGGCCCTGTTCGTGCAGGCCGAATTCTTCATCCAGGATCTTCTGGTCGAAGCCTTCCATCGGCGTGGCGTCGATGCCCAGCGATGCAGCGCCCAGCAGCGCGGTGCCCAGCGCCAGGTAGACCTGCTTTTCCAGCCACTGCGGCATGTCGCGGCTGCCGAAGCGGTGCTGGCGCACGTAGCCACGCCGGCCTGCATCCTGTCCTGCGCGGGCGGCATCGTCGCGGAAGCGGCCGTCGCGCCCTTCCTGCGCCAGCAGGCGTTCCAGGTGGGCGTCGTCCATGTCGATGCGCGAGCAGAACACGATCACGTGCGAAGCATCCTGGATCTTGGCGCTGTTGTAGACATAGCCTCCCTGCGCCGCTTTCGCCACGCGCGCCCTGCCTTCCGCCGTATTCGCGACGATGAAGTGCCAAGGCTGCGAATTCACCGACGAAGGGCTGTGGCGCAGCAGACCGTACACCTGCTGCATGAGTTCCTCGGGGACGCGGCGTTCGCTGTCATAGGCTTTGGCGGTGTGGCGCTTGCGGGCTGCGGCGAGAATATCCATCTGGGTAAAGTCCTTGTCTGTTCAGGGTGTTGATTGTGCTGCGTTGATTTCGGCGACCAGGGCGGCAACCAGTTCGCCGGCCGGAATGCTGCGCGCCTGTGCGAAGCCGGTGCCACCCCAGTTGACGGAGTAATCCTGGCTGCCCTTGCTGGATGCCGCGGCGTGCAGCGCCTTGGCGGCGTCGTAGGCGATCGGGTAGTCCGGCAGCGGCGGATGGCCGGGCGCGCCGGCGTCGAGGAACAGGCGGTTGACGATGCCGCGCGCCGGCCGTCCCGAAATGACGGGCGTGAGTTCGGTCTGCAGCCCGGCACCCTGCGCGATCAGCGCGCGGTGGTGCGGCGGCGCAGAGGATTCCGGGCAGGCGATGAAGGCGCTGCCCATCTGGACTGCGCTGGCGCCTTGCTGGAGCGCAGTGCGGATATCTTGCCCGTCCATGATGCCGCCGGCGGCCACCAAGGGCACCGACACCTTGCCGGACAACTGGCGCAGCAAGTCAAGCGTGGACAGCGCCGCGTCTAGCGCGGAAGGATCGAACATGCCGCGGTGCCCGCCCGCTTCGATGCCCTGGGCGACGATGACGTCGATGCCGGCCGCTTCGATCTGCAGCGCTTCCTCGAGCGAGGTCGCGGTGGTGAACAGCACGATGCCGGCCTTCTTCAACGCATCGATGTGCCTTTGCGCCGGCAGGCCGAAATGGAAGCTGACCACGGCCGGGCGCTCGGCCAGCAGCAGCTCGAACATGGCGTCGTCGGCCAGGAAGCTGCGGTAGATCTCAGTCAAGCCCGCCGGCGGTTCGGCGCCGAAGCGGGCGAAATGCGGGCGCAGCCACGCCAGCCAGGCAGCTTCGCGCGCCGGGTCGCTTGTCGCGGGCGCATGGGTGAACACGTTGACGTTGAAGGGCTTGTTCGTTTTTTCGCGCACGGCGGCGATGGCCGCACCTGCCTGCTGCGGCGTGCTGGTGCCCACTGCAATCGAGCCCAGCCCGCCCGCTTCCGAAACGGCCGCTGCCAGTGCCGGGGTCGAGATGCCCGCCATCGGGGCCTGGATGATCGGGTGGTGGATGTTCAGCATCGACAGCAGGTTGGCTCGCATGATCGGCTCCGGCGAAATGAAGGTCGGAACACGAGTATAACGAGAGCTGCGCGCTTACGCTGGGCGCACCAACAGGACGGCCAGCACCAGCATCAGGGTCCCGGTGAAGGCTTCGATGGCGCGCCATACCGCCGGGCGGCCCAGCACCGGAGCGTAGCGCCGGGCGCCGAGGCCCAGACCCGCGAACCACAGCACCGACGCCGTCATCGCACCGGCCGCGAACGAGGGCCTGGCGTCGCCTGCCAGGCTGCTGCCAACCGCGCCGAGCAGCACCACGGTGTCGAGATAGACGTGCGGGTTCAGCAGCGACAAGACCAGCACGGTGGCCAGCGCGCGGCCCAGCGTCTGCGCCCCCTGCCCCGACAGTTCGACCGACGCGCCGCCCTTCAGGCTGCTCTTCCAGCAGCGCCAGCCATACCAGGCCAGGAAGGCCGCGCCGCCGTAGCGCGCCACCGCCAGCAGAACAGGCGAGGCTTCGACGATCGCGCCCAGCCCCGCAATGCCGAGTGCGATCAGGAGCACGTCGACCACGATGCAGGCGAGGACCGTGGCCAGCACGTGCTGCCCGCGCACGGCGGTGCGGATGACGTGGACGTTCTGGGCGCCGATGGCCATGATCAGGCTGGCGCCCAGACCCAGCCCCTGCAGATAAACCTGTTGCGAAAACATGCGGACTCCTTGTGAGAACCGGCATGTTCCATGTCAAGGCGCTTTAATTCAAATATATTCATGATATTTAAAGACGCGTAAGAAAAATTAATCCAATGCAAATCGATCCCCGCCGCAGCGCCGCCTTCATGGCCGCCGTCGATACCGGCAGCCTGGAGCTGGCGGCTGCGCAGTTGGCCATCACGCCATCGGCCGTCTCGCAGCGCATTTCGGCGCTGGAGCAGGATTTCGGCACGCCGCTGCTGGTGCGCAGCCGTCCCTGCCGCCCAACGGGCCCGGGCACGCGCCTGCTGCAATACCTGCGCCGCAGCACCCTGCTGGAATCGGAATTCCTGGCCGAGATGGGCATGGACGAGGGGCCGGTGCGGGTGGCGCTGGCAGTCAACAACGACACCCTGGCCACCTGGCTGCTGCCGGTGCTGGCGCCGATATTGAATGCGGAAGAGCTGCTGGTCGAATTCGTGCTGGATAACCAGGGCCATACCTTTGCCCTGCTCGAACAGGGCCGGGTGGTGGCCTGCATCTCCGGAGAGGCCGCGCCCATGCATGGCTGCACGGTGAGCACCCTGGGCCTGATGCGCTACCGCATGGTGGCCTCCAGCAGCTTTGCGCGCAGCTGGTTCCCGGATGGCTTCAGCCGCGAAGCCGCGCAACGCGCGCCGGTAGTGGTATTCGACCGCAAGGATTCGCTGCAGTCTGCCTTCTTGCTGAAGCACTTCGGGCTGCCGGAAGGCGCCTATCCCTTTCACTATGTGCCGGCGAGCGATCCATACGGCCAGGCGATCCGCCTGGGCATGGGTTACGGCCTGCTGCCGCTGGAGCAGTGCGACGCGATGCTGCTCGACGGGACCATGGTCGACCTGACGCCACAGCTGCACGTGGACGTGCCGCTGTACTGGCACGCCTGGCGCATCCAGCCGCCGCGCCTGGAGCGCATGGGCGCGGCGCTGCTCAAGGCCGCGCACGGCGTGCTGCTGCCGCTTCTGTAAGACGACGAACTAGGGCGAGGAAGACAGGTGCACCAACCGCAGGCGCGCGGGTCGGCGGCGCTCCATCGCGGGCGACCGTTCCACCGGCCAGCACTGCGCCACGCCCCACAGCACCTCCGGGATCAGGAACAGCCACACCAGGGGCAGCCCGCCCTCGGCCAGCGCCCAGATCATCCAGCCCGCGAACAGGAAGCGCCCGACCCCGTCATAGCGCCCCAGTGCAAGGCTGGGCTGGAACAGCCGCATGGCGGACCACAGCATGACCAGGCTGCCCATCAGGCAGGTGATCAGGATGTTCACCAGCGCGAACGGCGCCAGCGGCTCGCCGCCCATCCAGACATTGGTGCTTGATAACTGGGCATGCAGCATGGCGAAGGTCCAGGGGGTGGCGAAGGGCGCGGTCACGACGATGTCGTACAGCGCGCTGGCGCGCGTAATGTGGAAGTAATGTGATAACGACATGGTCGGCATGGCCCGCTCCTGCAGCAAAGATTGCGCATTCTTGATGCTGCCACGCCTGCCTTGAACGCTTCTTGCGATGAACGAAAAAAAGGGCCGGATGCCTGCGCATCCAGCCCGAAGGGAAACGGAGAACGGTTGTCGAAACAATCAGGTGCCGATGCGGCCCCCGTCATTTTTCGTAATCACGATCGTCGCCGAGCGCGGGCGCTTGCCGGCGCCGTAGCCCGCATTCGATGGCCACTGGCTGGTGTATTTGGTCGGGTCACCCACATTCGCGGACGCCGTGCTTTCACCCGGGTGCTGGATGTTCACGAACAGCGCCTTGCCGTCCGGGGTCTCGGCGATGCCGGTGATTTCCGAACTGACCGGGCCGACCAAAAAGCGCTTGAGCGTGTCCGGGGTCGCCGCCAGGCCGACATAGGTGTCCACGCTCAAGCTGGTACCGTTGGCGCGCGGGTAGCTCAGCGAGACCTTCTTGCCGTCGCCGACCTGGCCCGGCACGCCGGCCAGCATCATGCAGTTGGTGACGTCGGTATAGGCGCCGTCGTCGGTCTGGAACCAGCAGATGCCGGTGGCGGCGCTGAAGGCCAGGCCGTCCGGGCTGGAGAAGTCCTGGTCGGCGCTCAAGCCGGACAAGTTGACCGTGGCGGCGGCGGCGGCTTCGGCGCCGAACAGGTAAACGTCCCAGCGGAAGCCGGTGGCAGCCGAGCCGGCGGCGCCTTCCCTGACGCGGATGATGTGGCCGTTCGGGTTGCCCACCTGCGCAGCCGTGCCCTTCATGTCGGTGTAGACGCGCGGGTTGGCGGCATCCGGCGCGCTCTGGCTCGCGCCGCTCGGCTCGACGCGGCGGTTGCTGTTGTTGGTGAGCGTGAAGTAGATCTCGCCGTTGACCGGGTTCACCGCGCACCATTCGGGGCGGTCCATTTTGGTCGCGCCCACAGCGTCGCCCGCCAGCCGGGCATTGACCAGCACGTCGGCCTGGTCGGCGAATGCGTAGCCGGCATAGCCGGCGATCTGGGGATTGGCGATCGACAGCTCGATCCACTGGCCGCTGCCGTCGGCCAGGAATTTGGCGACGTACAGCTTGCCGTTATCGAGGTATTTGTCGCCGGTGGCGATGCGGTCCAGCGGCGCTGCATCGGCAGCCGTCCACAGTGCGTTCGACACATATTTGAAGATGTATTCGTTGCGCGAGTCGTCGCCCATGTACACGGCCAGCGGCTGGCCCACCACCACCTTGCCGAAAGCCGCGCTCTCGTGCGCGTAGCGGCCCAGCGCGGTGCGCTTCTTGATGACGCGGGTCTTGTCATAGGCGTCCATCTCGACGATATAGCCCATGCCGTTCATCTCGTTGCGGTAGTCGTCGCTGCCGTCGAGCGAGGCGCCCTTCCGGCTCAGGTTCCAGCGCGCGTACTTGTCATCCAGGCCGCCCGTCTCCCAGCCGTGGCGCGAAGCGGCGCCGGCGTCGCGGCCGTAGCGCTTGAGCGAGACCACGCTCTTGTCGGCGCGCGCGGCATCGTCCGTGCTCGCGCGGGTGAAATAGCCCGACCAGTTCTCTTCGCCTGACAAATAGGTGTTCCATGGGGTCTTGCCGGTGCCGCAGTTGTTCAGGGTGCCGCGGATCCTGGTGCCGTTGGTCGAATACCTGGTGACCAGCAGTGCATTGCCGCGCACCGGGCCCGAGATCTCGATCTCGGTCTGCTGGTGCACGCGGCGGTTGAAGGGCGAATCCTTCAGGTATTCCCATTTGGCGCCGTTCCTGCGCACTTCGACCACGGACAGGCCGTGCAGCGCCATTTCCTTGTCCACCTCGGCGGCCGGGCGCGGCAGGCTCATGGTGCCCCCGTTCGGGTGCAGGAAGAAGGCGGACAGCTTCTCGTCGATGGTGGCTTCATGGTTGATCGCCAGCAGGCCGCGCTCGTTGGCACTGGTCGAGACCGCGCCGGTGCCGGAGAGCGGGAAGAATTCCATGCCGTCGTGCTGGTCGCCGGCGCGGTTCTCCATGTCGGTGTCGGTGCCATCGTTCTTGAACGCGGCTGTCGAAGCGGTGAGCGGGTCGCCCGTCGCGTACAGGACGCTGGCCGTGTAGCCGGCCGGGACCACCACGGCATCCAGCAGGCTCTTGGACACGGCCGTGAAGCCGAGCAGCTTCTCGGCCGGCGGCGTGACCACGACCGGCGGGGCGCTGGTGGCCGGGGTGCCGTCGTTCGAGCCGCCGCAGCCGCCCAGGCCCAGGGCCCCGAGCATCGCGGTGGCGGCCGAGGCGGCGCCGCCGCGCAGCAGGCTGCGGCGGCTCAGGCGCGCTTCCAGCACGCTGCTGAAATGGTCATTCGACGAGACGTTCGTATCGATGTCGTCGTGGTCGACAGGGATGCGGGCGATGTCTAGCGGCTTGTTCACGGGTGATCCTGTTGTTGTGGAGAAGTCCCTGCATGGTAGGCAGCCTTGATGACTGCCTTGTGACGGCTCGATAACAGTTCCGTGACAAAGCGCGTATCCAGCGCCCTCCGCCCCGCCATCCGGATATACTGCCGAGGACCCTCCCATATCGCGCAGCAGCGGCCCACCAAGGACAGATTGCATGCAGCATCGCAGTACCCCCGCCCCGACCATCGACCCGGCCGCCCTCGGCCTGCAACTCTTCGAAGCCAGTCCCGACTGCGTCAAGCTGCTCGACGCCGAGGGCCGCATCGTCGCGATGAACCATAACGGCCAGCGCGCCATGGACATCACCGACGTCACCCGGCTGGTCGGCGACGTCTGGTCGACCCTATGGCCCGATGCCAGCCGCGCCGGCATCGACGCGGCGATCGACGCTGCGCGCAGCAGCGGCAACGGAAGCTTCCGCGGCGCCTGCCCGACGGCCGCTGGCACGCCAAAATGGTGGGACGTCACGGTCAGCGCCGTGGGCGCGCCAAGCAACGGGCTGCTGGTGATATCGCGCGACATCACGGCGCAGGTCAACGCCGACGCCGAGCGCGAACGCCTGGTGCGCCAGCTGCGCGCCGCCAACGACCGGATGGAAGACGTGTTCCGCCAGGCGCCGGCCTTCATGTGCGTGCTCACCGGCCCGGACCACGTGTTCGAGATGATCAACGAGCGCTACCTGGAGCTGGTCGGCGGTCGCAATCCGGTCGGCGTGCCGCTGCACGTGGCGCTGCCGGAAATCGCCGGACAGGGTTTCATCGAGCTGTTAGACCGGGTCTACCGCACCGGCGAGCCGTTCACCGGCACCGACGTGCCTGTCATGCTGCGGCGGCGCCCGGGCGCGCCGCTCGAGCGCCGCTTCGTCGACCAGGTCTACGTGCCGATGCGCGATGCCGAAGGCAGGGTCACCGGGATCCTGGTGCACGGCGTGGACCAGACCGAGCGCAAGCTGGCCGAGCTGGAGCTGTACGAAAGCCGCGAGCGCTTCGAGAAAATCGTCAGCCAGGCCGCCACCGGCGTGGTGCAGATGGATCCGGAAGGGCGGATCACGCTCGTCAACCAGAAATACTGCGACATGGTGGGCCGCGGCGAAGCCGAACTGCTGGGCACCAGCGTACTGGACCTCACCGCGCCCGATTCGCTGCCCGTCACGCTCGAGGCAGTGCGCCGCCTGGCCGAGGGCGAGGCGGGCGTCATCGTCGACAAGCAGTACGAGCGTCCCGACGGCTCCCTGATGCCGGCCACCAGCAGCGTCAACGCGCTGCGCGGCCCGAACGGCGAATTCCAGGGCCTGGTGGCGATCGTGGTCGACACCACCGACGCCAAGCGCGCCGCCGAAAAGCTGCGCGCCAGCGAGGAACGCTACCGCACCCTGTTCGAATCGGTCGACCAGGGCTTCTGCATCTTCGAGATGATCTACGACGAGCAGGGGCGGCCGGTCGATTACCGCTTCCTCGAGATGAACAAGATGTTCGAGTCGCACACCGGCCTGCACGATGCGATCGGCCGGACCGCGAAGGAGCTGCTGCCCACGCTCGACAGCTTCTGGTTCGAGACCTATGGCCGGGTCGCGCAAACGGGCGAGCCGGTGCGCTTCGAGAACGAGGCGCCGGCCATGGGCCGCTGGTTCGACGTCTACGCCACCCGCATCGGCGCGCCGGGCAACTACAAGGTAGCGCTGCTGTTCAGCGACATCACGACCCGCAAGCAGTCCGAAGATACCCTGCGCAAGCTGGCCGCCGACCTGGCCGAGATGAACCGCCGCAAGACCGAGTTCCTGGCCACCCTGGCGCACGAATTGCGCAATCCGCTGGCGCCGATCCGCAGCGGCTTGAGCGTCATGCGCCTGAAGGGCGACAACGCGGCCACGGTGGCGCGGGTGCGCGAGATGATGGAACGCCAGGTCAGCCACATGGTGCACCTGATCGACGATTTGCTCGACATCGCCCGCATCAGCGGCGGCAAGCTCGAACTCAAGAAGGAGCGTGCCGACCTGCGCGCCGTGCTCTCCAGCGCCATCGAGACCAGCCTGCCCCTGATCGAAAGCGGCCGGCACGCGCTGTCGGTCGAGCTGCCGGAGGCGCCGGTGATGTCCGACGTCGACGTCACCCGCATCGCGCAGGTGGTGGCCAACCTGCTCAACAACGCGGCCAAGTACACGCCGGCCGGCGGCAAGATCGGCCTGTCGATGGTGGTCGACGATTGGGAAGCGGTCATTACGGTGTCGGACAACGGCATCGGCATCCCGGAAGACGCGCTGGCCTCGGTGTTCGAGATGTTCAGCCAGATCGGCGACCATACCGACCGCTCGCAGGGCGGCCTGGGGATCGGCCTGTCGCTGGTGCGGCGGCTGGTCGACATGCATGGCGGCTGGGTATCGGCCGCCGGCAGGGGGCTGCAGGCGGGCAGCGTGTTCACGGTGCGCCTGCCGCTGGCCGCGCTCGACGAAGACGCTGCTACCGCGGGCGCCACTGCCACCGCCAATGCAGGCAGCGCCGCCGAAGGCATGAAGATCCTGGTGGTGGACGACAATGTCGACGCCGCCGTGACGCTGTCGATGATCCTGGAAGCCTGCGGCTACACGGCGCAGGTGGCCCACGACGGCGCCGCGGCAGTGGAGGTGGCGCGCAGCTTCCGCCCGCAAGTGGCCTTCCTCGACATCGGAATGCCGGGCATGGACGGCTACGACACCGCCCGGGCGATGCGCCGGGTCCCCGGCCTGGAGGGCATGACCCTGGTGGCGCTCACCGGCTGGGGCGCCGACAGCGACCGCCAGAAGTCGAACGAGGCCGGCTTCGACCATCACCTCACCAAGCCGGTGCAGCTGGGCGTGGTCCAGGAGCTGCTGGGGCAGATCGCGGCTTGAGGCGGCTTGGCCTGGCGCCCTCGCCTGTGGAAAACCTTAATCTTATCCACAGCTGCCCGCGCCGGCCGATTGGCGTGATCCGGCTTGACCCGCCTGCGCCGCCGTTTCGCGATGTGGCGTATTCTCATGCTCACGGCATTAAAGCCGGCAACGACATGCGGTGGACACCTTGAGCGAGCACACTCTTTCAGCAATCAAGCTGGGCGCGCAGCAGCTGGCGGACGTCGTTACCTTGCCCGCGCCGCGGCGCTACACGCATTTCGTGCGGCAGGTGGCCGAGAACGGCGAAGTCTGGGGGCTGTACCGCGACGGCTGGGCGCTGGCCAAGACCGATGACGGCACCCTGGTCTTTGCCATGTGGCCGGCCAGCGAGTTCGCCGACCTCTGCGCCGAATTCGAATGGGACGGCTACGAGCCGCAATCTTTCCCGCTCGACGACCTCATGACCGAGCTGCTGCCGCAGCTCGAGGAAGACGGCGTGTTGCCGGGCATTTTCTATACGCCGGGCGACCGTGGCCTGACGCCGACCATCTACATGTTGCGCGTCGACCTGGAGCGGGCGCTGAACCGCTAGCGGCTGTGCTACAGGCTGTGCAGCTCGTAGCGCACGTCGCGCCGGTCTTGCGTCTGCAAGCCTTCCACCAGGTAGGCATCCCATCCCAGGCGCCCTTCATCGCCGGCCAGCCGGATGTTATGCACTTTCGCCGCCAGCAGCACCAGCTCGACTTCGTACTCGAGGCAGAGACCCGTAAACATCGACAGCATGCTCTTTAACGCGCGCGCGGCCGGACCGCCCGGCAAAAAATTGTTGAAGCCGGCGCGGTCGAGCGGCCCCACCACCAGCCGCAGGCGCAGGTCGCGTTGCCAGACCCGGGCGCCGGCGATGGCCCCCACACCCAGCACCGCATTGTCGCTGCCCAGGATGGTCTGCTGGCTTGGGGGCACGTCGTACCAGCACCCGACGAACTGCTCGGCGACGACTTGCTGGCCAAAATATTCCGACAGCACCCGCGCCAGTTGCACGCTCGAAGCCGGGCGGTGCCGGATCGAGGCCGCGAAATAGGCCAGCGATTCATCCAGCACCGTGCCATCCTCGCTGCCCGCCAGGCGCCGTCGCAGCGACTTGTCGCCCAGTCCCGCCAGGCTCAGCAGCAGCGGCAGGAAGCTGTCCTGTCCGTCGAGCTGGTATTGCAGCGCCAGCCGGTATTTGCGCCAGGCTTGGTAGAACAGGGCCAGCGAGCGGTTCGAGAAGGTGTCCAGGAAAGCCCGCGCGCCTTCGTCCTTTTCCAGCGCCTGGTGTTCGGCGATGCGCTCGGTGTAGTGCAGGGGCAGGATGCCCTGGCCACCCAGCAGCCCCATGAACGAGGGCGTCAGGCGGATGTATTTGAGGCTGCCGTCCTGCAGGGCCGCGCCCAGGGCCGCCGCGCAGGGTGTGAGGTCGCGCGGTTCGGTTTGGATCGCTTCGACCTGGCTGGCCGGGAAACCGAGCGAGAGCGAATTCTGGAAACGCAGGAAGTTCGCCACCAGTTCCTTGCGCGGCAGGCCGCGCCGCCGCGCCCACAGTTCGAGCATGCGCACTGCCTGGAAATACTCGAAGCGGTAGGGCTCGCGGAACAGGCGGTCGATTACAGCAGGCTCAAATCGCCGCTGCGTGGCTGGCATGTCAATAAGTCTTCTCCGGTTTTGTTCGACACGATCACCAGCTGGGTAAAGCTGTTGGCATGCACATAGAGGGCGAGGAAGCGCTCGATGATCTGGGCAAACGCGTGGATGCCGCTGCCGACAAAGGCTTCTTCATCAATACTCAGGCGCACCTCGACGCCGCGCACCAGGCAGGTGAACGGATTACCGGCTAGCCAGGTGGTGGCCGGGCGCTGCGCGATCGCCTTGATGCCGCCGATCTGGCGCTGCGACGAGGGCGAGCGCGGCAGGTCGTACAGCGCCAGCATCTCGCGGAAGGCCTCGACCCCGCCATCGGCCAGCGACAGGTGGTTCAGCGCCAGGTGCGAGATCAAACGCCAGTGCGCGCCCCGGCCGCTGGCGAAGCGGTAGGAGGCCGTGGGTTTGCGCAGGAAGGCGATCGCACGCACGCTCGATCCGCCTTCGAGGAACAGGTCGCCGCCCGCTTGGCCGTAGCTTAATGAGGCGGGCAGGTCGCGGTTGGTGCAGGTGAGCTCGATGTTGAGGATATCGGTCTCCACTTCGGCCGGGTCGAAATCGATGTCGACAATCGAGACCTGGGTTTCGAAACCGGGGCTTTTATCGGCCAGCGATTCGTCGCGCCGCACCGCGTAATAATGGCCGGCGTCTTCCGGTGTCTGCGCATGCCGCAATGCATAGAAGGGGCGGAACTGCACCAGCGTTTCGCCCTGCGGCGTCTGGCGCATCAGGCTCAGCGATTCGATCGCATACACCTCGTAGGCAAAGGCGCGCCGCGCATCGGCCAGCACCGGATAGCTGGCGCTGGTATGCGTCACGCGGATCGGCTCGCCGCGCTGGCGGAACAGGTTGATCACCGGCGTGCAGCCCAGCTGGACGTTGTTGGTGGACAGGGTGCCGAGCATGCGCGCGGTGTTCGAGTCCGAGCGCAGGCCGGACAGCGCCAGGTGCAAGGTCACGCTGCGCGTCCCGGGCGGCGCGGCGGCGGCCAGCGCGGCCAGGTCGATGTCGAAAAAATTGAATTTTTCGGGAAAACAAAAATATTCGGTGAGCAGCCGGTAGGCGGCATGCGAGCGCGCCGGGAAGTCGATCAGGGCTTCGTCCTCGCCGAAGCCGGCCGGGCGCACCGGCACTGGCGCCAGCGCCGTCCAGCGCCCGCTGCTTCCTGCTTCGACATAGGCGCTTACCGTGCGCATGAACAGCGCGTCGCGCAGGGCGGCGCAAAACGAAGGCTCGCCGTCGATGAACACGCGCAGGCTGGGCAGCGCGAGCTGGGCCAGCGAGCCCTGTTCGGCGGTGCAGTCGAGGGTGAGGCTGATGCTGGACGATGCGGCCCCCGGCAGGCGCACGGCCTCGGGCGCGTCGATGATGGCGGAAAACCTGGCCCGGCTCAAGGCCACCGGCGCCACGTCGACCGGATACACGGTGCGGAAGGTACAGGCGGCGCCCCGCACCGGCCGCGTATTGAGCTGGGTGCCGCGCGCAATGGTGCTGGCGCCGCCCTGCCTGGCTGCTCCGCTCACATCCATGCGTGCGATCGAGCAAGAGGGGAAGGGGCGCAGGTAGTGCGGGTACAGCACCTCGAACAGGGCTTCGGTGAATTCGGGGTAGTCGTCGTCCAGGCGCCGCGCAATGCGCGCATTGAGCAGCGCGAAGGATTCGATCATGCGTTCGGTATGCGGGTCTTCGCAGACCTCGCCACTGATCAAGAGGCGCCCGGCAATGCGCGGATAGCGTTCGGCAAATTCGCGCAGGTTGCGGCGCAGGTAACCCAGCTCGCTTTCGTAATACGGGAGCAATTGTTCCATGCTCATGCCCCAACCGGTGCCGGACGCATTACCTTGCCGGCCTTGCAGATGCTGTATTGCAGGGTCGAGGGCGTGAGCACGGCGTCGAAGTTGACCGGTTCCTGCGACACGCTCGCCACTAGCACGGCCGTGATCGAAAAGTTCAGGCGGTTGACGGCATCGTCGCGGATCTCCAGCAGTGCGCGCACGTTGCGCAGGCGCGGCTCATGGCAGCCGATGGTTTTTTCGATGCTGGCGCAAATGGCCGCGCGGTCGGTCGGGCTCGACAGGCAGAGGTCGGCGAAGTCGTTCAGGCCATAGGTGACCATCGAGCGGCTGCATTCCGGGTAGGCCTTCAAGTCGCCGTCCGCCATGCTCGAGCGGGTGTTGAGGAGCGACTCGAGGTCGCGCGCCACCGTGTCTTTCAATTCCTCGATGGTCATGCGCGCCGCCGCGGTCTGGCCCGGCCCGCGGTTCGGCACACCGAGCAGGCGGTCGAACAACCCCGGCGTAAATCCCTTCATGGGGCTCCCCTTTCTTGTTCCCCGGTCAACCCGAGCGGCGTGTGGACGGAAAAAAACCAAACCCGATGTTGCCACGCCGCGCAGCACCAAGGTTTGATCAACTTCACATAGGCAACCCTTTCAAGTTGTTATGGTTTCCGGAGAGTTGTTCCACCAAGAGCCCTCATTGTCAGGCGCTCACCATCCGACGAAAACTTGAACGAAGGCAGAGACATGACCAGCAAGGTTCTCTGGGGCGAAGGCCTGTTATTGCGTCCACAGCACTTCCAGCGGCAAGACCACTACCACGAGCAATGCCTGCACAAGGGCATCAAGGCCGTGCACCCCTACGCCTGGGGCGTCGAGGGCCTGCAGGTCGACCGCGAGGCGCTGGCCAACAGCATGCTGCGGCTGCTTTCGCTGTCGGTGCGCTTCCAGGACGGCGAGCTGGTCGATGCGCCCGAGATCGACGCGCTGCCCGAGCCGGTGGACCTGAGCCTCTTGCAGCAGTCGCAGCAAACCGTGACCTATTACGTCGCCCTGCCCGGACTAAAACCGTTCAGCGGCAATTTCGCGCCGCCGGGGCAGGCGACCAATACGGCGCGCTTTGTCCAGGCCAACGCCGACACGCCCGACCTGTACACGCAAGCCGCGCCGGTGCAGCTGGCCTACCTGAAAAAGGCGGTGCGGCTGGTGTCCGAGTTCGAACCGCGCGATTGCTATGTCCACTTCCCGCTGCTGCGGCTGCGGCGCGCGGCCACCGGTGGCTTCGAGATCGATGACAGCTTCGTGCCGCCTTCGTTGTCCCTGGGCGCGGCGCCGGTGCTGTTCCAGGGCTTGCGCCGCCTGCTCGACGCACTGCAGGCCAAGGTCGCCGCGCTCTACGGCCACCATCGCGAGCCCAGCCGCAACGTGGTGGAATTCCGCTCCGGCGACATGTCCTCGTTCTGGCTGCTGCATACGGCCAGCTCGGCCTACGCCAGCCTGACCCACCACTTCCATCATCCCGCGCTGCATCCGGAGCGCCTGTATGAGGGCTTGCTCGACGTGGCGGGCGGCCTGATGACCTTCTCCAAGAGCTGGACGCTGGCGGATTTGCCGCCCTACCAGCATGGCGATCCGGGCCCGGCTTTTGCCAAGCTGCAGATCATCATCCGCGAGCTGCTCGATACCGTGATCTCGTCGAAGTATTTCGCGATCGCCCTCAACGAAGTGCGGCCGTCCTACCACATCGGCATGCTCGACTCGGGAAAGATCGACGAGAAGACCACCTTCTATGTCGCGGTGTCGGCCGCGATTCCCGCGGTGGAACTGGTGGACGTGGTGCCGCTGCGCTTCAAGGTCGGCGCGCCGGACGATGTCGAGAAATTCGTGCTGTCTGCGTTGCCGGGCGTGCGCCTGCAGTACGCGCCGCAATTGCCGGCCGCGGTGCCGGTGCGTCCCGAGACTTGTTATTTCATCCTCGAGGCGAAGGGACCGATGTATGAGCGCATGCTCAAGGCGCAATCGATCTCGATCTATGTCCCGGCCGGCATGAAAGAGCTGCGCCTGGAACTGCTGGCCGTCGCTGCATGAACGCGGCACTGGATGTGGCCGCCCTGGGCGTGGCGCTGGGGCTGTTCGGTACTGGGCTGAGCCAGCATGCGCGCCTGATCACGCTGGCCAGCGCCCAGGACAGCGGCCTGCCCGAATCGCTGGTGGCGGAAGGGTTCAGCGCGGTCGAGGCCGTCAACGAATTGTTCGCCTTCGACGTGGAGGCGCTCAGCACCTCGACCGACCTCGACCTGGCACTATTCATCGGCGAAGAACTCACCGTCGGCCTGCTGCAGCCCGATGGCAGCCGGCGCATGTGGCACGGGCTGTGCACGGCAGCGTCCTGGCTGGGCGCGGACGGCGGCGTGGCGCGCTACCGGCTGCGCCTGGAACCGGCGCTGGCCATGCTGGCGCTACGCCGCGACAGCTATATCTTCCAAAACAAGAACGTCCGCGGCATCGCCTGTGAATTACTCGCGGATTATCCACAGGTGCGTTTTGATTTCGAGGTGTCGCAAGACCTCGCGCCGCGCGCCGTCTGCACCCAGTACCGCGAGAGCGACCTGGATTTCCTGCTGCGCCTGCTGGCTTCGGAAGGGCTGAACTGGCGTTTCGAACACGACCAGGCCGAAGATGGTGGCGACGGCCCGCACGGCCAGGCGCGCCACAAGCTGGTGATCTTCGATAGCCGGGCGATACTACCCTCGACGCCCGGTGGCGAGGTACTGCGCTTCCATGGCGTGCGCGCAACAGAACTCGACGATGCCATCGACGGCTTTCGCGCGCGCCGCACGGTGCAGGCCAATGCCGTGTCGATCAGCAGCTGGGATCCGGCCCAACTGCTGGCGCCAGGCGCGGAGCACGAGTCCGTGCTGGATGCCGGCGATTTGCCCTTCTTGCAGGTCTATGACGGCAGTGGCGAACGCATCGTCGCCGAGCGTCAGGCTGCCGACTCGCACAGCGAACTGATGCTGCAGGCACTTGAGCTCGAGAACAAGGTATTCGAGGGAACGGGCGCCGTGCGCAGGCTCGCAGCCGGCTGCGCCTTCCAGCTGACCCGGCACGACCGTTATCCCGAGGGATCGAATGCATTCAAGGTGCTGTGGGTGCGACATGAAGCCCGCAACAATTTCCAGACCGGGATCGTTGGACTGGGTGCGGCCGCTGTCGAGAATGGAACTTACCGCAACATCTTCGCCTGCGTGCGCGAAGTGGTGCCCCTGGTGCCGCGCGCGACTGCCGCGCCGCAGCGCATCACCGCGCCCGGGCCGCAATGCGCGCTCGTTGTCGGGCTGGCGAATGACATCTCGACCACCAACCGCGACCACCAGGTGCTCGTCCAGTTCGCCTGGCAGCGCGGCGCGAGTCCCAACGCGGGCGGCATGGCGCACAACTCGGACGAGAAGGGATGCGCACCGGGCAATGAGACCTCCGGCACCTGGGTGCGCGTGGCCGAGGCGCTGGCCGGGCCCAACTGGGGCACGCTGTTCACGCCGCGCATCGGCACCGAAGTGCTGGTGGATTTTATCGAGGGCGATATCGACCGGCCGGTGATCGTGGCCCAGCTGTACAACGGCGCGGATCTGCCACCCTTCTCGGCCGGCGTGGATTCGGGCGCCAATCACGCCGGGGCTTTATCCGGTATCCACACCCGGAACTTCGATGGCAGCGGCTACAACCAGTGGCAGATCGACGACACGTCCGGGCAGGTGCGCATGCGCCTGGCCACCAGTGTCGGGGCCACGCAGTTGAACCTTGGCTACCTGATCCACCAGGAGCCGGGCACGGCGCAGCGTGGCGCCTGGCGCGGCAGCGGATTCGAGTTGCGTACCGATGCCTGGGCGGTCATCCGAGGCGGGGAGGGCGTGCTGCTGTCGACGCGTGCGCGTCCGGTTCTCGGGAGCAGCGTGAGCTCGACCCAGATGGATGTGGCGGAAGCCGTTGCGCAGTTCAAGGGCGCGCAGGAATTGACGACTGCCCTGGGGGATGCGGCGGCGGCGCAGCAGGCGCTGTTCAGCAAGGATGCGGCAAAGGCGCTGGCGGAGCTGATTGAGCAGGTCGATCCGCAGGTAAAGGGCAAGTATGACGGGCCAGTGAACGGGCAGCCCGCGTTCAAGGGCAAGCCAGGTTCGCGCGAGGTCGACTCGTCGCAGCCTGTGGAAAAGTTCGGCTCGCCCATCGTGTTGATGGACTCGGCGGCCAGCATCAACTGGGCAACGCCGGCATCGACCGTGCTGTATGCCGGAAAACACCTGCATTGGACCACGCAGTCGGATGTGCACATGACGGCGGGGCATACGTTTTCATCCGTCGCGGGTGGCGCGGCCAGCTTCTTTACGCATGCGGGCGGGATCCAGGCGATCGCGGCGAATGGGCCGGTGTCGCTGCAGGCGCATACCGATGCATTGGAGATTTTGGCGGACAAGGAAGTCGTCGTGATCTCGGTGAATGACTGCATCGAGATCAAGGCCAAGGAAAAAATCGTGCTGCAGGCGGGGGAGTCGTCGATCACGCTGGAGGGTGGGGATATTACGTTTGCGTGTCCGGGGACGTTGTCGGTGAAGGGGGGGCAGCATGTGTTTGATAAGGGGGGCCGCCAGAGTGCCAATCTGCAGAACTTGCCGAGCGAGTTAAGCGAAGAGCCGCCCAATTTCATCGCGCTTGACTACCTGGACGCAGACATCGGTAAAGGTATTCCCGATGTGGAGTACGAAATCCATTTCGACAAAGGGCCTGTCCTGACCGGGACATTGGATGGAGATGGAAAGGCGCGGCACGAAAACGTTGAGAACAAACCGGTGAAAAAGGTCGTCTACAAACCGCGCAAGCCAAAGAAAGAGAAACCGCACGACCCATTGCAAGCCTTGCTTGGGTAATGACGTTCTCGTGTCCTGTCCCGTGGAGTGATGTATGCCCGAAATTAACCCGACCCAGATGCGGAACGCGCTTGCATGGACAACCGACAAACAGCCCGTCGAAGAAGAAGTAAGTTCGAACCCCTGGGAATGGTTTTGGCAAGCGGTGCAAGGCGACTTCAACGACAACCGCTCGACTGGACAGATTGTTGTCGATGCAGCGATATCGATGATCCCACTGGTAGATCAGGTCTGTGACGTGCGCGACTTGATAGCAAACTGCAAGAAATTGCGGCAAGACGCTTCCGATACATGGGCCTGGGTCGCACTTGCCCTGACATTGATAGGCCTCATTCCGTTCTTGGGATCCTTTTTAAAAGGGGTACTTAAAGTCTTCTTCGCCTTTATTCGGCGCGCAGGGGGCGATGCGATCGCAGCCGCGGTAAATGGAGCTCTGACATGGGTTGTGACGCTGATGCGCCGACAAATCTTTCAGAAATATTTGCGCGACCATCATATTGATGAAGTTTTCAATTGGCTCGCGAAAGAGCTTAAGGACGTCAAGTCGAAAATCACGCCCGTAGAACTGCTAAAGGCTTTCGACTCGGCCATCGGCACGATGCGCCAATTAGTTGGCAAGGTGGAGCATATTTCATTAGTTGGCAAGCGCGCGTCCGATGCGCTTGAACAGGTACTGTGGGTTCGCTCGAGAGCGGCTGAAGGGATAGCGAAAGTCGATCTGACCATTGACGCTATATTCGAAAAGATAATTTTGCTGGTGGAAGGTCAAGCAGCGCTCAGCAGGAAAGCGATCGTTAACCTGGACAACGTCCACTATCGCGGTGCATTGCCGGAGGCGACTGCGGTTACCTTGATGCGTCGGCCGAATCCGTGTCCGAGTTGGCTTAACGATGACATGAATATCCGATGGCCTGCCGCAAATCCTAATCTCAATCAACAAATGGTTTCGGATGCCGTTAAAAATGGCCATCCACCCCTAAATAATACGAATATTGCGTCATTCCATAAGCTGGCTGCAGATGAAATCAAAGGACCATCCAAGCTCATTCGGATCCTATCGCCGAATAGCCGTGCAATGAGCGACTGTTGGATCAGCGAGAAAGTGTTCAACGATATACAGAATTCTCCTGATCCAAAAGCTGCTTGGAGAAAGTTTCTTGCGGTTTGGCCTGATTGGAATGTCAACGGCCAGTTCGTCGTTTACAACGTGAAGCCTGGGGAAACGCTAAAAATATGGCGGGGGCCGGCTTCCAGCCAAACGAAAGACGGTGTACCGGGCCGGCATTTAGAAGGTGGATATGAGCAGATCATCTTTAACCTCAGCAGAACGGACTCACGCAACGACACCATGCGCTACTACAAGAAGAATACGACTGGAAACAATGTTACCGAGGAGTGGATTAATCAAAAAAATTTCGACAACCTTACTGATGCCCAGAAAGCACTACATGTCGGAATTCGCGAGAAACTCAATCATCCGAATCTTAGTGGACCGTTTGAGACGGGATGGGGCTATACCGATTTCAATGGTTCAGGTCTGATGGACAAAATTGGCCTGCCGACTCTGCCAGGACAACTCACCTCGCTCAACCAATAAAACGTCAAACTTCTTGGAGGCTGTATGACATCGACGAGCACATTGACATCGTGGCAAAAGAAACAAGCTGCCTTGCTTTATTTCTTTGCATCCTATAACTACCTGGAGGGGCTATATGAACGTGTACATCAGCTTCAGGACTTCGCTGATGGGATATTAGATAAAAGTCGCCTGGAAGGCAGGGATAGGTTTCTTCGAGATGCTCGCTGGGGTAATCGAGATACAAGCGAAAATTGGGGAAATAACGCTTGGTCATTTCTGAGGGACTTTGGGCTTTCCACAATCCGAGCCATGGCGGATAGGCAATCGAAAATTTATCACATTACAGGAGCGAATCAATGTGCTCGTGGCATGGCCGAATTCTCGATGCAATGGACCACGGTAGAGGAGGAGCAAAAATTCGACGATATGCTTGAGTCAGTCGTGAGGTACGCGATGTATATCGATCAGACAATGGACAGGTCTCATCGTGCTGGACGATGGAGTGACTTTGGATTGACCATGACTTGGGCTAGACACTCCGCTCACTTCGTAAATTTTCCAAAATTCAGGATTCTGGAAAGCATCGTCGGCGAAACCGGAAAAATTCCTCCAAGAACGGGAGTGTATATTTCGACCGATCATCCTGACGGATCCTTGCAGTTCGCATGGAACGGCGATGAATATGGAATACTGCGGGAATGTTCGATTTTTAACAGCTTGGGTAAAGATGCGCTGGCCACAGTAGGCAGATCGAAGTTATGGGTGGATGGAGATGCAATGCTTGGCTTCGTCCAGCAAAACCTTAATTCGCCTGAGTTGCTTGACGATTGGTATTTCGCGCAATCGCATACCCCCGTTCTTGCTCCTAGCCTCGTTGCGCGAAACGCGTTCACCTCTGCACCTTCAAAATGGTGTTATGTAGAACTGGTAGAAGGGAAGTTTGAGAAGCTGGAAGGCGAGGCTGATCCATTGACATTCATTGAGCAGCGTTTCGAAGCCGGTGAAGAATGCACAATGAACGGATTTTATTTCACCCCAGCCTCTGCCGACTCTCGTCGGTATTTTCGTGCTGGAGAAATGTTCCCCGCGGTGGGCTCAGCCTATGGAAAAGCCATCTGGCAGTGGGACCAACACCAGAACTAGAAAATCTCGTCTGAAATTCAGAAGCTCATAGCGATGATAGGAGAAAATCATGGCAGGCCCATTAATCAAGCTTGGTGACAAAACTTCACACGGTGGAACTGTTATCGAAGCTTCGACGCAAAGTGATACTGGCGGCGTCGGTATCGCCCGCATGGGTGACAAGACGGTATGCCCTAAACACGGCTCCAGTCCGATCATCAGCGGCGATTCAAGCCTGATCATCGACGGCAAACCCGCAGCGCGCCATGGCGACAAAACCGCCTGTGGCGCCTCCTTGATCGCGGGCCAGCAGGCAACGATCGACAAACTCTGAGCGACAGCCATGACAACTATTTCAGCCTCGGCCCCACCGGAACCAACGCGCCAACCTGCCGAGTGGCTCAAGCTCGGCGCAGTAGTCGCAACCACCTTTGTGGTGTGCTGGGCAATCGTGATCTGGTATTGGCATGCGACCAATCACAATCCCGGAACGGGTGACCTGGCGCTGGCGCTGTTCCTTTTGCCGCTGGGCTTGCTACTCGGTTTTTGGGGTGGCCATAAAGCGATTACCGCGCGGGCTTCTGCGCTGCCTGCTGCAGACCTGTCGAAACCGGCCACAGCTTCACCGGCAGCCCATGCGGCAGTGACAGCGCCTGTAGTGGCCGTCCTGGCCACAGCGCTGCGTTCCCCCTACGGTGCGTCGGTGGACGAGCTTGCCGGCGCCATCGCTGACAATGAAGCGCGCGCCGACCTGGACCAGGAACTTGTGGACGACAATGGTTTCCCGGTCATGGCGGCACGTGTCGATGATGCAGAGGACGAGGCGTTACAGGATGAGATCGCGGAATGGCTGGCCAGCCAGGGTATGCCGGTAATGGATTTCACCGAAGAGCAATGGCGCGCATTGGTCCTGGCGACCGGCGTGGCAGGTGAACTTGCCAGCCTAGCAGCCGCCGATTGCATGCCGCCCGAGGGACAGCCTCCGATGCTGCAGCTGAAGCTGCTGCTGCCCCACGACTGGACCGTGGAAGTTCGCCGCGCGGCAATGACGTGGCTCAGGCATACCGTCAGCCAGTACGGCTGGCCGGACACTGCCATTGCAACGCCGGGACCCGAGCAACTCCATCTGAGTACCCTGAACACCGTTCTCACGCAAGTGCTGCCGCTGCCGTCAACAGATCACAAACCCCTGGTGGCAATCGTGATTGCCTGTGTCTCCCTGATCGGCCAGGAAAGCGTCGACCGCCTGGCGGCAAACTCGGCTTTGTTCAACCCATCGAAAGGCAGCGGCCACATCCCGGGCGAGGGCGCTTGCGGATTGCTGCTGACCGACCTGCGCCAGGCAGAGGCGATCAAGGGCACAGATATGGTACTGCTGGGCCCGCTCCATGAGCGCCTCCGGGACAGCTCGGCCGATGACGCCCGCCGCGCCGATCCGGCGCTGCTGCTGGAGATGACGGAGCAGCTCTGCAAGGCCAGCGCCATCGAACTGGCGCAAATCGCCATGGTCGTGGCCGATACCGCCCACCGCCCCAACCGTGTCCTCGAGCTGATGAGCCTTACCGCACCGGCAATCCCGCAACTTGATGCCTCCGACGATGTCGTACGCGTTGGCCTCGGCAGTGGCAACTGCGGCGCCGTGCCTTTCCTGACGGTGCTGGCCCTGGCATGCCACTATGCGCGCGAGCGCAGTGCGCCGGTCTTGTGCATCAGTAACGAAGATCCCTACCTGCGCGGCGCCGCACTGGTGCGCCCAGCGAACTGCGCAGCCGAGGGAAACAGCTAGACGTCGAGCGTGTTCACTACCAGCTTGCGCTTGCCGTTTGCTGCTAAAGGAATATCGTCTTCTTCCTGCAGCGAGATGTCGAAGAAGCCGCCCCAGCGGCGTTGCTGGGCGTCGAGCACGAAGGCGCGCTGTTCCGGGTTCAGGCTTCCGTGACGCGGCACCACGGCCAGCGTGATCTCGCCGGCCCGCGCCTGCCGCACCTGGTAGAGGCGCACGAAATCCCAGGTCACCTCGTCGATGACGATGGCTAGTCCAGGAATGCGCTTGCCGGCCCGGTCGACCAGGAATTCATGACCGCGGCCGTCGACCATCGGGCAGCGGCCGTCCCCATCGATGCGGCCATAGTCGCCCGTGCGGTAACGGATCAAGGGCATCACATCGTTCCATAGCGACGTACCGACGATTTCGGCGCGCTCGCCATCCATGCGGTTTTCATTCCAGCCGTAGAGCTGCTGGAACATGTAGTCGGATTTGCCCTGGTCGTCCACGTTCAGAAAAGCCAGGTTGGTGCGCTCGGACAATCCATAGTTCAGCGACACAGGGGCCCCGAACAGCCGGCGGATCGATGCGAGCTGCGCCGGCGTGGCCGGTTCCGACGCCAGCAGCACCGCTTTTACTTGGACGTCGAGTTCGCCCGGCTGCAAGAGTTCGGCAAGCGCCGTGACGGAACTCGGGTACCCGTGCACGTACTCGGGTCGGAAGCGACGAATCGCATCGCAGATCGCCGCCTTGTGCTGCCCGTGCACGTGATATGGCGAGAGCATCAGGCGGTTGCCGACCACCCGACATGGTTCTTCATGAGCCAGGCGGCGCGCGTCGGCGCCAATGCGCAGGATGCGGGACTTGTCGAAGGAAAAGCCGAGCTTGCCCCATTCATGGGTGAAGAAGGCTTTTTCGATGTCCGCCAGCCGCTTGGTGCGCCACATCCCGATGCCCTGGCCGGACGATCCGCCGCTGGTGGCGTACATCAGCTTGGACGGGTCGAGCCGGTCGTCGAGGAAATCGCGCTGCTGCGCCATGACCTCTTCCTTGGCGAGATAAGGGAAGGCTGCCAGTACCTGCTGCAAGGGTTCGTTCGCCGCCTCGAGCGCGCTGAGCTTGACCGTGCGGCGGTAGTGCGGCACGTGCTCCAGCGCATGGACCAGGATCTGGCGCAGGCGCAGGCCCGCCTGTGCGGCGATGGCGGTGCTGTCCTGCGCCAGCAATTCGCGCACGCGGAAGAAGTCGGGGTGATAAAGGACACGGCTGGGGATATAGCGGCGCCACGCGTAGTAATGCTTGGAAAGGACATCGTGCAGTGCCACGCGTCACCCGTTCAGGATGCGTTTGAATTCGTCCGGAGACACCTCACCCAGTCCCAGGCCGGCCAGGGTGCGCGCCTCCGCGCTGAAGTCGCGGTCGAGCAGGCCGCTGGCGATCACGATCAAGGCATCGGCTGTGGGCGTGGGCACCCCCATCAGGCGGCCGATGGAGGACAGCAGCGCCAGTCCCATGGGCACGTCTTCGGTAATGAAGCGCGTCTGCAGGGTAGCCGGTCCCTTGGGCCCGCCTTCGGCTGCATAGCGGCGAAAGACGGATAGCGAAGGCTGCGACAGGTCTTCTTCGTTGCGGAACTTGCACTCGTCGAAATAGGGCGAGGGCTTGCCGCCGGTGGCGGCAATGACCGCGCTTTTTTCTGCATCGAGCCGGTACAGCAGGTTCAGGACGGAAGGTGTAAACGCTTCGCGGTACATCCAGAATTCGCCCTGCGCGTATTCGATGCGGCTGGCCGACAACAGCGAGCCGATGGTGTGCACGATCAGGTTGGGGTTGTGCATCGCCGACTCGACCACGTTGCTACGCGTTGCGACATAGGTCGGGAACAATTGCGCGGCGCGTTGGAGTCCTTCGTCCGCACGCTCGCGCGGCAGGAAGGCCAGCGCATTGCGCGTATTGCGGAACAGGACATTGATCACGCCCGGCGCAGTGATGCGTGCATCGTAGGGCAGGCTTTCGCCTTCGGCCAGCAGGAACCCTTCCCTGGCCTGGTAGGGCAGGAAGTAGCAGGAGCCCATGTAGCCGGGCGCCAGCAGCACCAGCTGGTGCGCCTTCAGGTAGGGGCCGATCAGTGCGGCGATATCGGCATGGCAGTGGGTCTGGGTGGTGATGTAGACGACGTCCGGCGTAACTGCAAAGGCTTCGTCGACGTCCCGCGTGGCCAGCGCGATCGAGGCCATGCTCGTCTCGCCTCCTTTGGGATTGCTGACGATGCGGATCGTGCGCGATTCGCACACCGTGTCGAAATTCTCGTCATGCAGGGAGTGGGAGGTCTTGAACAGGACGACGCGGTTTCCTTCCTGCGCAAGGATTGCGCCGAGCGCACATCCGGCATTACCTGCACCAACCATTAACACGTTCATGCGTCCTCCATTCGACCAAGCAAGGGCACGACGCGGCGAGCGTCAACGACCCGGTCCGCAAGGCAGCGGCGGCTTGATTAACAGGTTCATCAGAAGCGGCAACCGGGCTTGGCATCACGCACATGCGCGCTCCGGGAGGACACACAAGGTGCGTTCCACCTCGCCGCCCGAAGCAATTTACAACGGACTAGCAATACTCTTGGCTGCTCATCGATGAAATTTAAGATAAGTTTGTTCATTTGCGAAGTCAACCGAATTCCCGCCTGAGCTGGGCAAGCGAAGACGCAGAAATCCAACGAAAATTTCCGCTGTTCACCTTGCTAACACGGCGGAAGCCGCATGGGCTCTAGCATGTGCTGTCGAGGCGCGTTGCCCCTTGTCATTAAGTAAAAAAATACGCCTGAAGAGCTCGCACTCTTCAGGCGTTTTTGAACGAATCGAATCAAGTTTGTCAAACAGCAGGATGCGGCCATCACATTGTTGATGCCAGCGTGACGAGCCGACACCAGGACGGTTGGGCCATGGTTAATCAGTCGAAAGGTCTTGTCCAGAGATAAGGCGGCAATGTTGCGGGTCCATTATTTCTCGAGTAACTCAGGGCTCGCTGAGTGGCGCCCGGATTCGTTTATTGGTTTGCCGACGGCTGGGCCAGATAAGCTTTCAGGCTGTCGTGACCACCGACGATCAGCGCGCGGATTCCTTCAAGCTGTTCAGCCTGGTGGTCCTGCTCACGATGGTCGAAACTGGCGGACCATTGGATGAGGGTACTGGCTTGACCTGTGATGGGAATGAGCTTGACTGTCATCACATAATTGTCGACCGGTAGCGGTGCTTCTTCAAAACGGTAGGAAAAGCTGAGCCCACCTTCGTCGACCGCAAGCAAGCGTTCGCGCAGCACGGCGCCATCCTGCAGGACCAGACGACGAACGCATCCGACAAGGCCGTCGATCTCGTCGTGTTCGATCATGCTTTCGCGGATCGAAGGGTGCCATTGACTGATGCCACCAAACTGCTTCAGCACTCGCCAGGTACGAGCGGCGTCGCTATCGACAACCGCGTTATATTGAATTAAAGGCATGGAATCTTTCTTAATATTCGAATAGAAAAGTCGGGTACGGATCAAACCATCTGTTCAGCCGGGATGATGCTGACTCCCTGCCGCGGCAAAAGCGCAGCGTTAAGTAGCTCTCTTGCGATGCTGGATACCGGATTCGGCCGCCAGCGCCTGGGCAGTAGCGGAGCGGCAATGCGCATCGCTCTGAGCATCATTTGCTCGCCTGGGCGATATTCGGTGCGGTGCCCATCGATCAGGCCTGGGCGCACCAGTGCGAGCGAATCGAATCCAAGCTGACGCAGGTCGTCTTCCAGTTCACCCTTGACCCGGTTATAGAAAAACCGCGAACGCGCATCGGCCCCGATCGCCGAATTGAGCACGTAAACGCGTGTGCCTTGTGCATGGGCCAAACGCGCTACGGCCAATGGATAATCATGATCGACACAATGGAATGCCTTCCGCGAACCGGCTGAACGCATGGTGGTGCCCAAGGTACAGATGACAGCATCGGCGCGCCAGCAAGAGGCATCCGTGTCAAGGCGTTCATAGTCAACCAGCAACGTCGTTAGCTTGGGATGCGCCGGCAGTTCACGCCTTGCCAGCGCGGTCACCGATCCGATCCGAGGATCGCTCATTGCCTGCTCGAGCACTTGGCGTCCCACAAGCCCGGTCGCGCCAACCAGCAGCAGCTTCATGTTTTCCATACTCAGGCGCGTGCCAGTGTCCGCAATAGATATCCGGCTCACGTTCAATTCCTCTAAATGGGTTAACGACAAGTTTGGCAGTCGGCGTCGCCCGAAAATTCAAGTAGGGCTATCGAAGTCGAGCGGGATGCGCACACGCCGCCGCATCCCGCGCCATCTATCACCCTTCGAACTGGTGATAGACCTTTGCGATCACTTTCCATTTTCCGTCGATCCGGATCAGCGTCAGGTAGTCGTTGTAGTCGGCGCCGATGGCGTCCTTCTCCATGTCCACTCGCACCACGGCGGTAGTCGGTGTGATGGCAAGCACATCGAGACGTGTGGTGATCTCGGGCGCCTTGCCGTGTTTCTTGACGAAGTCAAACAGGTTCGTGATCGGCCCACCCAGCAATTCGCCGTTGGTAAAGCCGTACATCACGGCGTCCTGGTGGAATGCCCGGCCAACACCCTCGGCACTGCCTTCACGCAGGCCGTCGACGTATTGTTGAGCAACCGCGATCACGGCGTTGTATTCGGCGGTCGGTACTGCCTTGACGTTCTTGGTCATGCTAGCTCCTTGGGGATGAACAGATTGAATTATGAGGTGACGTGGGTGTGATAGATCTTGCTGACAACCATCCACTTGCCCTCGACCTTCAATAGATTGAAGAAATCGGTGAAGCAGAAGCCGGAGATGTCGTTGGTGTCGATCCGGGCGCTCGCGGCCGTGCCAACGATATCGATGCTGGCGATGACGCCACACGCTTCTGGCGACGGCCTGAAGACCGAATCGATCGTGTCGAACAAGCCCTGGATCGCGCCTCCGATCAGCTTTCTATTGGCGTCGACACCAAAAATCGTGGCCTGGTCACTAAAAGCCGGTTTCATGATGCTGCTGCGTGCCTGTTTCCCGCCTTCGTTGTAATGGCTGAGCACTTCGACGATTGCGTCGTACTCCTGGACGTAGTCTGGCTTGGACATTTGCTTCTCCTAATAGGTAGTCGTACATGGATTCACTCCTAGCGCGCCGCGAGGCCAAACCACGCATCTGTAACACGCGCTACAGAAGTAGGTGTATTATATAGCGCGTGCTACAGATTGTGCCAGCTAATTCAATTTAAGGAAAACCTATGACTGACCGCTCTACCCAGACCGACTTGTTCTCGCCCTACACGATGGGCGCTTTGCAACTGGCGAACCGCATCGTGATGGCCCCCGTCACTCGCAGCCGCTACAGTGAAGAAGGCATTCCGGACGAACTACATGCCACCTACTATGCGCAGCGTGCCGGCGCTGGACTGATCGTGGCCGAAGCCACCAATATCTCGCCCCAGGGACGTGGCTACGCCGCGACACCGGGCATCTGGAGCGAAGAGCAGGTAGCAGGATGGAAAAAGGTCACCGATGCGGTCCACGCCGCCGGCGGCAGGATCGTTTGCCAGCTATGGCATGTTGGCCGCTTCTCGAGCGTCGAGTTGCAGCCTGACGGCGCGGCCCCGGTCGCCCCGTCGGCCATACAGGCGGAAGGCAATACCTACACCGTCAACGGGTTCGTGCCGGTCTCGATGCCGCGCGCCCTGGAGACCGATGAAATTCCCGGCATCATTGAACAGTACAAAATCGCGGCCACTAATGCCAAACGCGCCGGTTTCGATGGGGTTGAAGTGCACTCCGCTAACAGCTATCTGTTGGACCAGTTCCTGCGCGACTCGACTAACCAGCGGACCGACCAGTATGGCGGTTCAATCGAAAATCGGGCCCGGTTGACCCTGGAAGTCACCCAGACGATCGTCGGTATCTGGGGTAGCGACCGAGTCGGCATCCGCCTGTCTCCGGTGACGCCAGACGCCGGCAACACGCCGCCCGACAGCAATGTAATGGCGATGTACGGCTACCTGATTGGCGAACTCAACCGCTTCAATCTCGCCTATCTGCATGTCGTGGAAGGTGCGACCGCCACCTCGCGCCACGTACCTGCCGGCGTCGACCTGGATGCACTGAGTGCTCAGTTCACAGGCCCGTATATCGGCAACAACAACTACGACCTCGACATGGCAATCGAGCGCCGGAAGCAGGAGAAGATCGATGCCGTGGCCTTTGGCCGACTCTTCATCTCGAATCCCGACTTGGTGGAGCGCCTGCGCTACGGCGCCGAGCTGACGATCGCCCCGCGTGAGTCCTACTACGGCGGTGGAGCCAAGGGCTACACCGATTGGTTAAACGGAACGTACTGATTCCACCTGAACACTCTATTCACCCACTAGGAAAATCATGAATTATTTGAAAGAAAAGACCGTAGTTATTACAGGCGCTTCGTCTGGCATCGGGGCGGCCTCGGCACGGGCGCTGGCGGCACGAGGCGCAAAGATTGTCGTCGCTGCGCGTGATCCGGACGGGGTTGAGATGATCGTCGGCGAGCTGAAAGCCGCAGGCGGCCTGGCCATTGGCCATGTGTGCGACGTCACTAGCCGCGCCGAGATGGTCGCGCTTGCGCAGTTCGCGCAGGACAGCTTCGGCGCCATCGACATCCTGATCAACAACGCCGGCGTAATGCTGTTTTCCAATTGGTCGGATCTGGCGACCGATGACTGGGACAAGATGGTCGATGTCAATATTAAAGGGTACCTGAACGCCGTTGCGGCCACCTTGCCGTTCATGTTAAAGCAGAGGTCCGGACAAATCCTCAACATGGATTCAGTGGCGGGACATCAGGTCGGCGCGGCGGCCGGCGTCTATAGCGCGACCAAGTTCTTCGTGCAGGCGATGACGGAATCGATGCGTAAGGAACTCGGCGTGCACCATGGCATCCGGGTCAATACAATTAGTCCAGGCGTGATCAACACCGGTTGGGCCGATAAAGTGACAGATCCCGAGGGCAGGAAAGCGGCGCAGGAACTGAACAGGATTGCCATTTCGCCAGAAGACATCGGCCGTGCCGTCGTCTACGCACTCGACCAGCCGGCCAATGTTACCGTCAATGACGTGATCATTTCGCCAACCCGACAGGATTGGTGATAGGCGCACGAAGAAATGCGGACCACTGCGGATTCGCATGTGGTCTGCTTTGCATTGCGCTGCGTGATATCGGGTCGGTATACTCGACGGCTACGTCGTACACTCTCACATTCAATATAGGCGGCGCGCACAATGTCTAGTACCGAAACTTCTACCGCGGCCATACGCATCAAGGGGCGGCCACGCGGCTTCGATCGCGCACAAGCGTTGACTCTGGCACTGGACGTGTTCTGGCGCAGGGGATATGAACCTACGTCCGTGGCGGAGCTGTGTTCGACTATGGGAATCAACCCGCCCAGCCTGTACGCCGCATTCGGCAACAAGGCCAAGTTGTTCCTCGAGGCGGTCGACTTCTACGAGCGTACCTACTGGGATCACACTTGGGCGCGCATGGAACAGGAACCCGATGTCTATCTTGCGGTGGACCGCTTCTTCAAGGACGCCGCCGGCATTCTGCTCTCGCCCCTGGTACCCTGCGGCTGTCTTGTGGTGATCGCGGCGATCAACGTCTCCTCCGAGTCAGCTGAGGTATTCGAGGCAATGAAAGCATTACGTCAAGAAGGCATCATCCACTTCACCAGAACGCTGAACCGAGGCGTACTCGACAAACAGCTCCCTGCGCAAACCGACGTCGCCTCGCTCGCGGCAGTACTTAATACGCTGCTCGAAGGCATGTCCATCCACGTCCGTGATGGGGTGACGCTTCCTGAAATGGAAAAGGTAGCGGCTCACGCTGTTAGATTGTTGCCTGGCTTAAAAACAGCAGTCTCGAAATAGTTCGCTAATTCTTGCAACAGAGACTTGGGTGACGCTCATCAAGACGCTTTGACTGAGGTCGCCGTCGCTGACACACAATATATGCCGAGGAGCGGCTCAAGGCCGAGATCGTCGCGGAGGCGCTGACAAAAAAGTGGTAGCGCCATCTCAGCGGCGAGAGATGGCGTTACACCGAAACAGAAACGTGTTCTTGCCGCTTAACCTCTACTTTTAGCGTGCTCTAAAATGGGGGGATTACCAATAAGCTTGTTTCGCGCTCCGGTGCTGGCGGCGCCCTGTGCACGCAGCCAGTTTCGCGCCGCCGTGACATGCGGCTCGGGCGCATATCCCGCACTGCTGACCAGGTGGTAGGTATGCCCGGGAAGGGTGGGTCCTGGCAGCCTTACCAAGCGCCCAGCCTGCAGTTCCCCGGCCAGCAATTCCAGGCTGAGCAGCGCAACACCTTGACCTGCGAGAGCGGCTTGGATGGCATGACCCTCGTTGGAAAAGCGGAGCTGGCCAGGACGTACCGCCCAAGGCAGACCGACGGCCGTGAACCAAGCCTGCCAAGTCGGATTCAGCGGGTCTTCGCGCATCCAGCGGAAGTCGATCAATGGCAGTCGCTCGTCGGCGAGGTCGGCGTCGGCCAGGGCCGGGCTGGCTAGCGGCGCGAAGCTGTCCGAGAACAGGGGGGTCGAATGCATGCCGGGATACGGTCCGTGCCCATAGCGGATGGCAATGTCCGCTTGGCCGAAACCCAGTTCGATCGGCTGGTCCGAAGCGTGCAGTTCGAGATCGATATCGGGATGACGGCAGCGAAAGTCCGCAACGCGCGGCGCGAGCCAGTGGGCCATGAAAGCGTTTGTCGCCGAGATCACCACCTGGCGCCGCGGCGCCGCGTTGGTAAGTCGCTGCAGGATTGTTTCAAACGCATTAAATCCGTCGCGCAGAACTGGGTACAACGTAGTGCCTGCTTCAGTCAGGACGACCTTGCGTACCTGACGCTCGAACAGCAATAGGCCGGTGTACTCCTCAAGGGATCTAATCTGGTGACTAACCGCGGTCGGCGTGACTGCGAGCTCGGCAGCAGCTCGCTTGAAGCTGCCATGTCGGGCCGCCGCCTCGAAGGCGCGCAGCGAAGAAAGCGGAGGAAGACGTCGCATGGTTTGACGGGTGAAATAAATTCAGCTTATGCCTGATAATTTCAAGTTTGTCAATGCAACCGTGGAAGCCTATCGTGGCAATACCGGCCGACGGCCACCAACCGACATCATCGAAAGGATTCATCATGTTGGAACGCATCGTTACCCAACCCGACAACTACGAACCATTCCTACTGTCGCAGGGCATTCGCTTCGGCGACCTGCTGTTCATCTCGGGCCAAGCAGGCGCAGGCGACAATGGCAAGATCGTCGAGGGCGGCTTCCTCGCGCAGGGCAAGCAAGCCTTCGCCAACCTGCGGCGCGCGCTCGAGGCGGGCGGCTCGAGCCTGGGGGACGTCGCCAAGGTCACCATCTTTGTCACCGATATGGGGCATTTCCAAGACGTCGTCGCGCTGCGCCGCGAGTTCTTCTCGGCGCCGTTCCCGGCTGATACGATCGCCGAAATCCGCGCACTGTACGATCCCAAGGCGATGATCGAGATCGAAGCCATCGCCGTCGCCCGCCACGCCACGGGGAACTAAGATGGGTACCCAGCACAGGAACGGTTGCAGTTTGTTCGCCCCGCTGGTTATTGGCCGGATGGCACTGAGCAACCGGCTGGCGGTGGCGCCCATGACGCGCGTCAGTGCTAGCGCAGACGGCCACGCGAACGCACAGATGCTGGACTACTACGGCGCGTTTTCGACAGGCGGCTTTGGCCTCGTCATCACCGAAGGCATCTATACCGATAAGGCGTTCTCGCAGGGCTACCTGCATCAGCCCGGGCTGTCCGACGCCAGCCAGCGGGAGGCCTGGAAGCCTGTGGTGGCCGCTGTCCATGTTGGTGGTGCCCGTATGGTCGCCCAACTGATGCACGCCGGTGCGCTGTCGCAGGGGAATATCCATCGCGCTGGCACACGCGGGCCTTCGGCCGTGCAGCCGAAGGGACAGCAGATGACGTTTTACCGCGGCAATGGTCCCTATCTGCTGCCGCACGCTATGTGCGAAGCCGAGATCGATGAAGCGGTGCGCGGTTTCGCCGAGGCCGCCAGCCGGGCGCGCGAGGCCGGCTTCGATGGCGTAGAGATTCATGGCGCCAATGGTTACCTACTGGATCAATTCCTGAGCGAAGGGATCAACGAGCGCAGCGACCGCTATGGCGGCGATGTGGAAGGGCGCTTCCGCCTGATCGGCGAGGTCGCGGCAGCGGTGCGCACTGCGGTCGGCGCGGACTTTACGGTAGGGGTGCGGATTTCCCAAGGTAAAGTCAACGATTTTACGCACAAGTGGGGCGGTGCCGAAAGCGACGCGGCACTGATTTTTGGCGCGGTATGTCAGTTGCCGGTCGATTACGTTCACACCACCGAATTCGAGGCCTGGAAAAGCGCATTCGGCAGCGGCCCGAGCCTGGCAGCCTTGGCGTGCCGGCATATTGGCTTGCCGGTGATCGCTAACGGTTCCTTGCACGACCCTTCGCGCGCGGCGGCACTGGTCGACAGTGGCGAAGCCGACATGGTGTCCTTGGGACGGGGGGCGTTGACCCATGTCGACTGGCCGCAGCGCGTGCGTGACGGCAAGCCGATATGCGATTTCGAGCGCGAGATCCTTTCGCCGATTGCGGACTTAGCCAACGCCGACCGGCGCCGCGCCGAACGCCTGTCCCCGGTTTGCTGACAAGATAGGGCCTGGGCCGGGCTCCGACACAGGAGGATTACCCATGTAGCCAGATCATGGCACACATGGGCTGCTACATCAGTAAGTGTCTAACGCCTGTTGTTCAGCCAAGGTTTGACGAACTTTGCTCTTATTTGCCAAACATAATCTTTCGCTAACAAACATAATTCAACGTCTTCAAATGCAGTCCTTAAGTGACAAATGTTAAGAAAAATTCTCCCTATTCCGACCGACGCTACGGATAATTTCAAGGTCCTCGCCATCGCCTATCCCGCGACGTTGGCGGTGTTGGGCGTGGCGCGGTGGTCGAAACCCAGCCGCTAGTCAGCCTGCCACCAGCCGAACATTTCAGCGCCGATTGATCACGAACAACAATGTGCATAGGCAAGCTCGTAACCTGTTCAGGTTGCCGGAGTGCACCCCGAGCACGCACTGAACCTCCCCCTCAGAAATCTAGCCCTGGTTTTACTTCAATTAATGGCGTGTATGAGCATAGCCCTGACTGCACAGATCACTACCGCATTAACGCAGTTCTCCAGTGCAACTCGACTGTACGCACTCACCCTTCGTGACGACATCACCAACCTTTCAGGGGGCCTGCTGGTCGAAGCTTTTGCCGCGGACAAGGAGGTGCATGGCATCGGTGGCCGTGATGTCATTGTGGTGTCAACCAATGCACATGTTCCGCTCGAACCGCTGCTCGGCCAACACGCTGCACTGGAAGTGACCCTGGCCAACGGCAGCCGCACCTGTTTTTCAGGCGACATCACCGAGATTGCGATGCTGGGCAGCGACGGTGGATTTGCGCGCTATCGCTTACGGCTATCCCCATGGCTGTGGCGTTTGAGCCAAGCTCGCAACTGCCGTGTATGGCAGGACACGACCATCATCGACATCGTCGACTCGGTATTCAAGTTGTATTTGCCGCTGGCACGATGGCGTTGGAGTGACGAGGCGAGGTCCTTCATGGATGACGCGGTGCCGCGCCGCTACTGCTGCCAGTACCGCGAGTCTGATTTGGACTTCGTCCAAAGGTTGTTGACCGAGGAAGGCCTTGCCTGGCGTTTTGAGCAGGGCGAGGACGGGTTGACTGCTGTGCTGTTCGCAAGCAGCACTCGACTAACGGCAATTCCAGAAGATCCCAGTAGCGAAGCCGACGGTGGTATCAGATTTCACGGTGCGCATGCTTGCGAAGGCCAAGATACCGTGCAGACGTTACGGATGAAACGTTCCTTGGGCGCATCCCTATCGACAGTGCTCAGTTATGACTATAAAACCAAGAAAGTGAAAGCCGTGAGCTCGCTGTCTCTCCTGCAAAACGGCATAAGGCTACCGCCTCTTGAGTCGTTCGACGTGCCTGGACAATATGCTTTCGCCACTTCCGATCAGGCCCGGCGCTACGCGGATATTCAAATGCAAGGACGTGAAGCACGCGCGCAAATGTGGAGCGGCAGCTCGACCTTGCGTACCCTGCGAGCCGGTATACGTTTGAAGGTTCTCGACACCCCATTGAAGCACCTCGGCGATGCGCCCGCATTTATGGTGCTTCGCGTGGTCAGCGTGGGCGTGAACAATATGCCGCCGCCGGCACAGCACGCATTGGCGGAACTGTTCGGCCCCATCCCGGAATTGCTGCAAGAAATCGTTCGCCACAACAAGCCGGCCGATTTTTCGCTGGCAGTCGAGCAGGCCAGGAAAACCGGGTATGCAAACTCCTTTGAAGCGATAAAAGCTGACGTCATCTGGCGCCCACAGTTGCCCGGCACCGATGGACGAAGCCGTACCCGCCCTACCGCGCTCGGCTCGCAAACCGCAATCGTCATTGGCGCCGATGGCAACGACAGCACTAACGGCGCCGATGAGTTGTATTGTGACCGGCTTGGCCGCGTGCGGATTCGCTTCCATTGGCAGGAAGGCACAGCAAGTTGCTGGGTTCGCGTAGCGCAACGAGCCGCTGGCGGTGGTATGGGCTTTCAGTTCTTGCCGCGTATTGGAACCGAAGTTCTGGTGAAGTTCCTGGAAGGCGATATCGACCGCCCGATTATTGTCGGCGCTTTGTATAACGGGCAGGGCGAAGGTGGCGTTGTTCCAACACCAGGAGGCCGCCGAGACCGGGAGAACGACATTTCTTGCTTCGCTGCCGCACATGACCATGCGCCTTCAGCACAAGGCAATCTCACGGGCGGCAACAGCCCGGTGTGGCACGGCGCTTCCAGCGACAGCGCAGGCCACCGTAACGGCGGCGCCCAGTGGGGGGTGCGGAGCAAAGAGTTTGGCGGCTCGGGATACAACCAGCTCTTGTTCGATGACACCGATGCACAGGGGCGCGTACAACTCAAGAGCTCGCACGCTGCCAGCGAACTGAATCTAGGCCATCTGATTCACGCTGCTGATAACTATCGGGGCAGTTTCCGTGACAGCGGGGCCGAATTACGCACCGATGCCTACGGCGCCATCCGCGCCGGCACCGGCTTGCTCGTCACCAGCTACAAGATCAACCATCAGGCAGACGCGCGCGATCCGGCAGGCGACAACGCGGCAGGAATCGCGCTGCTGAAGCAGGCCGTCAAACTGGGCGAGGCGCTCAGCAAGGCCGCAGCCACGCATCAGACGGTCGCCCTCGCGGCCCATGTGGGCACGCACGCACCGGGTGCGAGCGTACTGAACGCCACGGCGCCCCCTCTCCAGGCCTTGCTCAATGCGGTTTCGGGAATGATCAGCGACCAGGATATCGATTCGGCAGTGGCCGATGCGGCGGAAAAGCTCACCACTCCTGCCGCAGGCAAGCTGCCGCTCACGAGCGACGCCATCATTGCGATCTCCGCCCAGGCCGGCCTCAGTGTGAATGCCAGCCAAAGCGTGCAATTGGCCAACGGGGAAACGACGACAATCATGAGCGGCCAGGACACCCAGTTCGTCACCGGCGGCCAGATGCGGATGCATACCGGCCAGGCCATCGGCATCCTGAGCGGTGCCGTGAAGGCAGGGGAAAACAACGTCGGCTTGCAGCTGATCGCCGCAAAAGATGCGAACGACTTCCAGGCGCTGCGCGACACCGCGACCATTCAAGCGCGCGACGAGGTCAAGGTAATCAGCGCGAACGCCCACATCGACTGGGCAGCCGCGAAGCGCATCAGCTTGTCGACTGCCGGCGGCGCCAACATCACGATCGAAGGCGGGAATATTACCGTCGAGTGTCCAGGAAAAATCAAGGTCCACGCAGGGAAGAAGAGCTTTATCGGTCCCGCCAAGCTGGACTATCCGCTTCCGCGCCTGCCCCGGGACGTCTGCATCGACTGCCTGCTGAAGGCGCTGAAGGCAGGCAGTGCCCTGTCGCTTAAGTGAGGTGGATGAATGTACTTCGCGTCTGACATTTCCCATACCGCGACTGTGTGCACAGCGCTGATCGAAAAAATCAGGGCGCAGGCTGAACGCAACTGGCTCGCCCTGGTGGACAGCGCATTCGACCATGGGCGACCCGGCCCTTCTTTGCCGAACGAACATTATCCCCTGTATGACTGTGACGGCCTGTCGGACCTGCTGGCGGCGTCGCCCTTCCTGATCGTGCTGACAGCACACGATGAAGCGCAACTGAGGGTGGAACTGGCCAACCTGATCCGGCACAGGAAGGAAAGGCCGATGCTGAGCTTTATCGGCACTTCCGCATCGGCATCGTCCATCAACGAGAACTTCCAGCTGTTCGCCAACGCGATGACGGACGGTGACCAGGAGTTTCTTCTTCGCTTTGCAGACACGCGCGTGCTGTCTGGCCTTCCGGATGCCCTGCGGCAGGCGTATTGGGACGGCATGACCTGCTTGCTATCGGACTGGATCGTGATCGGACGTGACGGCACACCGCAGGAGCTTCCGCTCAATGCAAACCGGGCGCCGTTCAAAGGCGGGTTTGAACTGTCGCCTGCCGAGTTTGCGCGCCTGGTGAGCAATGGCGAAGCCGATGCCGTTCTTGACGCAATCGCAGAGAGTAACCCTGAGGCGCTTCCTGAGGGAAGTCGCGCCGCGATCTACGACAGGGTAGTCGCCTCGTGCTCCTATGCGCAGAGACACAAGGTTCAGGCGTTTCCTGATGTCGTTGCGCTGGCTTATCTGGCGCTTCTGAATGACGGGAAAGGTTTGAGGGATCCAAATTTAAGCGACATGTTGTTGCGCTCGCAGTGGACAGCAGGAGGTGTGATCAACGAATTAGCGAATTTTGTCGACTAGGCCGGCAGCACAGGTGGGAGAACGATGTTTCCAAAGCGAAGCGCGCCAGAACACTGATGGAGTTGTCATGAACAAGAAATCCTGGATGTCCGCTTTGCTTCTTGCATTGACCGTTGCCGCATGTTCGGAGACCGGCAAGGCCAGCCTTGAGTTGTCGGGATTGAATTATACGGATAATGGCATATCCATGTTCTCCGTCGATGGTTACGGCGGGCATAGCATTTTCCCGAACGGGGGGGGCGGAGCGTTCGTGTGTTGCGTCACCATACCCCGCAAATGGCATGCAGGCATGAAGGTCACCGTTCGATGGACTGACGATGACCGTGTGACCGATTCATGGAAGGAGCGGGTCGTGGACGTGCCAGAGTATACGAAGCAGGATATGAGCGCCTTTGCGGTTCATTTCTATCCCGACGATACCGTCAAAGTTCTTGTAACCTCGAAAATTGTAGGTCATCCAGACTACCCCTATCCAAGGCCCAACTAGCTATGGCAACCCTTTCACCCCAGCCCTTCCCCGCAAATGGTCTTCGAAAACTTACGCCGAAAGAGGTCATGCAACGTGCCAAGGCATTGAACCCTACACTACCGGTGAAAGGCGTTCCTTCCTGCACAGGGCAGCTGAATATCGGGCTGTTCTTTGATGGCACTGGCAATAACAGAGATATCGATTATAAAAATCCTAAGCCATTGGACCGCAAGCACAGCAATGTTGTGAAGCTATTTAACACTTATCCCGATCGAAACGATGAAGGATATTTCAAGCATTACATTCCCGGCGTCGGAACCCCATTTCCAGAGATCGGCGATTCGGGACACGCTTTAGGCGGCCCCTTCGCCTGGAATGGAGAAAATAGGATCATATGGGCATTTACTCGTCTGCTAAATTCCCCACAACGATACATACTCAACAGCACCCTGTTGGACGAGGAGATGTCAGCTCGCATTTCTAACAACATGGCGTCGGTCACGAATACCGGTTACATGCGGCGCAAGGGCTTGCAGCATTGGAAGGAAGTCCTCGCATCCAATCTCAAGGGGAAAAAGCCACGAATAGAGCTCATCAATTTGTCAGTTTTTGGCTTTTCCCGCGGGGCCGCAGAAGCGAGAGCCTTCGTCAACTGGCTGTTCGAGGTGTGCGAACAGGTCGGGGGCGGATGGGAGTTTGTCGGGATGCCGATCCGGTTGAATTTTCTTGGCATATTCGATACGGTGGCCTCCGTTGGCATTCCAAATTCGCTGGGCGATTCAGGTGCAGAGGGGCACCAGTCTTGGGCGGATAATAATATGCAGATCCATCCGGCTGTCGAACAATGCGTTCATTTTGTAGCCGGGCACGAAGTGCGTGCTGCATTTCCCCTTGATTCCGTACGAGTGGGTGGTGCTTATCCGGGTAATGCAAAGGAAGTAATGTACCCGGGTGCGCACTCTGATCTCGGGGGAGGCTACGCACCAAACGCACTCGGCATTGCGCCGGAAAACGCGAACGAGATGGCCAGGATTCCCGGTGCGCAGATGTATAGTGAGGCACGGCTCGCAGGAGTGCCAATCGTGAGCTGGGATAAATTGCTGGCACCGTTGCAGGCAGATCTGACGGTCGCGCCAAATACAGCAGCCGATTTCAACGCATACGTCAAGGCTGCGAACATCGCGGCAGGACCGGTGGAGAAAATGCACCAGCAACACATGGGTCTGTACTTGAGTTATCGGTACAAGTACCGCAATGCCATCGGATCTTTGCCCTTCTATCAGCGCGCGACGGAAAAGCATAAAGGATTCATCAAGGCGACAACGGATACGTTCAACGATCGCATGCGGCACCTGAGCGCCTATCCAGTCCCGCCGTCGGAAGAGAGGTTCAACCTTGCCGAAGCAATTGAGCAGCATCGAAAGTCTGAGAAAGCCGTTCGACTAGAAGGGCCGCAAGCGAAGCAGTTACAGCACCTGTACACGGTTGCAGATGCCATACGTCCACAAAGCCTGAATCCCGCAATTGAAGAATTTTTAGGCAACTATGTACATGATTCGATGGCTGGCTTCATCGAAATGGGAGGCGATTTCACCAACGAATACAAGGTCAATGGACTAGGAATTCTTAAGTTCCGTAAGATTTTTAAGGGAAATGACTAGAAGCTGAAGGCGCTTGCGCCTTAGGGCCATAAAAAGTCCGAGCATGTAGTCCGGGCTTTCTACCATCTGGCTAGCGACCCTTAAGTGGCCAATATTAGGGAAATTCTTCCTGTTCTCCCAACGCTACGGATAATTTCAGGACCTGCGCCATCGCCCATCCCGCTACGTTGGCGTGTTGGGCGTGGCGCGGTGATCGAGACCAATCAGCTAATCAGCCTGCCATGAGTCGAACGTTTTAGCGCCTTACTGATCAACCACAACAATGTGCGCGGGAGTGTCCGTAACCCGTTCAGGTTCCGCAGTGACGATGCATCGAGGAAATTACCACCGATGAAAAACGCCAAAGTCAATCACCTCGAGGGCATCTTCCATCTCAACGAAAATGCAGGTGATCCTGTCGACGATGTCACCGAGCTGCATTACAAGGTCAATGACGAGCGGCTGGGTCATGCGCGTCACGAGTTGCTCGATGCGACTTGGCTCATGCCCGGCCAATCGATCCGTGTTCTCCTGACGTTTGTTCGGCCTGACCCAATGCTGCCATCCTTGGGTGTTGGACGCGAAGTCGACGCCTACCGTGGCACGCGAAAAATTGGCACGTTGCACATCACCGGCGTATCGTCGCCCCCGCTCGCAGGCAGTACGGCGGTGTTGGGACAGACTCGGCTAGAGCCGCAGTCGCCTGCACGGATAGGCGTCACAATCCTCATCAGCGTTGTCTACCTGGTATTCACAGTACTGACAGTGTATCTGGCAGCCAATGCATACGCTCCCTGCGAGTCGAACTTCGAAGGCGGTTGTAGCATGGGCCGCGCCATGATGGCGATTGCGAGTCTGATTCCAGCGGCGGCGGCATCCATCCTCGGCGTGCTGGTCAAACGACAGATGGACAGGTTCTTCGCACTGGCGTCGCGCTTGCCGCTTGCGTATAGCCTTCTGTGGGTTGCCCCCCTCATCTACATCCTCATCACACTCAACGCCATATTCGGGGGCTAGCCAGACGCACCCGAACCGACTGGCATTGTGTTGCCAATACCGGTTGAATATTCCTAAAGAATATTCGTCATCGCGCAGCAGCTTTCATGCGCAGATAGCTTGCTTATTCGACAGTCACCGACTTCGCCAGGTTGCGCGGCTTGTCCACATCGGTACCACGCGCCAGCGCGGTGTGATAAGCCAGCAGCTGCAGCGCAGCCACGTGCAGGATCGGCGACAGGTCGCCATAGTGTTCCGGCAGGCGGATCACGTGCACGCCGTCCCCGGAGGTGATGCGCGAATCGACGTCGGCGAACACATACAGCTGGCCGCCGCGCGCGCGCACTTCCTGCATGTTCGATTTCAGTTTTTCCAGCAGCGCATCGTTCGGGGCGATCGTGACCACCGGCATCTCTTCGGTCACCAGCGCCAACGGGCCGTGCTTGAGTTCACCGGCCGGATAAGCCTCGGCGTGGATGTAGGAAATTTCCTTGAGCTTCAGCGCCCCCTCTAACGCGATCGGGTAGTGCATGCCACGGCCCAGGAACAGGGCGTTTTCCTTGCGCGCGAATTCTTCGGCCCAGGCGATGATCTGCGGCTCGAGCGCCAGCACGGCGGAGATCGCGACCGGCAGGTGGCGCATCATCTTCAGGTGCTGGGCTTCGGCTTCTTCGGTCAGGCGGCCATTGACTTGTGCCAGCGTCAGGGTCAGCAGGAACAGGGCCGCCAGCTGGGTGGTAAAGGCCTTGGTCGAGGCCACGCCGACTTCGACACCGGCGCGGGTGATGTAGTTCAGCTTGCACTCGCGCACCATGGCGCTGGTCGAGACGTTGCAGATGGTGAGGGTATGCGGCATGCCCATGCTGCGTGCATGCTTGAGCGCGGCCAAGGTGTCGGCGGTTTCGCCACTCTGCGAAATCGTCACGACCAGCGTGTGCGGGTGCGGCACGCTGTCGCGGTAGCGGTATTCGCTGGCGATCTCGACGTTGACCGGGACCTTGGCGATGGACTCGATCCAGTATTTCGCGGTCAGGCCGGCGTAATAGCTGGTGCCGCAAGCCAGAATCAGGACGCGGTCGATTTCCTTGAACACGCCATAGGCGCCGTCGCCGAACAGTTCCGGCATGATGCCGGTGACGCCTTCCAGGGTGTCGCCGATCACGCGTGGCTGCTCGAAGATTTCCTTCTGCATGTAGTGGCGGTACGGGCCCAGTTCGGCTGCGCCGGTGTGGGCGTGCACGGTTTTCACTTCGCGCTCGGCCGGGCGGCCGTCGACGTCGACGATCCAGTAACGCGCCAGTTGCAGGTCGACCACGTCGCCTTCTTCCAGGTAGATGATCTGGTTGGTGGTGCCGGCCAGCGCCATGGCGTCGGAGGCGACGAAGTTTTCGCCTTCGCCCACGCCAAGGATCAGCGGCGAGCCCTGGCGGGCAGCAACCACGCGGTGCGGTTCTTCGCGCGAGAACACGGCGATGGCGTAGGCGCCGTGCAGGCGTTTCACCGCCTGCTGGACGGTCTCGAACAGGTCGCCCGTGTACATGTGGTCGACCAGGTGAGCGATGACTTCGGTATCGGTCTGGCTGGTGAAGACGTAGCCGAGGGCGCTCAGTTCGGCGCGCAGCTCGTCGTGGTTTTCGATGATGCCGTTGTGGACGAGGGCGATGCGGGCATTGTCTTCGGTTGGCGAGAAGTGCGGGTGGGCATTGTGCGAAGCCGGTGCGCCGTGGGTGGCCCAGCGGGTGTGGGCAATGCCGGTAAAGCCTTCGAGGTGCGCTTCACGCACCTGCGACTCGAGCTCGGCCACGCGCGAGGTGCTGCGCGAACGGGTCAGCTTGCCGTTCAGGTGCACGGCAACGCCGCAGGAGTCATAGCCACGGTATTCGAGGCGCTTCAGGCCCTCGATCAGGACTGGAGTGATGTTGCGCTTGGCGACTGCACCGACGATACCGCACATAGATTGACCTCGTTTAAAAATTAGCAATTAATCCTATCGTAGAGTAACTACGATGAAATAAGCTTTCAGATTTCGGTTATATTTGACAGATTATTTCATGTGCAACCAGTGATGAAATATTATTTCATTTAGCGCGCACTTATTTGTTATTTATTTCATATCATGGCAGATCAATTACTTCTCGACGAGCTTGATCGTCGCATCCTCAATGCATTGCAGGCTGATGCCTCGCATACGAATGCCGAGTTGGCAGAACTGGTGCACGTGTCTCCGCCCACTTGTTTGCGCCGCGTAAAACAGCTTACCGAGAATGGTGTTATCGAACGGCAAGTAGCGATCGTGTCCCCGGACAAGCTCGGCGCCCGCCTGACGGCCATCGTCGAGATCACGCTGGACGTGCAGGCTGCCGAGCGCATGGATGAGTTCGAACGCCTGGTGGCGCTCGAGCCGGCTGCCCTGCAGTGCTACCGCGTCACGCCGGGCCCGGATTTCGTGCTGGTGGTGCAGGTGGCGGACATGCCGGCCTACCACGAGCTGGCGCACCGCCTGTTCACCGCCCACGCCAACGTGCGCAACGTCAAAGCCTATTTTTCTACCCACCGCAGCAAGTTCGACACGCGCGTCGCCGTCTGAGCTGCAACAGGCGCGGTGGATAAACCTGTGGACTAGTAGGGGAAGAGTCATGGGATAAGCACGGTATGACCCTGTGCTTATCCTGTGCGTTGGCTGTGAATGGCCGGTGGATTACTTCTTGGTCTTCACCGGACGGGTCCATCCGTCGATGGTCATCTGCTTCGGACGCGAGATGGTCAGCTTGCCTGCCGGTGCATCCTTGGTGAGGGTGGTGCCCGCCCCCAGGGTCGCGCCCTTGCCGACGGTGACCGGCGCCACCAGCTGGCTGTCGCTGCCGATGAAGGCGTCGTCTTCGATCACGGTGCGGAATTTGTTGGCGCCGTCGTAGTTGCAGGTAATGGTGCCGGCGCCAATGTTCACGCGCGAACCGACCGTAGCGTCGCCGACATAGGCCAGGTGGTTGGCCTTGCTGTGCGCGGCCACCGTGCTGTTCTTGATCTCGACAAAGTTACCCACATGAACGTCTTCGCCCAGCTCGGTGCCCGGGCGCAGGCGCGCATAGGGGCCGATCTGCGACTTGTCGCCGACGACAGCATCTTCGATATGGCAGAAGGGCTTGATGGTGGCCCCTGCACCGATCTTCGCATTGACCAGCACGCAGTGCGGGCCGACGGTGACGCCGTCGGCCAACTCGACCCGGCCTTCGAACACGCAGCCGACGTCGATGGTGACATCGCGGCCGCAAATCAGTTCGCCGCGCACGTCGATGCGGGCCGGATCCATCAGGGTGATCCCCTTTTCCAGCAGCACGTTGGCAATGTTCAGCTGATGACGGCGCTCGAGCTCGGCCAATTGCACCTTGCTGTTAACGCCCGCCACTTCCCATTCGGCCGAAGGGTGGGCCGATACCACCGGCACGCCATCGCTCACTGCCTGGGCCACGATATCAGTCAGGTAATACTCGCCCTGCGCATTGTTGTTCGACAGCGCCGATAACCATTTCTTCAGGCGCGGCGTCGGGACGACCATGATGCCGCTGTTGATTTCGCGAATGGCACGCTCGGCCTCGCTGGCGTCTTTTTCTTCGACAATGCGCACGATGCTGCCGTTCTCGCGCACGATGCGGCCCAGCCCGAACGGGTTGGCCTGCTCGACGGTCAGGATGGCCAGCTTGTCGCTGCCGGCGGCCTCGACCAACCCGGCGAGCGATGCCGCGGTGGTCAGCGGCACGTCACCGTACAGCACCAGGGTCGGCACGCTTTCATCCAGCTGCGGCACCGCCTGCATGACCGCATGGCCGGTGCCGAGCTGCGGCTGCTGCAGGGCTGTATCGATCGCGGTACCGGTTGCCGCGGACAGTTCGGCGAGCATCTCCGGCACCGCTGCGCCCCCGTGACCGTAAATCACGCATAATTTGCTCAAGGATAAGGTTCGCGCCGTATCGATGACATGCTGCAACAGCGGCTTCCCCGCCAGTGGATGCAGGACTTTCGGCAACGCAGATTGCATGCGCTTTCCCATGCCGGCGGCGAGGATCACAACGTTCATAAGCCGTTCTCAAAAAGTTGATAATATGAAAAAGTTTAACACGCCAGACAATTTGCTCCGGCGCACGATTGCGCTCTTCATGGTTGCCATGCTCGCCCTTGCGGCAGGCTGCAGCTCGGTCAAATTCACCTACAACCAGGGCGATACCTTACTGTATTGGTGGATGGATTCCTATGCCGACCTGGAAGGCCAGCAAGCCGACATCGCGAAACGCGACATCGACAACCTGTTCAAATGGCACCGCCAGACCCAGTTGCGCGACTACGCGGCCCTGCTCGGCGGCTTCCAGCGCCAGCTGGCCGGCAACCCGACCCAGGCCGACCTGCTCACTGCCTACCGCGACATCCGCATCCGCGGCGAGCGCCTGGCCGCGCGCGCCGTGCCGGAAATCACCACCCTCGCACTGTCGATCGAACCGGACCAGATTGCCAACATCGAGCGCAAATTCAATTCGAAGAACGAGGAATACCGCAAGAAATTCATCCAGGGCAATGTCGAAAAACGCCAAAAAGCCCGGTTCAAGAAGTCGATGGAACAATTCGACCTGTGGTTCGGCAATTTCAGCAGCGAACAGGAAGCGACCCTGCGCCGCGCCTCTGATGCGCGCCCGCTGGACAACGAAGCCTGGCTGGAAGAGCGGGTCTGGCGCCAGCGCCGCATCCTTGGCACACTGCGCAAGATCCAGCAAGAAAAGATGAACCGCGAACAGGCCACGGCGCAGATCCAGGCCATGCAGCGCGAGTTCTTCACCCGCATGGAGTCGGCGGAACGCAAGGCCTTTTATGACGCCAGCCTCGACCAGACCACGAAATACATCCTGACCGCGATCCGCATCGCCACCCCGGCGCAAAAGAAGCACGCGCAGGAGCGCATGCAGGGCTGGATCACGGATTTCCAGGGCCTGGCAACCGGTAAGTAGAACCGACTACAGGAGGCTCTACGGGCAGGCAGGGCGCGGCCATATCGGTGCGATTGCCCATGCTATAGTGCCGCCCATGCAAAAGAAGTCAGCCAAACCCAAGGCCCACGGCGCCCCGCGCCTGGCGCCGCGCCAGGTCCGCATCATCGGCGGCGCCTGGAAACGCGTCCTGCTCCCGGTCCTCGATGCCGAAGGCCTGCGCCCCACGCCCGACCGCGTCCGCGAGACGGTTTTCAACTGGATCAACCACCAGCTCGGCGGCGACTGGGGCAATGCCGCCTTCCTCGATCTGTTCGCCGGCTCGGGCGTCCTCGGTTTCGAAGCGGCCAGCCGCGGCGCGGCCTCGGTGACGATGGTGGACAACCATGGCCCGGCAGCACGCCAGCTCGACGAGAACCGGGAAAAACTGAAAGCGACTAACGTCCGGGTGCTGCGCACCGATGCGCTGGCGCTGGTCAAGGACCTGGCCGCCCGCGGCCAGCGCTTCGACGTGATCTTCCTCGATCCGCCTTACCAGCTCGGCCTGCTCAGCCAGGTCCTGCCGCTGTGTCCAGCCATCCTGAACGAAGGCGGCCTGGTGTATGCGGAAACCGGCGAGCCGCTGCCGCAGGAAGGCGATGACATTCCCGACTGGCTGCTCGGATGGGATGCCATCCGCGCCGATAAAGCCGGCATGGTCTATTACTACCTCCTGAAACTGCACGAAGAAGTGGCCTGAGCGCCAGGCCGGCGATCAATCTGCACAAGGATTGGGCAAACGCCGCCCCAGGCTGGGGCGGCTGCCGGATTTTCAGGCATAATGCGCGTTCTGATTAGGTGATTCTCCAGGGGAGCCGCAATGGTTGTAGCCGTTTATCCAGGTACTTTCGATCCGCTCACGCGTGGCCACGAGGACCTCGTTCGCCGTGCCTCGGGTTTGTTCGACCGCCTGGTAGTTGGCGTGGCCGACAGCAAGAACAAGAAGCCCTTTTTCTCGCTCGACGATCGCCTGGAAATCGCCAATGAAGTGCTGGGCCATTATCCGAACGTGCAGGTAGAGAGTTTCTCCGGCCTGCTCAAGGATTTCGTGCGCAAGCACGATGCACGCGTGATCGTGCGCGGCCTGCGCGCAGTGTCCGACTTCGAATACGAATTCCAGATGGCGGGCATGAACCGTTATTTGCTGCCCGATGTCGAGACGCTGTTCCTGACCCCGTCCGACCAATACCAGTTCATCTCCGGCACCATCGTGCGCGAGATCGCCATGCTGGGCGGCGACGTCTCCAAATTTGTCTTCCCGTCGGTGGACCGCTGGCTGCAAAAGAAAATCGCAGCCATGAAAGCGGCGCCCGCAGCCTGAGCGAGCTTTAGACATGGCACTACTCATTACCGACGATTGCATCAACTGCGACGTCTGCGAACCCGAATGCCCAAACGACGCCATTTCAATGGGCGCCGAGTTCTACCAGATCGATCCGCATAAATGCACCGAATGCGTCGGCCACTTCGACGAGCCGACCTGCCAGGTACTGTGCCCGGTCGCCTGCATCCCGCTCGACCCGGCCTGGCGCGAAACGCGCGAAGAGCTGCAGGCGAAATACGAACGCCTCACCGCCGACAAGGCAAACGCTTAGATCCCAAGCCGGCTACTCAGCCGGCTTTCTTTTTCCCCGTCCCTGGCCTGACCCGGATGCGCCGCCCATGTGTGCGGACACGCGCATAAGCCGGTTCTTCTGCGTGCTATCCTGATTTTCATGGACACGCCCAACGAGCCCAAGGAAACCGTTCCCTCCGTCCTGCACGAGCATGTCGGCACGGTGTCGGATTTTTATGCCCGGCATGAACAGAAAGCCACGGCGGGACAGCGCCTGTTCGAACAGATCAGCCTGATCCTCGGCACCCCAGCCTATGTCGGCGCCAACCTGGTGGGCGCAGTCCTGTGGATGGGGTGGAACCTGCTTGCGCCCAAACTGGGCTTCGACCAGTGGGACGAGCCGCCCTTCTTCTGGCTGCAGGGCTTCATCGCCCTGAACGCCTTCGTCATCTCCACCGCCGTGCTGATTCGCCAGAACCGCATGTCGGACCTGGCCAACCAGCACGCCCACCTCGATTTGCAGGTCAATCTTCTGGCGGAAGAAAAGAGCAGCAAGATCATCGCGATGCTGGAAGAACTGCGCCGCGATCTGCCCAATGTCCGCAACAAGGTCGACCGCGAGGCGGAAGAGCTGTCAAGGCCGACAGATACCGAAGCCGTGTTGTCGATCATCGAAGAGTCGGACGCCAAGCTCAACTGCAAACGCAAATAACGACTGCGCAGCTCCCTGGACAGCCGTGCTTCGCATCCAGGCCGGCTTTCACCCCTGAGATTACCAATACTCATCCATGATGGATGATTTAACGTGAACTGCGTGTAATCGAAGCCATTACTCGTCCATTAGCGACTAATCTGCATTCATTTATCCATATTTACTGAATATTGAGGCCGCTGGAGGCAAGCGCGCTTTGCGTGCGCTTCTTGTTTCTATTGCTGATATTGTTGATCTATCTCTACCACAATGACATTTAACACCTCGTTAAATAGAGATTTACTGGAAAGGCCGATATTCGCGCTTTTTAACTCTTTGTAAACTTTGTTAAATCAAACCGCCGAGAAAACCCTGGTGACGAAGAGTCATCTTCGATCTATCGACGGATGGTCGATACCGAGGGAGAAACAGGAACAACGGACGTAAAAAAACGCGGCGCCCAGGTCGGAGGCCGCGTCAAACGGAAAGGGAAGAATCAGTGGCGCTTGGCCAAATGCAGCTTCTGCGGGCGGGGGCGCACGGCCAGCATGGCGGCGCGGCCGATGCCGACGAGCAGAGGGCGGAACACCATGGCCGCCCCGCCAACTAGCGCAAGCACGATGGCGCTACGCACGAATTGGCCCACAGGCAGGGCGCTCAAGGCGCTGCCGGCGGTCTGGATCAGGGTAAGCATGGAAGACATGCCGACAATATAGTGCGACGCAACATATAAATCTAATTCCGTTCACTGATGACGCTTATGCATTCCGTGAATAGTTGCGGTACACTTCCCACATCCTCCGTACTGCCTTTATTCGTCCATGAGCTTTCTCACGCTTGACCTGAACCTGCTGCGCGTCTTCGACGCAGTGATGACCGAGCAAAACCTCACCCGCGCGGCCGGCCACCTGGCCATGACACAGCCCGCCGTCTCGAATGCGATCAAGCGCCTGCGCGAAAGCCTCGGGGACGAGCTCCTGATCCGTACCGCCTACGGCGTCAAGCCGACTCCGCGTGCCGAAGCCCTGTGGCCGGCCGTGCGCCAGGCCCTGGCGGCGCTGGAAGCGGCCGTGATGCCGGAAACCTTCGACGTCTCGAAGGCGCAGGCGACCTTCCGGATGGCGATGGCCGACGCTACCGCCGCCCTGTGGCTGCCTTCGCTGATGCGCTCGATCGAACGTGAAGCGCCGGGCGTGAACATTCGCATGGTGCCGCTCACCACGCGCGAGCCGCGGCCGATGCTGCTGCGCGGCGACATCGACCTGGCGGTCGGTTTCTTCCCGGGCGTGGCGGCGCAATTGTCGTACGAGACCGGTTCGCCGATCCGCCACGAGCGCCTGTATTCGGGGGTGTATGTGTGCGTGATGCGCAAGGACCATCCGCTGGCGAAGGAAAAGCTCGACCTCGATACCTATTGCAAGGCCAATCACTTATTGGTGAGCTTCTCGGGCCGCGCGCACGGGCTGGTGGATGAAGCGCTGGCCCAGATTGGCCGCGAGCGCCGCATCTTGCTGACGGTGAACCAGTTCTTCACGGCAGGACGTGTGGTGGCCAATTCGGATCTGATCACGGTGCTGCCGAAGCACCTGATCGCCTCGACCGGCTCGACCGACGCCCTGATCTGGCGCGAGCTGCCTTTCCAGCTGCCGGCCGTGCACCTCGACATGCTCTGGCACGAGCGCGACGGCCGCAGCCATGCGCACCGCTGGCTGCGCACCAACCTGGAAAGCCTGGCCGAGACCGCGGCGCCCAAGACCGGCACGCGGAAAGCCGGTTGATCAGATCTACCGGATCGGTAATTTCGTGGTGTTCTTGACCTCTTCCATCACTGCATAGGTGTGCGTCTCGCGCACGCCTTTTTGCAGCAGGGTCTTGCCCAGGAATTCGCGGTAGGCCGCCATGTCTTTGACACGCGCTTTCACCAGGTAGTCGAAGCCGCCTGCCACCATGTGGCATTCCAGCACTTCCGGGATCATTTGCACGCTTTGTTTGAATGCGTCGAATACTTCGGGAGTGGTACGATCGAGTACCACTTCGATGAAGACCAGCAGCGAGACGTCCAGCAGCTGCGGGTTGAGCTGGGCCGTATAGCCCATGATGTAGCCGGACTCGTGCAATTTGCGCACGCGCTCCAGGCAAGCGGCAGGAGAGAGATTCACACGGGCGGCCAGCTCGACGTTGCTGATGCGGCCGTCGTTTTGCAGCTCCGCCAGAATTTTCTTGCTGATCTTGTCGAGCACGGTCATCTCCTGCCATCTAAATATTATTTGGTCAGATTGTCTCATCAAAAACTATCTATTGCTAGTCTGTCGTAAAAACAGAATTAATCCAGAAGATTTCCTTCTACAATCGAATCATTCCACTGAATTATTGATCGACTCCCGGAACGCGCCGGCTGCCTGTTGCGCAGCGCGGCGTTTTTTGCTGGGCGGTTGACCACACCCGTTTCCCTTTTAGAAGAATTCGCCATGCAGACTGCCGCCTTCCCTGCCACCACTTTCGTTCCTTTCGATGCCCTCCAGCGCGAGCTCAAGCACGACCAGACTCCCTTGCGCGCCGCCATCACCGCCGCCTACCGCCGCGAGGAGTCCGAAGCCGTGCAGTGGCTGCTGGCGCAGGGTGCCAGCGCCAACGGCGACGCCCACATGCTGGCGCACCGCCTGGTGTCGAGCGTGCGTGAAAAGCGCACCCGTTCCTCGGGCGTGGACGCGCTGATGCACGAGTTCTCGCTGTCGTCGGAAGAAGGCGTGGCGCTGATGTGCCTGGCCGAAGCGCTGCTGCGCATTCCTGACAGCGAAACAGCCGACCGCCTGATCGCCGACAAGATCAGCCGCGGCGACTGGCGCAAGCACCTGGGGGAATCGCCTTCGCTGTTCGTCAACGCGGCCACCTGGGGCCTGCTCATCACCGGCAAGCTGGTCTCGACCAACAGCGAAAAGAGTTTGGGTTCGGCGCTGACGCGCCTGATCGCCAAGGGCGGCGAACCGCTGATCCGCAAGGGCGTGGACATGGCCATGCGCATGCTGGGCAACCAGTTCGTCACCGGCCAGACCATCAATGAGGCACTGAAGAACAGCCGCGAGAACGAAACCCGCGGCTACCGCTATTCCTACGACATGCTGGGCGAAGCGGCGCTCACCGAAAACGACGCCAAGAACTACTACGCCTCGTACGAAACGGCGATCCACGCGATCGGCCGCGCCTCGAACGGCCGCGGCATCAAGGACGGCCCGGGCATCTCGATCAAGCTTTCTGCCCTGCACCCGCGCTACAGCCGCTCGCAGCATGCGCGCATGATGGGCGAACTGTTGCCGCGCGTGCGCAGCCTGGTGCTGCTGGCGAAGAGCTACAACATCGGCATCAATATCGATGCGGAAGAAGCCGACCGCCTCGAGATCTCGCTCGACATGCTGGAAGTGCTGGCTTTCGATCCGGAGCTCGCAGGTTTCGAGGGCATCGGCCTGGTGGTGCAGGCTTACCAGAAGCGCTGCCCCTTCGTGATCGATTACCTGGTCGACCTGGCCAAGAGGAGTGGCCAGAAATTCATGGTGCGCCTGGTAAAGGGCGCCTACTGGGACGCCGAGATCAAGCGCGCGCAAGTCGAAGGGATGCCGGACTATCCGGTCTATACCCGCAAGGTGTACACCGACGTGTCTTACCTGACCTGCGCACGCAAGCTGCTCGCGGCCGCCGACATCCTCTATCCGCAGTTCGCCACCCACAACGCGCATTCGCTGGCGGTGATCTACACCTGGGCCAAGGCCGACGGTGTCACCAACTACGAGTTCCAGTGCCTGCACGGCATGGGCGAAACCCTGTACGACCAGGTGGTGGGCAAGGACAAGCTGGACAAGGCCTGCCGCATCTATGCGCCGGTCGGTTCGCACGAAACCCTGCTGGCCTACCTGGTGCGCCGCCTGCTGGAAAACGGCGCCAACTCCTCGTTCGTGAACCAGATCGTGGATGAAAGCGTCGCCATCGATTCGCTTCTGGCCGATCCGTTCGAGCAGGCGCGTGCTACCGGGGGCAAGTCGCATCCTGCGATCGCCCTGCCGCTGCAGATGTTCGGCGCCGAGCGCGCGAATTCCGCGGGCCTGGACCTGGTCAACGAAAACACGCTGCGCTTAGTGGCCGACGGCCTGGCCCAGCAGCGCCAGCACATCGCCGCCCCGCTGATCGCCGGTCCGGTGGAAGCGGGCGAACACGCGAACATCGTCAACCCGGCACAATCAAGCGATATCGTCGGCCAGGTGGTCGAAGCCTCGCGCACCGACGTCGAGACCGCGCTGGCCGCAGCCAGCGCCTTTGCCGGCGAATGGGAAAGCACGAGCGTCGATAGCCGCGCGGCCATGCTCGAGCGCACCGCCGATTTGTTCGAACAGAACGGCCTCGAATTGATGGCACTGGCCGTGCGCGAAGCCGGCAAGTCGCTGCCGAATGCGATTGCCGAACTGCGCGAAGCGGTCGACTTCCTGCGCTATTACGCCGTGCAGATCCGCGCGTCGAAAGCCGATGGCGCCCTCGGCCCGGTGAGTTGCATCAGCCCATGGAACTTCCCGCTGGCGATCTTCACCGGCCAGGTGGCAGCGGCGCTGGCAGCCGGCAACGTGGTGCTGGCCAAGCCGGCCGAACAAACTCCCCTGATCGCGCACCGCGCGGTGGAGCTGTTCCATGAAGCTGGCTTCCCACGCGCGGCGATCCAGCTGCTGCCGGGCCGTGGCGAAGTGGTCGGCGCAGCCCTGACCGCGGATGCGCGCGTAAAAGGTGTGATCTTCACCGGCTCGACCGAAGTGGCGCAGCTGATCAACCGCACCCTGGCCGCGCGTGCCGAGAAAGAAGGCATCGACATTCCGCTGGTGGCCGAAACCGGCGGCCAGAATGCGCTGATCGTCGATTCGTCGGCGCTGCCCGAGCAGGTGGTGTCGGACGTGCTGTCCTCGGCCTTCGATTCGGCCGGCCAGCGCTGCTCGGCGCTGCGCGTGCTCTTCCTGCAGGAAGACATCGCCGACAAGACCATCAAGATGCTCAAGGGCGCGATGCAGGAACTGCGCGTGGGCAGCCCGGACCGCCTGGCGACCGACATCGGCCCGGTGATCGATGCCGAGGCGCAGCGCAACCTGCTGGCCCACATCGAGCGCATGCGCGCCACCGCGCGCAGCCACTTCGCGCTGGAACTGCCTGCCAGCGTCGCGAACAGCGGCACCTTCGTGCCGCCGACCGTGCTGGAAATCGGCTCGCTGGCGGAGCTCAAGCATGAAGTCTTCGGCCCGGTGCTGCACATCGTGCGTTACCGCCGTGCGGACCTGGGGAAGGTGATCGACACCATCAACGCCACCGGCTACGGCCTGACCCTGGGCGTGCACTCGCGCATCGACGAGACCATCGACTTCATCGTTAAGCAGGCGCACGTGGGCAACATCTACGTCAACCGCAACATCGTCGGCGCGGTGGTGGGCGTGCAGCCGTTTGGCGGCGAAGGCAAGTCCGGCACCGGCCCGAAGGCCGGCGGCCCGCTTTACCTGAAGCGCCTGCAGCGCAATGCCGCCCCGCTGATGCAGCACAGCCGGGGCGTCGACGCGGGCCTGGTATCGCTGCTGGGCTGGATGCGCGCCAACGCGCACCAGGATGTCGCCACGCTGGCGGAGAACTATGGCCGCACCGCGCTCACCGGCGTCGAGATGGTGTTGCCGGGTCCGACCGGTGAGCGCAATACGCTGGCGTTTACGTCGCGCGGCACCGTGCTGTGTGCGCCGGCAAGCGCCGCCGGCCTGCTCAACCAGGTGGCGGCAGCCCTGGCCACCGGCAACCGCGCGCTGGTGCTGGCAGCGCCCGAACTGATCCCGGCCAACCTGCCGGCGCTGGTGAAGGAGCGCGTGCGCTTCGTCGGCATGGACGAAATCGATGCGGGCGAGTTCCAGGTCGCGCTGGTGGAAGCAGGATTGGCAGGTCCCCTGCGGTCGAAACTGGCGGCGCGCACCGGCGCGATCGTCGGCATCGTCGATACCGATGCTGCTCTACCTATCGCCCTGTGGCGTCTGGTGGCCGAGCGCGCGGTGTGTGTCAACACGACGGCGGCTGGGGGCAACGCAAGCCTGATGACGCTGGGGGTGTGATTATGTCGGGTGGGTGGCTTCGCCGCCTACCCGACGGATTGAGGTGTAATCTTTGCAGTAGCCGTAGCTGGAGACAATTCTTATATAAATGGAGGCAGACATGCTAGTAGGCGTACCAAAAGAGATCAAGAACCACGAGTACCGTGTCGGGCTCACGCCCCCGTCGGTGCGCGAGCTGACCTTGCGCGGAGTCGACGTGATCGTGCAGCAGGGCGCCGGCGAGCAGATCGGGCTGTCGGACGAGCAGTACGTGGCGGCCGGCGCCACCATGGTGGCTACCGCAAAGGAAATCTTCGCGCGCGCCGACATGGTGGTCAAGGTCAAGGAACCGCAGCCGGGCGAGTGCGCGATGCTGCGCGAAGGCCAGATCCTCTACACCTACCTGCACCTGGCTCCCGATCCCGAGCAGACCGCGGCGCTGGTGAAATCCGGCGCGGTCTGCATCGCGTATGAAACCATCACCGGCGCCGGCGGCGGGCTGCCGCTGCTGGCGCCGATGAGCGAAGTGGCCGGGCGCATGTCGATCCAGGCTGGCGCCGCCCACCTCGAGAAATCCAAGGGCGGCATGGGCTTGCTGCTTGGCGGCGTGCCGGGCGTGGCGCCTGGCCACGTGGTCATCATCGGCGCCGGCGTGGTCGGCACCAATGCGCTGCAGATGGCGGTCGGCACCGGTGCACGCGTGACGGTGCTCGATAAAAACGTCGACCGCCTGCGCCAGCTCGATCTCGTCTACGGCAACCGCATCGCCACCGTCTACTCCAACGCGCATGCGATCGAGGAAGCGGTGCTGTCCGCCGACCTGGTGATCGGCGGCGTGCTGGTGCCGGGCGCCGCGGCGCCCAAGCTGGTCACCCGCGACATGATTGCGCGCATGAAGAAGGGCGCGGTGGTGGTGGACGTGGCGATCGACCAGGGCGGCTGCTTCGAAACCTCGCATGCGACCACCCACGCCGACCCGACTTTCGTGGTCGACGGCGTGATCCACTACTGCGTGGCGAACATGCCGGGCGCGGTGGCGCGCACCTCCACCTTCGCGCTGAACAACGCCACCATCGGCCACGCCGTGGCGCTGGCCACCAAGGGCTGGCGCCAGGCATTGTCGGATGACGTCCACCTGCGCAATGGCCTGAACGTCTGCCAGGGCAAGGTCACTTACCAGGCCGTCGCCCGCGACCTGGGCTACGACTTCGTGCCGGCGGAATCGCTGCTGGCCTAGAACGAAGCCCTCAGGTCCCGGCACACGCGCCGGGTGATGTGGAAAGCATACTGCGCGGCCACCGATTTCACGAAGCGCATGAAATCGATGGCCGCGTTTTCATTTGCGTTGTCGGAAATCGTGCGGATCACCGCGCAGGGCACGCCCAGCTCGTGGCACACCTGCGCCACCGCGGCGCCTTCCATTTCCACCGCCACCAGCCCGCTCAAGGCCGCATTGAGGCCAGCCAGGTGGGCGCGGTCGGTCATGAACTGGTCGCCGCTGGCCACCAGGCCGCGGTGCACGCGTGGCTGCTGCAGGCGAAATGCCCGGCGTTCGGCCTCGCTGACCGCGTCCATGAAATCCTGCTCCAGGAAATCATGGGCGGCGCGCGACAGGTGCATCGACAAGTGCGGGTCGGGCTGGAAGTGGCTGATGCCGGTCAGCGGCACCTCGAAACGCGGGAACAGCGGGCTGGCATCCATGTCGTGCTGGACCAGGGCTTCGGCCACCACGATATCGCCCACCTGCACGGTTTTATCCCCGGCGCCGGCCACGCCGGTGAACAGGATGTGGGTAACTCCGAACTTTTCCACAAGCGTGGTGGCAGTCATGGCCGCCGCAACCTTCCCAATTCGCGACAGGACGCACACAGCGTCGATATCCCACAGCTGTCCGAGGCGGTACTCACGTTTTCCGTGGATGAGCGTGGCGGGGCCTCTCATGGCCTCCACGAGCCCCTGCTGTTCTTCCGCCAGTGCGCTGATGATCCCTAACCGCATATTTTTCGACCGTGATTGCCGGATCACGATGATAACCGGCGCGGGCAGCCGGGGCGAAAACCCCCGGGCTGCCGCGCCAACACGCGTTTATTGCACCGTCAGGGCCACGTCGTCCACCAGGAAAGTAGTCTGCAGCGACGAATCCTCGGCCGCGGCGAAGAAGACCTGCACCGTTTGCCCCTTGTATGCCGTCAGGTCGATGGTCTTCTGCACATAGCCGGTGCCCTTGTTCAGGTTCGAATAGGTGGCCGGCGTGGCCAGGATGGCGCCGCCGCTGTTGCGCACCTGGAGCTTGAGCGTGTCGAAGGCGGAGGTCGTCGTCGTTTCCGCCGACCCGACCTCCAGCCAGAACGACAGCGTCACGCTGGCCGCGCTCGAGGGAATGGCGATTTGCTGGTAAAGGTTGTCGGTGCGGGTCGCGCCGGTGCCGGCAAATTTCGCTTCCCAGCTTCCGGTACGCGGCGCCGTGGCCGCCACATTGTTGATGATGCCGCTGCCACCACTCCATGACACCGCGCCCGATTCGAAGCCGGGATTGGCCAGCAGCTGGGTGCCACCGGTCCCGCCGCCGTTGGTGATGCTGAATGCCGCAGCGTTCGAGCTGCCGACATTGCCGGCCGCATCATACCCCTTGGCGACCAGCGTGTGGGCGCCGTTGGCGAGGAGGGTCGAGTCGAGCGTCATCGAGTAGGGCGAGGTGGTGTCCGTCCCCTTCAGCAGGTTATCCACATAGAACTCCACCTTGCTCACGCCGACGTTGTCGCTGGCGCTGGCCGAGAGCGTGATCGTGCCGCTCGTGCCGGACTCGCTGGCGCTCACTGTCGGCGCGATCGTGTCGCTCGAAGCTGCCGTCTGCGTCACCCAGATCGGCGCCGACCACAGGATCTTGCCGTCGCTTTGCGTGATCTTCGCATAGTAGAAATGCTCGCCCAGGCTTGGTGTGATGGTGGTGCTCGCCGTGGTGGACAACTGGGTCACCGTGCCGTTGCGCTTGGGGACACCCTCGAAGATCGCCACCGTCGATACGGTCTTGCCGGAGGTGTTGGCGAAGTTCGCAACCAGGTTCAAGGGGCCGCTGTTGGTGATGCGCTCGCCCATCACGCGCCCATTTGCGGTAAGCACCAGCTGCGAAGTCTTGTCCATGGTCGCGAACACGCGCCGTGCGCGCAGCGCGTCGACGAAGCTGGTGTTGCTCAAGGCCGTGCCGGTGGGGATCAACACGCCGGTGCGGTTGGTGTAGGACGCGCCCCAGTTGGCGCAGTGGTTGTCCTGGTTGGTGGAAAACGCGACGTGGAAGCCCGCCTCCAGCGCTTTTTTGCAGGCGCTTTCGTAGGTGCTGCGGCTGGTTTCGGACTCCGTGGTGTTGGTCGAGAAGGCCGAGGTGTTCATCACTTCGCACAGCACCATGGCTTCGTCGCCATCCGCCGTATAGCCCAGCGCGACGCCGTTGGCGAGGAACTGGCCGCTGGTCTCGGGATGGTTGAACTGGCCGACGTAGCCGCGGTTCTTCATCAGGGTGTACAGCGCCGGGTAGTCGGTCTTGGCGGTAAACGCGTCGCCCAGTAGCTGGCTGCTGGCGTTGTATTCCCATTGCAGCAGCTCGGTGCTGTTCAGGATGTTGAGGTGGCCGCCATTGCTGATCACGCCCCATTCCAGGCCATATACGGCGAGGAAGTTCGGGTTGGCCAGGTTGAAGTCCGAGGCTGCTTTCAGGCCGGCCGCATACAGCGCCTTGGCGGTCGTCGGGCTGGCCGAGGTGTTGGTCGAACTCGAACCGTCGTACATGTGGTTGTGCTCCGACGCCATCAGGATGTCCAGGCCCTTGTTCTTGGCGTAAGTGAAGGCGTCGGTCGGTCCGAAGGCGCCGGCCTGCGGGCTTTCCGAGCTGGTGCAGGAAGCCAGCGCGCCACCGCCGTCGCTGTGATTGGTCTGGCTGTGCAGGTTGGCGTAGTAGACGGTGTAGGGCAGCGAAGCAGTGGCCGGTACCGATGCGGGGGACACGGTACCCGGAATCGATAGTCTCGTGCCCGCTTTTGCGGCAGGCGTGGTTTCCTGGCTTGCACTGGTTGGCAGCGGCTGGAAGGCCGGCATCGGCGCGGCGCCTGGGTCACCGACGGCGATGTCCCAGCTCTGCTCGATGCGGTGGCCCTGTTCGCCCTCCAGTAAAGCGTCGATCTCGTCGCCGGCAAGCTTGCGGTTGCCGCGTGCGTCTTTTTCCCTCGCTACGGCGGTCATCCGCACCAGGTAGATGCCGTCACGCAGGGCAGGGTCGCTGCTGCGTCCCGCCCACTTCACCTTGACGTCGACCGGCTTGTTCGACAGCAGTTCGCCTCCTTGCCAGCGCTCGATGACGCGCCCTGCGGGATCGACCAGTTCCAGCCGCCAGGCGATGTCGTGGGCTTGCTCGACGAAGGGATAGCTGAAATTGAGTGCAAATGAGCGCCCTTCCTGGGCAGATGCCGTCGCATTGTACGGGGCATGCAAGGTGGCTTCGAACTCCCGGTGATCCGCTTCGGAAGCAAAACCCGCCTGGCTAAAGCCAAGCGCCAGGACCAGTGGAAGCAACTTCAAGGTGCGAACGTGGTGCATGTGAGTCCCCTCTTTTCTCTTTTTTATGAAAAGTACAAACTCTGACAACAATGCATGACACATTGATGACAAACAAGAACTTTCTGAGGGGAACTAAACAACTGTTGTCAATACGCCAGAAAACTCGGATCCCGGGGGCTGCTGTGCATAAGGTCCAGCTTGTTCACACAGTGCGTCCATTTCCGGCATTGGTCATCGCGATCAGCCGGCCAGAAGGCCATGCGCAGCTGCGGTCGGACAGCTTGTTCCAGGGATATCCACCTTTTGATCGCGCTCATGGATCGTCTTTTCCCATGCAAATGCCTTCCCGTTTTGCCTGTCTTACCGGTGGAGGGAGGGCAAAGCCGTCCCCGGGGTTTTCCAAAGCCGGCACTTCAGGGTTTTAGTTAACTAAGATGTATATATAAAACTAGTAGTAGTTAGTAAACGTGGGCTCTTCTGTTGATAAGTCGCGTTTACTCCACAAGATCAAACACTTGCGCCTTCATTTTCGGGCGGGACAAAGGGTGTGTGCAGATTGAACGGATGGTGGACAGATTTTGATTCGATCGGAAATTGTCCTGTTCTGCACATCTGCTCCTGTGGATATACATGGGCTTGTCCACAGATGCACCGTTCAAATTCAGCCGAAAAGCGGTTTTGCAGACGGGTTGATGTTCAGCGCGACAACGATCTCGCTGCCTTGGCAACCTGGCGAAGCGTCTAGGTTGGGCGGTTCGGATTGTGGGAGGCTTTTTATACGGACAAAGTCGGCGGGTTGTTGAGATCTACCGAAGCTCGTGATCAACAAGTCGCCGTTGTTGGCGATGCAATCCTAGTCCTGGTTGGCGAACTGGCGTGTCTGTAGTGCTCAAGTGCTTTGGGTTTGCCAGCCGTAGGGCGACGAATTCCAGCAACTTGTTCCGTTTATTGTTTTAGTTAACTAGGTTGTATACAAAATAGTAGTAATAGTAAACGCCCAATTATTTGTGGATAAGCCTGGTTTTGTCCACAGCATCAAGGACTTAAGACAGTTTTAACTTGCTGTACAAGCGGTGTTTGTAAACTGTAGGGAAGGTGGACAGAATTCGGGGCTTGTCGTTTACCGGGCTGTTCTACACATTCGATCCTGTGGATATCCCAACTGTTTTCCACAGGTGCGAGCAGGCCGTTTTTTAAAAAAGCGTGCAGGGGTTTGGCGGGAAGGCGATGTGACGAGTCGACGCGTCGTCGTTTGCTGCCTTCAGCTTGTCGGATCGACACGACGCAAGCATGAAAAAAAATTTCAGGAAGTTTTCAAAGGTTTACAAGTTAAGTAGATATACAAAATAATAGTAGTAGTTAACGGCAGCCCTGTTCTGTGGAGAAGTCAGTTAACAACCGAAGAATCAAGCGCTTACAGAAGGTATAAGCCGGTGCACGGCTTGCATGTCCTGCTGGTCGAAACATTGGACAACAATTTGGAAGCGCCGAAACGCCTCGGTTCTGCACAAACCGTACCTGTGGATATCAAGAACTTTATCCACAGGTGGGCTATGGACATCCGTTTACGTTCTGGTAAGCTTGCCTCAACGAATCGCAAACGGAGGGGTCGTGGAGCTCGATGCGCTGTGTGGACTGGTTTGGCCAGGTAGGCCTTGGGAAGGCAATGCACGTTTATTCGCCAACGAAACCCGTGCCCGCCTCACGGCCGGCTTGCGAGGACACTAGCCCGTGGAATCGGCGGGCGAGTACGACTACATCATCGTCGGAGCCGGCACATCGGGCTGCGTGCTGGCCAACCGCCTGAGCCGCAACAAGGACCTGAATATCCTGCTGTTAGAGGCGGGCGGCAGGGACGATTACCTGTGGATCCACATCCCGGTCGGCTACCTGCATTGCATCGGCAATCCGCGCACCGACTGGCTGTTCCGCACCGAGGCCGAGGCGGGATTGAACGGCCGCTCGCTCATCTATCCGCGGGGGAAAGTGCTGGGCGGTAGCTCGTCGATCAACGGCATGATCTACATGCGGGGGCAACCACTCGATTACGATCGCTGGGCCGAAGAAACGGGCGACGATTCCTGGCGCTGGGATCAGGTCTTGCCGCTGTTCCGGCGTAGCGAAGACCACCATGCCGGGGCCAGCGAACTGCATGGCGCCGGCGGCGAATGGCGAGTGGAAAAGCAGCGGCTGTCGTGGACGATCCTGGATGCCTTCCGCGATGCTGCATCCGAAGCCGGCATCCCGAAAATCGGCGACCTGAATGCCGGGTTGGGCGAAGGTTCTGCCTATTTCGAAGTCAACCAGCGCCGCGGCATCCGCCTGAATACGGCCAAGGCTTTCCTCAAGCCGGCGGCGCAGCGCCCGAACCTGACCATCATGACCGGCTGCCACGTCGAACGTTTACTGTTCGCCGAGACACCCCAGGGCCCGGTCTGCACGGGCGTACAATTTACCGGCGGCGCACAAGCCTTGGTCGCTACCGCGCAGCGCGAAACCCTGCTTGCCGCAGGCGCGATCGGCTCACCCCAGATCCTGCAATTGTCCGGCATCGGCGCCGCAGGCGAACTCCAGCGCCACGGTATTGCGCCGGTAGCGAACTTGGCTGGCGTCGGCGCCAACCTGCAAGACCACCTGCAGCTGCGCATGATTTTCAAGGTCCAGGGCGTCACCACCCTGAACACGCGCGCCACAAACTGGTTCGGCAAGACCCTGATCGGGCTCGAATACGCTTTCTTCCAGAGCGGACCGATGTCGATGGCGCCGTCCCAGCTTGGCGCCTTCGCCCGCTCTTCACCGGACCTGCCGGCGCCCAATTTGCAATTCCACGTCCAGCCGCTGTCGCTGGACAAGTTCGGCGATCCGCTGCACCGCTTCCCGGCCTTCACGGCCAGCGTCTGCAACCTGCAGCCGAGCTCGCGCGGCCACGTGCGCATCGCATCAAGCGACAGTTATGCCGCGCCGAAGATCACGCCGAACTACCTGAGCACCGAGCTTGACCGCAAGACCGCCGCTGCCGCGCTGGCGCTGACGCGCCGCATCGTGGCCGCACCCGCACTGTCCGGCTACCAGCCGCAGGAATTCATGCCGGGCCCCCAATACCAGACCGAGGACGAGCTGGCCGAAGCGGCAGGGCTGGTCGGCACCACGATTTTTCATCCGGTCGGTACCTGCCGCATGGGGCGCCTTGATGATCCGCTGGCGGTGGTCGACAGCCGCCTGCGCGTGCGCGGTGTCGGCAAGCTGCGCGTAGTTGATGCCTCGATCATGCCGTTCATCACCTCGGGCAACACCAATTCACCGACGATCATGATCGCGGAAAAGGCGGCGCAAGACATCCTGGCCCGGGAAACCTGAGCAGGCTGAACAGGCGGGCGCCCTTGTGCAAACTTGCACAACCGGCTTGCGCCGATACGGCAGATTTGCACTGAACTCGGCAGCGTGGCTGTATTGTGACAATCCGGCCTTGTATGTATTATTTAACAAGGTATTCTCGCGCGCGCTCTAGCGTTTGCAGCACCACCTGTCTGGAGATTCAATGGCGGATGTCATCCTGGAGACAAGGAAGCTCACCAAGGAGTTCAAGGGATTTACGGCCGTCAGCGAGGTTAACCTGCAAGTCGAGCGCGGCCACATCCACGCCCTGATCGGCCCGAACGGCGCCGGCAAGACCACCTGCTTCAACCTGCTGACCAAATTCCTGGTTCCCACGTCCGGGCAAATTCTTTTCAACGGGCGCGACATCACCGCCGCCCGGCCGGCCCAGATCGCCCGCATGGGCATCATCCGTTCCTTCCAGATCTCCGCCGTGTTCCCGCACATGACGGTGTTGGAGAACGTGCGCATCGGGCTGCAGCGCCAGCTCGGCACCAGTTATCACTTCTGGCGCAGCACCCGACACTTGAAGCAGCTGGATGAACGGGCGCTGGCGCTGCTTGCTGAAGTCGGCCTGGAGAGTTTCGCCGCCACCCTGACGGCCGATTTGCCCTACGGCCGCAAGCGCGCCCTCGAAATTGCCACCACCCTGGCGATGGAACCGGAACTGATGCTGCTCGACGAGCCGACCCAGGGCATGGGCCATGAAGATGTCCACAGGGTCACCGAGCTCATCAAGAAGGTCTCGGGCGGGCGCACCATTCTGATGGTCGAGCACAACATGAATGTCGTCGCTGGCATCTGCGACCGGATCTCGGTCTTGCAGCGCGGCGCCGTGCTGGCCGAAGGCAGTTATGCCGAAGTCTCGCGCAACCCGCAGGTGATGGAAGCGTATATGGGCACCAGCGACGCCGGCCTGGAAGGAGCGCATCCATGACCGCCGCCCTCGAGATCGCCGGCCTCCACGCCTGGTACGGCGAATCCCACATCCTGCACGGCATCAGCCTGAGCGTGGAAGCGGGCGAAGTCGTCACGCTGCTGGGCCGCAACGGCGCCGGGCGCACCACCACGCTGCGCGCCATCCTGGGCCTGACCGGACGCCGCACCGGCTCGATCAGGGTCAACGGGATGGAGGCGATCGGCCTGCCGACCCACCGAATCGCCCACCTCGGCATCGGCTACTGCCCGGAGGAACGCGGGATCTTTGCCTCCTTGTCGGCCGAGGAAAATCTGATGCTGCCACCCCAGCTCAGCACGAAGGGGGCAGGCGGGGCAGGGACGGGCATGACGCTCGACGAGATCTACGCCATGTTCCCCAACCTGTACGAGCGCCGCAACAGCCAGGGCACCCGCTTGTCGGGCGGCGAGCAGCAGATGCTGGCGGTCGCGCGCATCCTGCGCACCGGCGCGCGCCTGCTGCTGCTGGACGAGATTTCCGAAGGGCTGGCGCCGGTCATCGTGCAAAGCCTGGCGCGCATGATCACGACACTCAAGGCCAAGGGCTATACCATCGTCATGGTCGAGCAGAACTTCCGCTTTGCCGCCCCGCTGGCGGACCGCTTTTATGTGATCGAACACGGCCAGGTGGTGGAGACCATCGCTGCCGCAGAACTCACCAAGAAAATGCCGGTGCTCACCGAGCTGCTCGGCGTGTAATCAACCTATCAGCACTCGCAACAATACAACGGAGACCACATGAAACGAACTGTCCTTGCCCTTGCCACTGCCGCCAGCCTCAGCCTCTCCATGTCCGCCGCGGCACAAGCGCCAGCTGCCGCCATCTCGGGCGACGTCATCAAGATCGGCTTCATCACCGACCTGTCCGGCGTCTACTCCGACGTCGACGGCAATGGCGGCGCGGAAGCGATCCGCATGGCGATCGCCGACATGGGCGGGGCCATCAACGGCAAGAAGATCCAGCTGGTGGTGGCCGACCACCAGAACAAGCCGGACATCGCCGCCTCGAAGGCGCGCGAATGGTTCGACCAGCAGGGCGTCGACCTCCTGATCGGAGGCACCAATTCGGGCGCCAGCCTGGCCATGGCCAAGGTCGCCTCGGAAAAGAAAAAGGTCTTCATCGCGATCGGTTCCGGCACTGCGCAACTGACCAACGAACAGTGCACGCCCTACACCGTCCACTACGCCTATGACACCGTGGCACTGGCGCGCGGCACCGGCTCGACCATGCTCAAGCAGGGCGGCAAGTCCTGGTATTTCCTGACCGCCGACTATGCCTTCGGCCAGTCGCTCGAGAAGGACACGGCCGACGTCGTCAAGGCAGGCGGCGGCACCGTGCTGGGCAGCGTCAAGCACCCGCTGTCGGCCTCGGACTTCTCGTCCTTCCTGCTGCAGGCGCAGGCGTCCAAGGCGCAGGTGCTGGGCATGGCCAATGCCGGCGGCGACCTGATCAATGCGGTAAAGGCGGCCAACGAGTTCGGCCTGAACAAGAAAATGAAGATCGCCGGCCTGCTGGTCTTCATCAACGATATCCACACCCTGGGCCTGAACACCACCCAGGGCATGTATTTCACCGATGGCTGGTACTGGGACCGCACGCCCGAGTCGCGCGCCTGGGCCAAGCGCTATTTCGCCAAGATGAAGAAGCAGCCGTCGATGGTGCAGGCAGGCGACTACTCGGCCACCATGCAGTACCTGGGCGCCGTCAAGGTTACCGGCACCGACAACGCCGACCAGGTAATGGCGCAGCTGAAGACAACCCCGGTGAACGACATGTTCGCCAAGAACGGTACCATCCGCGCGGACGGCCGCATGGTGCACGACATGTACCTGATGCAAGTGAAGTCGCCGAAGGAATCGAAGGGCGCCTGGGATTACTACAAGGTCGTCGCTACCATCCCGGGCGACCAGGCGTATACGAAGAAGGCGGAGAGCAAGTGCGCGTTGTGGAAGTGAAGAGCAGCGCTGCAGGCTGATTGCACCGCCTACCGTAAGACCGTCATCCCGGCGGAGGCCGGGATCCATTTTGCATGCACAGCGGCTGCGCAACGAACTTGGGCATCGGCGTTCGCCGGTGCGACGGTCTTACTGTTAGCGGCAAGTTCATTCATGTAGACCCCGGCGCTTTCGCGGAACGCGCCATCCCAGACCCGAGCCCATGGATATCTTCGGCATCCCCCACCAAGCCCTGCTCAGCCAGCTCCTGCTGGGCCTGGTCAACGGCTCCTTCTACGCCATGCTCTCGCTCGGCCTGGCCGTGATCTTCGGCCTGCTCAACGTCATCAATTTTTCCCACGGCGCGCTCTACATGGTCGGCGCCTTTGCCGCCTACATCGGCGTCACGAGTTTCGGGCTGGACTACTGGACGATGTTGCTGCTGGCGCCGCTCCTGGTGGGCCTGCTCGGCATCCTGATCGAGCGCGCCATGCTGCGCTGGCTGTACAAGCTGGACCACCTCTACGGCCTGCTGCTGACCTTCGGCATCACGCTGCTGCTGGAGGGGACTTTCCGCTCCTTCTACGGCGTCTCCGGCCAGACGCTCGACGTGCCGGAACAGCTGGCCGGGGCCACCGACCTCGGCTTCATGATCCTGCCGAACTACCGCGCCTGGGTAGTGCTCGCCTCCCTGGTCGTCTGCCTGTCGACCTGGTTCGTCATCGAAAAGACCCGCCTGGGCGCCTACCTGCGCGCCGGCACCGAAAACCCGAAACTGGTCGAGGCCTTCGGCATCAATGTGCCGCTGATGGTCACGCTCACCTACGGCTTCGGCGTGGCGCTGGCGGGCTTTGCAGGCGTGCTGGCGGCCCCCGTCATCAACGTCACGCCGCTGATGGGCTCGAACCTGATCATCGTCGTGTTCGCCGTGGTCGTGATCGGCGGCATGGGCTCGATCCTCGGTTCCATCCTCACCGGGCTGGCGCTGGGCGTCATCGAAGGATTGACGCGGGTGTTCTATCCGGAAGGCTCGGAAGTCGTCGTGTTCGTCGTGATGGTGATCGTCCTGCTGCTGCGCCCGGCCGGATTGTTTGGCAAGGAGAAGTAAATGAACAAGAAAATCGGCTACCTGCTCGCGCTGGCGCTGTTCCTGGCGGCGCCCTTCTTTGCCTATCCCGTCTTCCTGATGAAGCTGCTGTGCTTCGCGCTGTTTGCCTGCGCCTTCAACCTCTTGATCGGTTTCACCGGCTTGCTGTCCTTCGGGCATGCCGCTTTTTTCGGCAGCGCCGGCTATGTGACCGGGCACCTGTTGACGGTCGTGGGATTGCCGACCGAGCTGGGCATCGTGCTGGGCGTGGCCGCATCGAGCCTGCTGGGGCTGCTGATCGGGGCCCTGGCGATTCGCCGTCAGGGCATCTATTTTTCGATGATCACGCTGGCGCTGGCCCAGATGGTGTATTTCGCCGCGCTGCGCTCGCCGCTGACTTATGGCGAGGACGGCCTGCAGGGCGTACCGCGCGGCCGCCTGTTCGGGCTGCTGGACCTGTCCAGCGACCTGTCGATGTATTACCTGGTGCTGGCGATCGCGGTGGCGGGTTTTGCGCTGGTCAATCGGATCGTCCATTCGCCCTTCGGGCAGGTGCTCAAGGCGATCAAGGAGAACGAGCCGCGCGCCGTGTCGCTCGGTTACGACGTCGACCGCTACAAGCTGCTGGCCTTTGTCCTGTCGGCGGCGCTGGCAGGGCTCGCAGGGGCCACCAAAACGGTCGTGCTGGGCTTTGAGACCCTGACCGACGTCCACTGGACCATGTCGGGCCTGGTGATCCTGATGACGCTCGTAGGCGGCATGGGCACGATGGCCGGACCCATCCTCGGCGCCTTCCTGGTGATCGCGCTGGAAAACAAGTTGGGCGACCTCGGCACCTGGCTGGCGGAAACGCTCGGCATCGCATGGTTTGCGACCCTGGGCGACTCGGTCGGCATGGTCATCGGCCTGATCTTCATCATCTGTGTTCTCTTGTTCCGTCGTGGTATTGTTGGGGAGATAGGTGCGCTGTTCAAGCGTGGCCGCAAGCTGGCGGCCTGAGCCTGAACGGCAGCGCCCGGCCACCCGGAGCGACCATGCTGGAATCCCATTTCGTTGACGTCCACGGCCTGCGCATGCATTACGTCGGCGCCGGCAAGGGACCTGCCGTCATCCTGCTGCACGGCTTTCCCGATACCCATGCCATCTGGCGCCATCAGATCCCGGCCCTGGTGGCCGGCGGCATGCGGGTCATCGCACCGGACATGCGCGGCTATGGCCTGACTGATGCTCCGCCCGGTACCGGCGCGTATGCCATCGAATTCCTGTGCGCCGACATCCTCGGCCTGGTGGACAAGCTGGGCCTGGACAAGGTCTCGCTGGTCGGCCACGACTGGGGCGGGCTGGTCGGCTGGCAGCTGTGCATGAATGCTTCGCAGCGCTTCGAGCGCTTCGTGGCCCTGTCCACCGGCCACCCGGCGGCGATCGCCAACGCCGGCGTGGCCCAGCAGATGCGCTTCTGGTACATCCTCGGTTTCCTGATGCCGGTCGCGGCGGAGGCGGCGATCCGCGCCAACGACTGGTTCTTCTTGCGTCAGTTGACGAACCGGCCCGAACAACTGGCGCTGTGGCGCGCGGCGCTGGAGCCGGAAGGGCGGCTGACCGCGGCGCTGAACTACTACCGGGCGAACATCAAGCTGGGGCGGCCGCATCACTGGCGTCCGGTCGAGGTGCCGGTGATGGGCGTCTGGAGCGACCGCGATCCGGCCCTCGGCGAGAAGCAGATGCTCGACTCGCTGCATCACTGCCGCGCGGGCTTCCGCTATGAAAAGCTGGAGCGGGCAGGGCACTGGATGCAGCTGTCGGCGACCGAGCGCCTGAATGCCCTGCTGCTCGATTTCCTGCGCCCTGCTGCTGCTTTATAAGGCAGCAGCGTAGATCGCGCGTGCGTCGGCGAGGGTGACTTCGCGCGGGTTATTGCTGAGCAGCCTGGTCTGCAGCATGGCATCGTCCGCCAGCCGGTCGAGGTCCGACTCCTGGATGCCGACCTGGCGCAGCGTCGTCTCGATTCCCGTCACCTTGCCGATTTGTTGCATAGCAGCAATTAGCGCTTGCGCCCGTGCGGTTTCGCTGCCACTTGCTTCGGGTACCACGATGCCAGCCAGTTCCGCATACAGCTTGCCCGCCTGCGGCAGGTTGAAGCGCAGGACATGCGGCAGCACGAGCGAGTTCGACAGTCCATGCGGTACATGGAAGATGCCGCCGATCGGATACGCCAGCGCATGCACCGCCGCCACCGGCGCGTTAGAAAATGCCTGTCCCGCCAGGCACGCGCCGAGCAGCATGGCCTGGCGCGCTTCCAGGTCGCTGCCCTGTTCGCAGGCGCGGATCAGGTTGGTTGATAACAGCGACAGCGCTTCGCGCGCCAGCGCATCGGACAGCGGGTTCTTCTTGTGCTTGCTGGTATAGGCTTCGATCGCGTGCACCATCGCATCGATGCCGGTGGCGGCTGTCACCATCGGCGGCAGTCCCAGGGTCAAGGCCGCGTCCAGCACGGCCAGGTCCGCATACAGCTGCGGCGCGACGACGCCCATCTTGGTGGTGGCACCCGTGGTGACGATGGCGATGTTCGTCACTTCCGATCCTGTACCTGCCGTGGTCGGCACCTGGACCAGCGGCAGGCGTTTTCCCGTCACCTTGCCGATGCCGTAGATCTCGCCAAGCGGCTGTTGCGACGGCGCCAGCACGGCCACCAGCTTGGCCACGTCCATCGAGCTGCCGCCGCCGAAGCCGAGCACGAGGTCGGCCCCCAGGCGGCGGGCGGCGTCGACTGCGTCGAGCACGACGGCTTCGGGCGGATCGGCCACGACACCGGAAAATACCGCGACGCTCAATCCTTGTTGCTCCATGCTGCGCTGGGGCAGGTCAAGCAGGCCGGTGCGAACGAAGCCCGCATCGGTGACGACCAGCACCCGCCGCGTGTTCGGGAAGCGTTCCGCGATGACCTCGCCGAGGCGCGAGGTGATGCCGGGTTCGGAGAGGATCGTGGCAACGGTGCTGAAGGCGAAGGCGGTCATGCGGTGTCTCCTATGTGTGATCGCATCAGCTTAACCCATCCGCAGCCTGTCGCGGAAGGCAGGCGCTGCCGTACAATGCAGCCTCTGCATTCTTTGGCTCCTCCCATGATTGATTTTGCTTGGCTCGGCGTTGCCGCCTTTACCGCCGGGCTGGTCGACGCCGTCGTCGGTGGCGGTGGCCTGATCCAGATTCCCGCCATTTTTTCTGTCCTGCCCAAAGAAGTTCCCGCGACGCTGCTGGGGACCAACAAGTTCGCCAGCATCTTCGGTACCAGCGCCGCCGCAGTGAACTACGCGCGCCGGGTGAGGGTGGCGTGGAGCACGGCGGCGCCGGCTGCCATGGCGGCCTTCGTCCTGTCGTTTGCCGGAGCCTGGACCGTCACGCGCGTGCCGGCGGATTTTGTCAGGACACTGCTGCCGATCATCCTGGTGGCTGTGGCCGTCTATACTTTCAAGAAGAAAGACCTCGGCGCGGTGCATGCACCGGTGCACAGCGGCTTGGCCGAACGCTACTGGGCCATCGGGATCGGCGCCGCGATCGGATTCTACGACGGCTTCTTCGGGCCGGGGACCGGCAGCTTCCTGATCTTCCTGTTCGTGCGTTTCTTCGGCTTTGATTTTCTCAGCGCATCTGCGGCGGCCAAGATCGTCAACGTGGCCTGCAATTTCTCGGCCCTGATGTGGTTCGGTTACAGCGGACATCTGCTGTGGCAGTTGGGCCTGATGATGGCCGTGTGCCAGGTGGCGGGTTCGCTCATTGGCACCAAGCTGGCGCTGAAACATGGCAGCGGCTTTGTCCGCAAACTGTTTCTGGTGGTCGTGTCCGGACTGATCGTCAAGACGGCTTACGATGCCTACACCCAGATCGGTTGGTGATTGTTCCACGTGAAACATAGAGCCGGGCACGCCCGGCTTTTCTTTTTTTCGCTGAGTTTGTTCCACGTGAAACAATCGTATGCCCAGGCTGTGCTCGGGGTAACTGTTCCACGTGAAACAAAATCTGTCGTTTTCAGACCGCTGGAGAGTCCTGTGAGAAAAAAGAATCTATAATCGCGCATTCGTCTCCTCGGTCTGCTCCCATCATGCTATTTCCAACTGAATTCGACGTCATCGTCGTCGGCGGCGGCCATGCCGGCACCGAAGCTGCACTCGCGTCCGCTCGCGCCGGTCAAAAGACCCTGCTGCTGACCCATAACATCGAAACCCTGGGCCAAATGTCCTGCAATCCGTCGATCGGCGGCATCGGCAAGGGGCACCTCGTCAAGGAAGTCGACGCACTCGGCGGCGCCATGGCGATCGCCACCGACGAGTCAGGCATCCAGTTCCGCATCCTGAACTCGTCCAAGGGCCCAGCCGTGCGCGCGACCCGCGCCCAGGCCGACCGCATCCTGTACAAGCAGGCCATCCGTTCGCGCCTGGAAAACCAGCCGAACCTGTGGTTGTTCCAGCAAGCCGTGGACGACCTGATGGTGGAGGGCGATCGTGTCGTCGGTGCAGTCACCCAGGTTGGCGTGCAGTTCCGTGCCCGCGCCGTGGTGCTGACCGCCGGTACTTTCCTGGACGGGAAGATCCACGTCGGCCTGCAAAGCTATTCCGGCGGCCGCGCCGGCGACCCGCCGGCGATGTCGCTGTCGAGCCGCCTGAAGGAACTCAAGCTGCCGCAAGGCCGCCTGAAGACTGGAACGCCGCCGCGCATCGACGGCCGCAGCATCGACTTCTCGGTACTGGCCGAGCAGCCGGGCGACCTCGATCCGGTGCCGGTATTCTCGGTGATGGGCAATGCCGCGATGCATCCGCGCCAGGTGCCGTGCTGGGTCACGCATACGAATGAACAGACCCACGACATCATCCGCGCCGGTCTGGACCGCAGCCCGATGTACACGGGCGTGATCGAAGGCGTCGGGCCGCGTTACTGCCCGTCGATCGAGGACAAGATCCACCGCTTCGCCACCAAGGAATCGCACCAGATCTTCCTGGAGCCGGAAGGCCTCACGACCAACGAGTTCTACCCGAACGGGATCTCGACCAGCCTGCCGTTCGACGTGCAGCTGGCGCTGGTGCGCTCGATGAAGGGCATGGAAAACGCCTTTATCCTGCGCCCGGGCTATGCAATCGAATACGATTACTTCGACCCGCGCGCATTGAAGGCGTCGCTGGAAACCAAGTCGATCAAGGGCCTGTTCTTTGCCGGCCAGATCAACGGCACCACCGGTTACGAAGAAGCCGCCGCCCAGGGCTTGCTTGCCGGCCTGAACGCGGCCCTGCAAACCAAGGGCGAGGAAGCCTGGACCCCGGGCCGCTCGGAAGCCTACCTGGGCGTGCTGGTCGACGATCTGACCACCCAGGGCGTCGCCGAGCCCTACCGCATGTTCACCAGCCGCGCGGAATACCGCCTGTCGCTGCGGGAGGACAATGCCGACATGCGCCTGACGGAAATCGGCCGCAAGCTGGGCCTGGTCGGCGACGCACAGTGGACTGCGTTCGAGACCAAGCGCGAGTGCGTCGCCCGGGAACTCGAGCGCCTGCGCTCGACCTGGGTCAACCCGCGCATCCTGGCAGCCGCCGAATCCGAGCGCGTGGTGGGGCAGGCGATCGAGCGCGAATACAACCTGGCCGATTTGCTGCGCCGTCCGGGTGTGCAGTACGACACCCTGATGACGATGAATGGCCTGGAAGGCCAAGCGCTGGCTGGCCCGGGCGTAGAAAATCCAGCCGTCAAGGAACAGGTGGAAATCCAGTTGAAATACGCCGGCTACATCGACCGCCAGGCCAAGGAAGTGGAGCGTCACGACCACTACGAAAACCTGAAGCTGCCCGAGAACCTGGACTATCTGGAGATTACCGCCCTGTCCTTCGAGGTGCGCCAGAAGCTCGACAAGGGTCGTCCGGAGACGCTCGGCCAGGCTTCGCGCATCTCGGGCGTGACCCCGGCCGCGATCTCGCTGCTGCTGGTGCATCTGAAAAAACGCGGCGCCAAGGGCTTTACCACCACCAATGCGGAGCTGGCTGAATGAAGTATTTTGACCGCGCCGCCCTGGCGCAGGTGCTCGGCGAAGGCATCGCCGAGATGCAGCTCGACCTGAGTTCGGGGCAGCAGGAACAGCTGCTGGATTACCTGGCGCTGATGAACAAGTGGAATAGCGTCTATAACCTGACTTCGCTGCGCGACCCGGTGCAGATGGTCACCCACCACCTGCTCGATTCCCTGGCCGCCGTGCCAGCATTCGCGGGCGCCCGGAACGTGCTGGACGTCGGGGCAGGCGGGGGCTTGCCGGGCATCGTGCTGGCCATCTGCCGCCCTGACATGAAGGTAGCGATGATCGATACCGTGCACAAGAAAACCGCCTTCCTCAAGCAGGTCAAGGCGGAATTAGACCTTAGCAATGTCACGGTGTACACCATGAAGGTGCAGGACCTCGAAGTGAGCGACAAATTCGACGTGATTACGTCGCGCGCTTTTGCCGACCTGTCCGATTTCCTGAACTGGTCGGGACACCTGTTGCTCGAGGGCGGCAAATTCATTGCCCTGAAAGGAGTGGCGCCACCCGAAGAGCAGGAGCGCATTCCGGACGAATGGAAAGTAACCGGTTTGCAGCCGCTGCAGGTTCCAAGGCTGGGAGCCGAACGCCACCTGGTCTTCGTCGAGCGCACCACAGCAGGTTTGAACTAAACAGAATAAACCGTATAAATCGTTTATACCGTTAATACAATACGAACCATTAAAATGGTTTGTACGGTATGAACGGTATAGCGTCTTTCTCCTTGCACCGTAGCATTGCTTCCATGGATAAGAATAGATGGCGAAGATTTTTTGCGTAGCGAACCAGAAAGGTGGCGTCGGCAAGACCACCACCAGTGTCAACCTGTCGGCGGGGCTGGCCAAGCTTGACCAGCGCGTGCTGCTGGTCGACCTCGACCCGCAGGGCAATGCCACCATGGGCGCCGGCATCAACAAGGCGTCACTCAGCAGTTCGATCTACCAGGTACTGCTCGGCGAGGCCGATGTAGCCACTGCGCGCATGCGCTCGGAGGCAGGGCGCTTCGACGTGCTGCCCGCCAACCGCGAGCTGGCCGGCGCCGAGGTCGAGATGGTCTCGCTCGAGAATCGCGAGCGCCGCCTCAAGGAAGCACTGGCCGCGGTGGACCAGGACTACGATTTCATCCTGGTCGACTGCCCGCCCGCGCTGTCGCTGCTGACCCTGAACGGCCTGTGCGCTGCGCACGGCGTGATCATCCCGATGCAGTGCGAGTACTACGCCCTGGAGGGACTGTCCGACCTGGTCAACACGATCAAGAAGGTGCACGCCAACCTGAACACCGACCTGCGCATCATCGGCCTGCTGCGTGTGATGTTCGATCCGCGCATGACGCTGTCGCAGCAGGTCTCGAGCCAGCTCGAGCAGCATTTCGGCGACAAGGTGTTCACCACGATCATCCCGCGCAACGTGCGCCTGGCCGAAGCGCCGTCCTACGGCATCCCCGGCGTGGTGTTCGACCCTTCGTCCAAGGGCGCGCAGGCGTACATCGCCTTCGGCGCCGAAATGGTCGCACGCATCAAGACTATGTAATCCTGAAAAGAGAGCTGACACAGAAATGGCAACCAAAAAATTAAAAGGCCTCGGCCGCGGCCTCGACGCACTGTTAGGGGGCGACAGCGAACCGGCGCCGCCCCAGGCGCCTTCGTCGCTGCGCGTGACGCAGATCCAGGCCGGTAAATACCAGCCGCGCACCCGCATGGACGAAACCTCGCTGAGCGAACTGGCCGCGTCGATCAAGACCCAAGGCATCATGCAGCCGGTGCTGGTGCGTCCGCTGGGGGAGGGTTCGAAAGTCCCTTACGAGATCATCGCCGGCGAAAGGCGCTTCCGCGCGGCCCAGATGGCCGGCCTCGAAGAAATCCCGGTGCTGGTGCGGGAAGTGGACGACCAGTCCGCCGCGGCCATGGCCCTGATCGAGAACATCCAGCGCGAAGACCTGAACCCGCTCGAAGAAGCGCAGGGCATCCAGCGCCTGATCAGCGATTTCGATTTTACCCATGAGCAGGCGGCCAACGCGGTCGGCCGCTCGCGCAGCGCGGTGTCGAACCTGCTGCGCCTGATCAACCTGGCCTCGCCGGTCCAGACCATGCTGATGGCGGGTGATATCGACATGGGCCATGCCAGGGCCCTGCTGGCGGTCGACAGCGCGCACCAGATCACCCTGGCCAACCAGGTGATCGCCAAGCGCCTGTCGGTACGCGAGACCGAAAAACTGGTGGCGCGCGCGATCGAGGAGCAGGCAAGCCCGGCGGCGGCGGCCCGCGCGAAGGACAAGCCGGGCGACATCGTGCGCCTCGAAGAAGAACTGTCGGACAAGCTTGCCACCCCGGTGATGTTCAAGATGGGGGCGAAGGGCAAGGGACAGCTGATCATCGACTTCGCCGACCTCGATATCCTCGACGGCGTACTCGCCCGCCTGCGCGCGTGAACCGTGTCTTGACCTAGGGTGGTCGGGTCTCCCGACCGCGCGTTCAAGAGGCGTATGCATGTCGCACCCGGCACTCGTCAGCCGATTGAACGCGTGGACGGCACAGCCGGCCACGCTACGACAGCTCATCTGTTAAGTATCTGAAAAGATAGAGTTTTCAGCACGTTTTTGTTGTTTTCAGAGCATCTTTACGCCTCAGTTATAAGTCCGGAAACGTTTGACTCACGTCCGTATAACCACTTATAATCCCGCTGATTCGTGTAATTACCACATCGCAACTCGTCCCAATGCGCTAGCGCGGAATAAGAAAAACATGCTGCGCATCGTCTCCCTGCAATTGTTGGCAACGGTAGTCGTCGGCCTCATCGCCGCACTGCTGGGGGGGCTGGCTGCGATGTTTTCTGCGGTATTGGGCGGATTGTGCTGTGTTGTGCCCAATGCAATCATGGCGGTTCGCCTGTATGCCGGTACCCAGAGGCCTGGCGGCGCGAGTCCCGTGACATTCTTCATCTGGGAATTTGTAAAGATTGCGTTGACGCTTGCGCTCCTGTTCGCAAGCGCCAAGTTGTACCACGAGCTGAACTGGCTGGCCTTGTTGGTCGGGTTCATCGTGGCGCTGAAAAGTTACATCATCTTATTATTTAGGCACCGATAATGGCGAATCCAACTGTAGATGGCGCAGCGGCACACGCGCCAACCGCTTCAGAATATATCAAACACCACCTGGGCCACCTGTCGAACCAGCATCAGAACGGTCCGGTCGATTTTTCCGTCGTTCACTACGACACGCTGTTCTGGTCGATCGCCATGGGCGCGATCGGCTGCCTGATCATGTGGATGGCCGCTCGCCGCGCCACGTCGGGCGTGCCGGGCCGCTTCCAGGCCGCAGTCGAGATGCTTGTCGAGATGGTCGAAGACCAGTCGAAGTCGATCGTTCACGGCGACCGCAGCTTCATCGCTCCCGCGGCGCTGACCGTGTTCGTCTGGGTAGCCCTGATGAACTCACTGGACTTCCTGCCGGTCGACATGTTCTCGTATCTGTTCAGCCTGGCCGGTGTGGAAAGCGTCTTCCCTTACCACCGCGTGGTCCCGACCGCCGACCTGAACGGCACCATCGGCATCTCGCTCGGCGTGCTGATCCTGATGCTGTACTACGGCATCAAGGTCAAGGGCCTGGGCGGCTGGCTCCATGAACTGTTTGCAGCACCGTTTGGCATCTGGATGGCGCCGTTCAACCTCCTGCTGAACATCATCGAATACGCAGCAAAGATGGTGTCGCTTGGTATGCGACTGTTCGGCAACATGTTTGCCGGCGAGCTGCTGTTCCTATTGATCGCTTTGCTTGGTTCGACCGCGACCATTTTCGGTTTCGTCGGCCAGGTAATCGCAGGCTCGATCTGGGCGATCTTCCACATCCTGATCGTGTTCCTGCAGGCCTTCATCTTCATGATGCTGACGCTTGTGTACCTCGGTCAGGCTCACGAAGGCCACTGATCGGCGCCGCAAGCATCGAACGGATAGTGGTTGTAAAGAAGTTGTAGTTTTTAATCTAGTTTTCAATTTAACTTTTGGAGTAACTCATGACTGACCTTTCTTTTGTTGCACTGGCTTGCGGTTTGATCATCGGCCTGGGTGCTATCGGTGCTTGCATCGGCATCGCCATCATGGGCGGTAAATACCTCGAAGCTTCTGCACGTCAGCCAGAACTGATGAACACCCTGCAGACCAAGATGTTCCTGCTGGCTGGCCTGATCGACGCGGCATTCCTGATCGGCGTCGGTATCGCCATGCTGTTCGCATTCGCAAATCCGTTCACCCCACCTGTCTAATATCAGGACAGTCTGGTTTTGAAGGGCCGAACCATCATGGTTCGGCATCCGTTTTTGTGAGAAGGAAAATACCGTGAACCTTAACGCAACGATGTTTGCACAGCTCGTGGTCTTCCTCATCCTGGCAGGCTTCACGATGAAATTCGTGTGGCCTCCACTGATGAAAGCGCTCGATGAGCGCGCTGAGAGGATCGCGAATGGCCTGGCCGCCGCCGACCGTGGCAAGGCCGACCTGGCCGCCGCTGAAAAGCGCGTGCAGGCTGAAATGGCAGGCGCCCGTGACGAAGTCCAGAAGCGCATTGTCGACGCCGAGAAGCGCGCTGCCCAGATCATCGACGCAGCCAAGCTGACCGCCAATGAAGAAGCCGCCCGTATCGTCGCCGCAGCCCAAGCCGACGCCGAGCAGCAAGTAACCCGTGCCCGCGAAGAACTGCGTGGCCAGGTTGCCGCACTGGCAGTGCAAGGCGCCGAGCAGATCCTGAAGCGCGAAGTGAACGCAGCGGCCCACGCCGACCTGCTGTCGAAACTGTCGACCGAGCTCTGATCATGGCAGAAATCGCAACCGTCGCCCGCCCTTACGCCGAAGCGCTGTTCCGTGTTGCCCAGTCGGGCGACATGGCCGCCTGGTCGGCCATCGCGTCGGAACTGGGCCAGATCGGCGCCAATCCGGACGTGCAGGCCTTCGCCAGCAATCCGAATGTCATGCCGGCACAGCTGGGCGACACGATTGCGTCCCTGGTCAAGTCGCCGCTGAACGCCGAAGCGAAGAACTTTATCGCGATGCTGGCCGAAAACGGCCGCGTCACCCTGCTGCCCGAGATCGCCGTCCAGTTTGCGGCACTGAAGAACGCCTACGAAGGCGCCGCCGACGCGGACGTCTATAGCGCCTTCGAGATCTCGGGTGACCAGTTGGCTCAGCTGGTCGCTACGCTGGAAAAGAAATTTGGCCGCAAGCTGAACCCAACGGTAACAGTGGACCCTTCGCTGATCGGTGGTGTGCGCGTGGTCGTCGGCGACGAAGTGCTCGATACCTCGGTGCGCGCCAAGCTGCAACAGATGCATGTTGCGCTGGTGTCGTAACCGAACATCGCATTTCACCCGCCCGCGCCGCGCCCTTGCCCTACGCATCAAAAACATTAGGAGTTAGCACTCATGCAACTTAATTCATCTGAAATCAGCGAACTGATCAAGAGCCGCATCCAGGGCCTCGAGGGTTCTGCTGACGTTCGCAATCAAGGCACGGTGATCTCCGTCGCCGACGGTATCTGCCGCATCCATGGTCTGTCGGACGTGATGCAGGGCGAGATGCTGGAATTCCCTGGCAACACCTTCGGCCTGGCGATGAACCTCGAGCGCGACTCGGTCGGCTCGGTCATCCTGGGTGCCTACGAGCACATCTCGGAAGGCGACATCGTCAAGACCACCGGCCGCATCCTGGAAGTGCCGATCGGTCCTGAACTGCGTGGCCGCGTGGTCAACGCGCTGGGCCAGCCGATCGACGGCAAGGGTCCGATCGCGACCACCATGACCGCCCCGATCGAAAAGATCGCTCCAGGCGTCATCGCCCGCGAATCCGTGTCGCAGCCTATGCAGACCGGCATCAAGTCGATCGACGCGATGGTGCCGATCGGCCGTGGCCAGCGCGAGCTGATCATTGGCGACCGCCAGACCGGTAAATCGGCTGTCGCAGTCGACGCGATCATCAACCAGAAGGGCCAGGGCGTCACCTGCGTATATGTCGCAATCGGCCAGAAGGCGTCGACCATCAAGAACATCGTGCGCTCGCTGGAAACGCACGGCGCGATGGAATACACCATCGTCGTCGCCGCATCGGCGTCGGAATCGGCAGCGATGCAATACATCTCGGCCTACTCGGGCTGCGCGATGGGCGAATACTTCCGCGACCGCGGCGAAGACGCACTGATCGTGTACGACGACCTGTCGAAGCAAGCTGTTGCCTACCGCCAGATTTCGCTGCTGTTGCGCCGCCCACCAGGCCGCGAAGCCTACCCAGGCGACGTGTTCTACCTGCACAGCCGCCTGCTCGAGCGCGCAGCACGCGTGAACGCCGACTACGTGTCGAAGTTCACCAACGGCGCCGTCACCGGCAAGACCGGTTCGCTGACTGCACTGCCGATCATCGAAACCCAGGCTGGCGACGTCTCGGCCTTCGTGCCGACCAACGTGATTTCGATTACCGACGGCCAGATCTTCCTGGAGACCTCGCTGTTCAACGCCGGTATCCGTCCTGCGATCAACGCCGGTATCTCGGTGTCGCGCGTCGGTGGTGCTGCACAGACCAAGGTCATCAAGAACCTGTCGGGCGGTATCCGTACCGACCTGGCCCAGTACCGTGAACTGGCTGCGTTCGCGCAGTTCGCATCGGACCTGGACGAGTCGACCCGCAAGCAGCTGGACCGCGGCGCGCGCGTGACCGAACTGCTGAAGCAGCCGCAGTTCTCGCCGCTGTCGACCTCGCTGATGGCCGCGTCGCTGTTCGCCGTCAACAAAGGCTACCTGGACGACATCGAAGTCAAGAAAGTGCTGCCGTTCGAGCATGGACTGCACAACTTCCTGAAGTCGGGCCATGCTGCCCTGCTGTCGAAGATCGACGAAACCAAGCAACTGGACAAGGACGGCGAAGCTGCGCTGGCCGCCGCCATTGCTGATTTCAAGAAATCCGGCGCATATTAATCGTCGGACCGGCGTCGTGTGAGCACGGCGCCGGTGCGCGGAAGGAGTAAGGACTCATGGCAGCAGGCAAAGAGATTCGTGGCAAGATCAAGAGCGTAGAGAATACGAAGAAGATCACCAAGGCGATGGAAATGGTCGCCGCATCGAAAATGCGCAAGGCGCAGGATCGCATGCGGGCCGCCCGTCCCTATAGTGAGAAGGTACGTAACATCACCGCCAATCTGGCCACCGCAAACCCGGAATACACGCACCCGTTCATGGCGCAAGCCAAGCACGTGAAAGCGAAGGCCGTTGGTTACATCGTCGTCACGACCGACAAGGGTCTGTGCGGCGGCATGAACACCAACATTCTGCGCCAGGTAACCCTCAAGGCGCGCGAACAGGAACAGGCGGGCAACCGCGTCGAGGCCGTTGCGATTGGCAACAAGGGCCTGGGCTTCCTGAACCGCATGGGCATGAAACTGGTCTCGCAAGCGACCCAGCTCGGCGATACGCCGCACCTGGAAAAGCTGATCGGCCCGGTCAAAGTGATGCTGGACGCGTACCAGGAAGGCCAGCTCGATGCTGTCTACCTGTGCTACACCAAGTTCATCAACACGATGAAGCAGGAACCGATGGTCGAGCAGCTGCTGCCGCTGCCGGCCAAGCACCTGCAGGCCGAAGCGGGCGCGCGCAGCTGGGACTACATCTACGAACCGGAAGCGCAAGTCGTCATCGACGAGCTGCTGGTGCGTTACGTGGAAGCGCTGGTGTACCAGGCGGTTGCTGAAAACCTGGCGTCCGAGCAATCGGCGCGCATGGTCGCGATGAAGGCCGCGAGCGATAACGCCGGCAGTGTCATCAGCGACCTGAAGCTGGTCTACAACAAGACCCGCCAGGCTGCGATTACCAAAGAACTCTCCGAGATCGTGTCGGGCGCGGCAGCAGTTTAAAAAGCCAAGACCATTGCTGGAAAGAGTTAAGTGAGCGAAGCGAACGGTACTCTGTCCCCAACTGATCCTAACTGACTAAACTGCTGACTAAGCTTTCCCGGTTTAAGCAAAAGAATTTAACTATATATCTGAAGGAACGAACATGGCTGATGGCAAAATCGTTCAGTGTATCGGCGCAGTGGTTGACGTGGAATTCCCACGTAATGCCATGCCGAAAGTGTACGACGCACTGAAAATGGAAGGCTCGGATCTGACCCTGGAAGTCCAGCAACAGCTGGGCGACGGCGTGGTCCGTACCATTGCTCTGGGCAGCTCGGACGGCATGCGTCGCGGCATGATCATCCAGAACACCGGCGCGCCAATCATGGTCCCGGTCGGTACCCCGACCCTGGGCCGCATCATGGACGTGCTGGGCAACCCGATCGACGAATGCGGTCCGGTCAGCCACGAACGCATGGCCTCGATCCACCGCGATGCCCCTGCCTACGACGAACTGTCGCCATCGACCGACCTGCTGGAAACCGGCATCAAGGTCATCGACCTGGTCTGCCCGTTCGCAAAAGGCGGTAAAGTCGGCCTGTTCGGCGGCGCCGGCGTCGGCAAGACCGTCAACATGATGGAACTGATCAACAACATCGCCAAAGCGCACTCGGGCCTGTCCGTGTTCGCCGGCGTGGGCGAGCGTACCCGTGAAGGTAACGACTTCTACCACGAGATGGCCGATGCCAAAGTCGTCGACCTGGAAAACCCTGCCAACTCGAAAGTGGCAATGGTCTACGGTCAGATGAACGAACCACCAGGCAACCGTCTGCGCGTCGCGCTGACCGGCCTGACCATGGCCGAAGCCTTCCGTGACGAAGGCAAGGACGTGCTGTTCTTCGTCGACAACATCTACCGCTACACCCTGGCCGGTACCGAAGTCTCGGCACTGCTGGGCCGTATGCCGTCGGCAGTGGGCTACCAGCCTACCCTGGCCGAAGAGATGGGCCGCCTGCAAGAGCGCATCACCTCGACCAAGACCGGTTCGATCACCTCGATCCAGGCCGTCTACGTCCCTGCGGATGACTTGACCGACCCGTCGCCAGCCACCACCTTCGCCCACCTGGACTCGACCGTCGTTCTGTCGCGTGACATCGCCTCGCTGGGTATCTACCCTGCGGTCGACCCACTCGATTCGACCTCGCGCCAGCTGGACCCGCTGGTCGTCGGTGAAGAGCACTACGCCACCGCGCGCGCCGTGCAGAACACCCTGCAGCGCTACAAGGAACTGCGTGACATCATCGCGATTCTGGGCATGGACGAACTGGCCCCGGAAGACAAGCTGGTCGTCGCCCGCGCTCGCAAGATGCAGCGTTTCCTGTCGCAGCCGTTCCACGTCGCTGAAGTCTTCACTGGCGCACCAGGCAAGTACGTTTCGCTGAAAGACACGATCAAGGGCTTCAAGATGATCGCATCGGGCGAACTGGACCACCTGCCGGAGCAGGCCTTCTACATGGTTGGCACCATCGAGGAAGCCATCGAGAAAGCCAAGAAACTGGCTGCTGCTTAAGGAAAGCTCGAAGAACCGTCGCGAGCGGCGGCCGTTTTGGGCGAGAAGCGCAGCTGTACGTTAGTACAGCGAGCATCGCCGCCCGAAACTGCAACGCGCAGCAGGTTATTCGAGATTTTCGTGGCTGGTTTTTTAAACTGAAGGAAAGATATGGCAAACACTATGCAAGTGGACGTGGTTTCGGCCGAAGCGCAGATCTTCTCCGGTCAGGCCGAATTCGTCGCGTTGCCGGGTGAAGCGGGTGAGCTGGGTATCTACCCGAAGCACACCCCCTTGATCACGCGCATCCGGCCGGGTGCCGTGCGCATCCAGACGGCTGGTGGCGGCGAGGAGTTCGTCTTCGTCGCCGGCGGTATCCTCGAAGTGCAGCCGAACGGCGTGACCGTGCTGGCCGACACCGCGATCCGCGGTAGCGACCTGGACGAAGCGAAGGCACTGGAAGCAAAGAAGCAGGCCGAAGAGCTGATGCTGAACAAGGAAACGAAGATGGACTACGCGAAAGCCCAGGCCGAAATGGCCGTGGCGATCGCGCAGCTGGCTGCGATCCAGCGCCTGCGTTCGAAAGGACGCTAAGCGCGGCATCCGCTGCAAGCGGTACCAAGAGAGGCAGCCTTCGGGCTGCCTTTTTTTATGCAGCCGCCCGCACGGGGGCGGCACCCGGCGGCGGCGTCCCGCCGCCAGCGCGGCCAGTCCGGTGGCCAGCATGCCGGCGCCCAGCGGCTCGGGCACGGCGCTGACCTGGAAGCGCACGCTGCCCGCGTGGGCGCTGGCGCTGTAGTATAGGCGGGCCGTTTCGCCGTGGCGCGCGCGTGCTTGCGGCGTTGCGGGAAGGCCGCACCCTCGCTCGCTCGGCAACGCCGGTGCGACGCACACGCTATTCTTTGCCGGAGCGCATCGTCCTGCGCGCGTGATTGGGTAGCGTGCTAGTGCCTGCCTCGCATTCGGCTTAGTATGTTCCCGACACCGTGACCGTGAGTCCACCATGCCAACGACCCCGCCACCCGGCGACGAACGGCAAGCCCCAGGCGACGCCCCGTTCGGCCAGACCCTGTACCGCTTTCTGTTCTTCGACTGGCTGTTCCGCGACGTGAACGCCGCGCGCGACCTGTTCGAGCGCCATGCCGCGCGCCAGCACAACCAGCGCATGAGCCGCTACCTGCCCCTCTACATGCGCCGCTGGTCGCTGCTGGCCGCTTTCGACTTCACGCTGGGCGTGCTGTTCGAACGGGTGCTGCAGGCCACCGTGCTGTCGGCCTGGTTCTTCACCTGGTCGTGCATGACTGTCACGGGCCTGCTCGTCATCGCCGTGACCTGGCTGTTCCTCGCTTCCGCCAGGCTGTCCTGAAGTTTTTCCGTTGTCGGCCCGGGTGTTGCTTTTACCGGCTACTGCCTGAATCTGCCCATTGATCCCGTCGAAACGACCGCTGATCGGTGACCGATTGCGGCCGCGGCCAGCCGGGTGCACAGTATTGATGGGTTTAATAACAATACAAAGGATACTGACCATGCTGCTTCGAACCACCATCTGCGCCGCCGCACTGCTGCTGTGCCATGCCCATCCCGCCCTGGCCCGGGATACTGTCGCGGCCCCACTGGCCGCGCAGGACATGGCCCGCCGCATCGATGCGTCGATCGCACCTTATTTCCAGGCTGACGCGCCGGGCGCCACCGTCATCGTGCTCAAGGATGGCAAGACTGTGCTGCGCAAGGCCTACGGCATGGCCGACGTCAAGCAAGGGGTCAAGATGACCCCGGAAATGGTCCTGCGCCTGGGTTCGATCACCAAGCAGTTCACGGCGGTCGGCATCCTGATGCTGGTGGAAGAGGGCAAGCTGGCCATGAGCGACGACATCACCAAGCACCTGCCCGATTATCCCGCCCAGGGCAAGAAGATCACCATCGAGCACCTGCTCACCCATACCTCGGGCATCCCGAGCTACACCGGCAAGCCGGGATTCATGAGCCGGATGACGCAGGACCTGAGCGTGGCCCAGATGGTCGATTCGTTCAAGGACGATCCGCTCGAGTTCGAACCGGGCAGCCGCTTCCGCTACAACAATTCGGGTTATTTCCTGCTCGGCGCCATCATCGAGAAGATCTCGGGGCAACCGTATGCGAAATTTGTCGAGCAGCGCCTGTTCGTCCCGCTTGGCATGCAGCACACGGCCTACGAGGGCTTCGAGCGCAGCAAGGGCGCACGCGCTGCCGGCCATACCCGTACCGGCCCGGGCTTCGGACCATCGCAGCCCCTGAGCATGAGCCAGCCCTACGCAGCCGGCTCGCTGGTATCGACCGTGGACGACCTGGCGCGCTGGGATGCGGCTCTCCAGGGCGGCAAGCTGCTCAAGCCGGCCAGCTTGAAGCGCGCCTTTACCTCGTACCGCCTGGGCGACGGAAAAGAGACCAACTACGGCTATGGCTGGGAGATCGCGCAGGTGCAGGGTGCGCCGTTGATCGGCCACGGCGGCGGCATCAATGGCTTCTCGACGTATGCGATGCGCCTGCCTGAACAAAACCTCTACGTGGCGGTGCTGACCAACAGCGACAGCGGCCCGGCCAGCCCCGGCGTGGTGGCGCGCAAGGCGGCGGCCGTTGCCATCGGCAAGCCTTACCGCGAATTCACCGAGGTCGCGCTGCAGGGCGCGCAGCTCGACGGCCTGGCCGGCAGCTTTGAAGTCGAGAAGGGCGTGCAGCGCGTGTTCCGCCGCGAGGGCAACAGCCTGGTCATGCAGCGCACGGGCCGCGGGCAGCTTGCGGTCAAGCCGATGTCGGCCAACGAGTTCTTCGTTCCCGGCACGCTGGAGTATTTCGTGTTCCAGCGCGACGCCAAAGGCGCCGTCACCGGCGTGGTGCATCACACCGACGGCAAAACGCTGCTCCAGCCGCGCACCGGCGACGCCCCGGCCCCGCGCCAGGCTGCCCGGATCGCCAACGCGTCCTTCGATGCGCTCGCCGGCCGCTACGAGCTGCGTCCCGGCTTCGTGATGGAGCTCACGCGCGAGGGCGAGCGCTTCTTCGCGCAGGCTACCGGGCAGGGCAAGATCGAGATCTTCCCATCGAGCGACACGCTGTTCTTCTCGCGCGACGTCGATGCCGAGATCAGCTTCGAGCCGGTGGCCGGACAGCCTGGGCAGACCTTCGTGCTCAAGCAGGGCGGGCGCAACCAGCCCGGCCGCAGGCTGTGATGTGGTGGTGGCGAATGGCGCTCAACTAAGAGCTGCCGGTTACCCGTAGGGTGGGCGTAAAACAGTCCACAGGACTGTTTTACCTACCCATGCGTTCAACCAGCGGAAGAATCGCCGCGCCTGGATTTCATGCGTGATTTGAACGCGCGGGCGGGAGGCCCGCCCACCCTACTTATCTTTCCTCGCCTGCTCACCCGCCAGGCGCAGCGCGACCTTGTGGCGGAAATAATCCTCTTTCACGTAGCGGTACAGGTTCGCCCCCGGGCACACGGTCTTGTCGGTATGGTCGCGGTGGCTGCGGATGTCGTCGATCGATACCTGGTATTTCGCCGCCAGCAGCGCCATCAGGTCGACGATCGCGTCGAGCTGCTGCTGGTTCGGCTCCACTTCCTCGAAATTGCCGACCACTTCGATCAGGGCGTGGCCCGCCGGGTCGTAGTCGGTATTGGTGTCGCCCGCAAAAGCGATGTCGCGCGCCCCGTACACGCGGCCATCGAGGTCGATCACGTAGTGGTAGGGGATGTCGAGCCAGCCCTTGGTGGCGCGCGACCACGCCTGCAGGCGGCGCAGGTAGGCTTGCGGATCGGTGCCGGGCTTGAACGGCTCGCCCTGGTGGTGCAGGGTGATCTGCGAGATGGTGTGGCGGCGCGCCCTGGATGCATCGGCCGGGGTGCCGCCCCAGGCCGCAACGGGCACGATGCTTTGTTCGACCGCGGATAGCGGCGCGCCGGCCCATACGGCAGCGGATAAAGTCAGAAGGGCAGCGGCAAGGCAGGAGAGGGCAGGCAGGCGCATGGGGGCAGTAGGGGGTGAACGAGTGCGCATCTTTTCACGTTTGCGCGCCCGGCGCCAGCGCGCGCGCTGGAGCGATGCAAACCTGATAAGCTGATGGCGACCCTTGAATCGAAGCATAGCGAACGCCACCCATGAGAAGCATTACCCAGATCCTCAACGACAGCAAGACCGTTGCCATCGTCGGCCTGTCCAACAAGCCGGACCGCGCCAGCTACGGCGTGGCCGAATACCTGCAGGGAGCCGGTTACCAGGTGATCCCGGTGAACCCGAGCTATGTCGGCGACACCATCCTCGGCGAGAAGGTCTACGCCACCTTGCGCGACGTGGCGGACGTGCTGGCCACGACCGGCCAGCGCATCGACATCGTCGACTGCTTCCGCAAATCCGAAGACATCCCGCCGATCGCGCGCGAAGCCATTGCCGTGCGCGCCGGCTGCCTGTGGATGCAGCTCGATATCGAGAACCAGCCGGCCGCCGACATGGCGCGCGCCGCCGGGCTCGACGTCGTCATGAACCATTGCATCAAGATCGAGCATCGCAGCCTGAATTCTTGACCCGCATTCATTGGGTGGCGGCGGGGCGGCTGCGTTACAATCGTGCCACCATAACCCCCCCCGGACTTCCTGCCATGTTCAAGAATACGATCCTGCTGTTCGGCGCTGTTGCCGCCGTGAGCTTCGCCCAGCCGGCTGCCGCGCAAACCACTGCAGCGCCGGCCGCGGTGCGTCCGCTGGCCGCCTGTCCCGCCATCCTCAAGCAGAACTTCAAGCGCCTGCAGGACGAGGCCCCGCAAGACCTCTGCCAGTACGCGGGCAAGGTGGTGCTGGTGGTGAACACGGCCAGCTATTGCGGCTTCACCAAGCAGTACGAAGGGCTGGAAAAGCTGTACGCCAAGTACGGCAGCCGCGGCCTGGTGGTGCTGGGCTTCCCGTCGAACGACTTCGGCAAACAGGAGCCGGGCAACGCGAAAGAAATCGCCGACCTCTGCTACAACACCTATGGCGTGAAATTCCCGATGTTCGCCAAGAGCGTGGTCACTGGCCCGGATGCCAATCCCCTGCACGCGAGCCTGACGAAAGCCACCGGCCAGGCGCCGAAGTGGAACTTCACCAAATACCTGATCGGCCGCGACGGCAAGGTGCTCGAGCACTTCCCGAGCAAGGTGACGCCGGAAGATTCTGCCCTGGTCGGCAAGATCGAGCAGGCGCTGGCGCTGTAATTCAACCCTGCGGCAGGCCGTCTGCCGCGCCGTCCATGATGACGGCGCGCAGCGGCCCGCGCAGCGCATTGCAGACCACCAGGTCGTCCGCGACTTCCAGCATCGCGCGCGTGATCACGCGCTCGCTCGCATGCCAGGCGGGCGCCCCCAGCATGACGCCGCGCATCACGCCGGGCAGCAGCCCGCAGGACACCGGCGGCGTGTACCAGACGGTGCCGAAGCGCACGAACACGTTGCTGCGTCCTCCCTCGGTCAGTTCCCCACGCTCGTTGAAGAACAGGGTGTCAAAAGCGCCATGCGCCTCGGCCGCGCGCCAGGCCGCGTCATAGCGGCTGCGCACGCTCGTCTTGTGGCGCAGGAAGACGTCGCCCGACTGGGTCGGCTCACTGGCCAGCAGCACCGCCACCGGCTCGCCCATAGGCTGCAGCGGCGCGGCCTGCACGCTCATGTCGCCCGAGGGCGCCACCGACAGGCGCAGGCGGTGCAGCTGGCCCGGCGGCAGGGCCAGGCAGGCGTCCGTCAGCTCGGCGCGCGCGGCTTCCATATCGAAGGGATGGCCGAAGGCGCGGCAGGAGCCGGCCAGGCGCTCGAGGTGCTGCTCCAGGTGGCGGCAGCCGTCGTCCCAGCTTGCGCGGATGGTTTCGAAAATCTCGAACTCGTTGGGCAAGCCGGTGAGGAAGCGCGCCTTGAGCCGGCATTCGGCGTATTCGGCCTGGGCATCGCTGTCATGGACGATGCCGGCGCCCACGCCCAGTTCACCCTTGCGGGTGCCGCCCTGCGGGGCGCCCAGTACCAGCGTGCGGATCGGGACCGACAGGCAGAAGTCCCCAATCACGGTGCCCGGCGGCGCCGGGTCGAACCAGCCGATCGCGCCGGTGTACAGGCCGCGCGCGGCCGGTTCCAGCTCGTGGATGATCTCCATCGTGCGGCGCTTGGGCGCGCCCGTGATCGAGCCGCAGGGGTAGAGCGCGGCGAAGATCTCTTCCAGCGTGACGCCAGGGCGCAGGCGCGCCTGCACGGTGGAGGTCATCTGCAGCACGCTGCCATAGCGCTGCACGTCGAACAGCGCCGGCACGTGCACGCTGCCGGTGCTTGCCACGCGTCCCAGGTCGTTGCGCAGCAGGTCGACGATCATCAGGTTCTCGGCGCGGTTCTTGGTGTCCAGCGCCAGCGCGCGTCCGCGTTCGCTGTCGATCGCATCATCGCCGCTGGCCGGCGCCGTGCCCTTCATCGGGCGCGCCAGCAGGGTACCCGCATCGTGGCGCACGAACAGCTCGGGCGAGAAGGACAGCACCGCGCCGCCATCGGGCAAGGTGATCAATGCCCCGTAGGGCACGCGCTGGCGCGCACGCAGGCGCGCATACAGGGCGACCAGGGGGCCGAAGGCCTCGAAGCGCAGGCGGTAGGTGTAGTTGACCTGGTAGGTGTCGCCGGCGGCGATGTAGTCGCGGATGCGCCGAATCGCGTCGGTGAACGCGGCTTCGTCGACATTCGGGGCGATGCCGGCGACGCCGGACGGGTCCAGCACGGAGGCGCGCGTCGCGATCCAGGCCTCGACCTGCGCCGCATCGAGCAGCTCGCAGTGCGCGAACAGCAGCACCTGGGCCAGGGGCAGCTCGGTCGGATGCGCAGGCAGCTGCTGCAGGCGGGCACCCAATTCGTAGGTCAGCAGCGGCACCGCGTACAGGCCGCGCGCCAGCGCGTCCTGCATGGCCTGCAGCAGCCCTGGCCATTCCGAGGCCTCATTGCAGGACAGCGTGCCGGCGAGGCGGCTGTACAGGCGCGAGCGGGAAAGGCCGGGTGAGCCGGCATCGTCCAGCAGTGCGAAGACTTCCTGTGTATCCATGGCGTCGTGCGCGATCCTGCTCAAGCGGCCAGCAGCAGCGACAGCTGCAAGGCCGTGCCTTCCGCCGGATTCTGTTTGAAGCCGGTCTTGGCAAAACGGTGCCAGCGCCCGGTCACGTAGCTCACCAGCAGGCTGGCGCGCGCCGCGACGTCGGCCTCGAGGCCGTGCTGCTGGGTGACGGCGATGCGCAGCGCGCCCTTGAAGGCCAGCTCGATCTTGTCGTAGAAGAGGTTCATGCGCAGCTGCAGGCGCTCGTCCTCGCCGACCAGGGCATCGCCGATCAGCACCCGCGTCATGCCCGGGTTGTTCACGGCAAAGGCGAGCAGCATCTGCAGGATGGCATGGGCCTGGGCCACGCCATCTTCCTCGCGCTCGGCGATCTGGTTGATCAGGCCGAAGACGCTGGACTCGATGAACTCGATCAGGCCCTCGTACATTTGCGCCTTGCTGGCGAAATGGCGGTACAGCGCCGCTTCCGACACTGCCAGGTGCGCCGCCAGCGCCGCGGTCGTGATCTTCTCGCCCTTGGGCTGCTCTAGCATCGAGGCAAGGGCTTGCAGGATTTGCAGCTTGCGCTGGCCTGGCTTGGTACTTGCCATGTGATCCTTAGTAATTTTTTTATCTGTTTCAGCGCAGGCGATGCAGGCGCGCCGGCAGCTGCCGCACGGATTTTACTTTGACATCGACGTAACCGGGGCGTTTCAGGGTCCGCGGAAGAGGCGCTTTTCCGATCGGGTCGCTGATTCGCAGGTATTGCGTGACCCATACCGTGCGCAGCCCGAGGCGGCTGGCGCTCTTCAGGTTGGCCAGCGTGTCCTCCACCAAAATGCAGCGACGCGCCGCCACGCCGTGCTTGCGCAACAGGCGGCGCAGCATCAGGCTCGATGGCTTGGGACGCAGCTGGCGGTGCACGTGCATGTGCTCGATGGCGACGTGGTGCGAGAAATGGCGGCCCAGGCCCAGGTGGCGCATCACGTCCGTCGAATAACGCGTCGGCGCGTTGGTCAGCAGGATCTTGCGGCCCGGGAGCCGGCGCAGCAGCGTGCCCAGTCCCTTTTCGAAGCGCACCAGCTTCTCGAGCGCGCCCAGGTCGTGGGTGACGTGCAGGAAGTCGGCCGCGCACACCTGGTGGTGGCGGATCATGCCGAGCAGGGTCGCGCCGTAGCGCTTCCAGTAGCCCAGGCGCGCAGCGTCCACGAGGTCCTGGCTGGCGGGCGTGACGCCATCGCCCAGTACCCGCGCGATATAGGTATTCATGTTCGCGCTGATGGCGGGGAAGATCGCGTGCGAGGCGTCGTGCAGGGTATTGTCCAGATCGAACAGCCAGACGGGGGAGCCAGGGTTATGATTTGACACGATTCGAGACCAGACGGGAGAAGGTGGATGCGACGTTCGATTATAGTGGTCTTCTTCAGCTTGTTCCTGACAGCGCTCCAGGCCTTCGCGGCCGAGCGCGGCGCGCTGTTCAAGGTCACGGCAAACGGCAACACGTTGCACCTGTACGGCACCATCCACGCCGGCCGCGCCGATTACTACCCGCTCGAGCCGCGCATCCGCGCAGCGGTGGCGGCCGCGCCCACGCTGGCGCTCGAGATCGACGCCGCGCGCGATCCCGCCGCCGCCGCCGCGGCATTTCGCCAGTACGGCATGGTGCCGGCCGGGAGCCCGGGCATCGCGGCCCTGCCGGCCGGGCGCCGCGCGCGCATCGAAGCCGGATTGACGCAGCAGGGCATGGACCCGGCCGCCGTCGCACGATTGAAACCCTGGATGGTGGCGACCATGCTGGCGGTGAACGATGCCGCCAGGCTGGGCTACGATCCGGCCCTTGGCGTCGACCATCACCTGACGCAGCTGGCGCGCGCCGGCAAGCCCGGCAAAACCCGCATCGTCGAACTCGAATCGATCGGCTACCAGCTGGCGCTGCTCAGCCGGCTGCCCGAGGAAGCGCAGTGGCGCCTGCTGGAGGAAACCCTGGAAGACATGGCCTCGGGCCGCCAGCTGCGCGAGACGCGCGAACTGTTCGAGGCCTGGGAGCGCGCCGACCAGAAGGCATTGGACGCAATCGCGCTGCGGATCGAAACCGATACCACGCTGACCGGCAGCTTCACGCGCGAGGTGCTGCTCGAGGAGCGCAACGGGCCGATGGCCGACAAGGTGGCTGCGCTCTTGGGGCGCGAAAACAATGCGGTGGTGGCGGTCGGGCTGCTGCACCTGGTCGGCAAGCGTGGCGTGCCGGAATTGCTGCGCCGGCGCGGCATGACGGTAGAACGGGTGTACTGAAGCGGGAGGGGGAGTGCTGGGGGGAGATGGTGCCCTTGACGTGGATTGAACACGTGGCCTCTCCCTTACCAAGGGAGTGCTCTACCACTGAGCTACAAGGGCGGGTAGATTCCCGGTGGGCAGGGCCCACCGCGATGATCTGTGGCGGAGTTTTCCGCCACAAATGTTTTAGTGCGACCGGATCATAGTGCCAAATGCCTGTTCGGTCAAGACTTCGAGCAACAAAGAGTGCTCGATGCGGCCATCGATGATGTGCACGGTATTGACGCCGGACTTCGCGGCATCGAGTGCCGACGAGATTTTCGGCAGCATGCCGCCCGAAATCGTGCCGTCTTCGAACATCTCGTCGATCTCGCGTGCCGACAGGTCGGTGACCAGGTTGCCCGCCTTGTCCTGCACGCCTGCGATATTGGTCATCATGATCAGCTTTTCGGCTTTCAGGATTTCCGCGATCTTGCCGGCGACGACGTCGGCATTGATGTTGTAGGCCTGGCCATCCTGGCCGAAGCCGATCGGCGAGATGATCGGGATGAAGGCGTCGTCCTGCAGGGCTTTCACGACGGCCGGATTGATCGCTTCGATCTCGCCGACGAAACCGATGTCGACGAATTCGCCCGGCTTTTCCTTGTCCGGCATGCTCATCTTGCGTGCGCGGATCAGGCCGCCGTCCTTGCCGGTCAGGCCCACTGCCTGGCCGCCGTAGTGGTTGATCAGCATGACGATGTCCTGCTGCACTTCGCCGCCCAGCACCCACTCGACCACTTCCATGGTCTCTTCGTCGGTGATGCGCATGCCTTGCACGAAGGAGCCCTGCTTGCCGATTTTTTTCAGTGCATTGTCGATCTGGGGACCGCCGCCGTGCACCACGACCGGGTTCATGCCCACCAGCTTGAGCAGGATGACGTCGCGGGCAAAGCCATGTTTCAGGCGCTCGTCGGTCATGGCGTTGCCGCCGTATTTGATGACAATGGTCTTGCCATGGAAGTTACGGATATAAGGCAACGCCTCGGCCAGGATCTGTGCCTTGATCTGCGGCGACACCTTGGTCAGGTCGTTGCGTTGGTCGTCGGAATTCAAGCTGCTGAGGGGTGCGGTCATGGAGGGTCCAAAATAAATGTTGCGAGATTTTAAGGCAACAGGGTAGTCCTTGTGCTCATTATATGACCTCTTGTTGTATTTTATGGCCGTCCGCGCCACTCTATCGAACCATGTATTTCAATCAACTCAGGAATCCCGCATGAGCAGCTGTACCCGTTGTGGCGCCGAATTCCATTGTGCGATGGTGGAGGGCAGTCTCGAGCCGTGCTGGTGCACGGTGCTGCCGCAGGCCGTGCCAGTGCCGCTGCCGCAGGAGGCAGCCGGCTGCTGGTGCCCGGCCTGCCTGCGTGCGCACATCGAGGCCGCACCCAGGCCCGGGCCTGAACCGGGTTAGCGTACGGTACGGAAAAAGCGCAGCATTTCCCGGCTGGCGTCCGGTCCGCGGCCATCGGTATAGCTGCCGCGCACGTTGCCGCCCGACCAGGCGTGGCCGGCGCCGTGGATGAGCCAGTATTCGGCGTGGACGGCGCCATCGTCACGCCGGTGCAGGGTACGGGTATAGGCATGGCCATCCGGCACGCGTCCCGGCTCCACGGCCGGCTGCTCGAGCAGGTGTTGCGCGCCCTGGGCAATGAGTTCGTCGCCATTGGCCGGATGCACGGTCGTGTCCTGGTCGCCGTGGAACACGATGATCGGCAGCGGCTGCCCGGGCGCCTGGGCGCGCAAGAAATCGCCCTTCATCGCCGCCATCGCCGAGGACAGGTCGTTGGCCGAGGCAAATGGCAATCCGGAATGCACGCCCACGGCGGCATACAGGTCCGGATAGAGCGTGCCCATGATGGTCGCCATCGCACCGCCGGCCGACAGCCCGGCCACGTAGACCTGCTCCGGATCGACCGGGTGCGATGCCATGATGGCTTGCGTCATGCCGGCGATGATCGAAGGCTCGCCCTGGCCGCGCTGCTGGTCGACCGCGTTGAACCAGTTCCAGCAGCGTGAGGCGTTGGCCGCCTTGCTCTGCGCCGGGTACAGCACGAGGCAGGCCATTTCTTCGGCCAGCTCGTTCATCTTGGTGCCGGTGGCGAAATCGTCGGGATCCTGGGTGCAGCCGTGCAGCATTACCACCAGCGGTGTCGGCTTGCCGGTGTGGCTGGACGGCACGTACAGCTTGTAGTCGCGGCTGCCGGCTGGGGTGCTGTGGCTGCCATCGATAAACTTGCCCGGCAAGTTGACGCCGAGTTCGGCTTCGAAGGGATCGGTCGCCGTGTGGGGGACACCGACGCCGATGCTGCGCATCTGGCGCTGCGCCGCACTTTGCATGGCCGAGGCGTTCTTCAGGGTTTCCTCGACAACCATTTGGGCGTTGGCCGGCCCGCGGCCCCAGAAAGATCGGGTGGCGGCACGTACTTGTGCCAGCAGTTTGTTGTTCAGCTTCATTGGCTCTCCTGTTTTGCTTGCCTCAATGTCGGCCCGCATACTTACGGCAGCCTTGCAGCTGTATCCTTTCCGCCCGGCAACTCATGCATGCATGACACCGGTACGGTAAGCTTGTGCCCATGTCTCCCCAACTCCTGCCCGGCCTTCGTTTCGAATGGTCTTATATGGTGCCGGGGCACGCTAGCGTACCCCGGCTGTACCACGATACCCCTTTTTGCCGCGATATGCCCGACGTACTCGCCACCGGTTTCCTGGTCGGCATGATGGAACTTGCCTGCTTGCACGGGATGATGCCTTACGTGGATTGGCCGCGCGAACAGAGCCTGGGCACCATGGTCAGCTTCCAGCACCTTGCGCCCACCCCTCCCGGCATGACGCTCGCCATTCGCGGCGAGGTGCTGGCGGTCGAGGGGCGGCGGGTGCGTTTTCGGGTCGAAGCCTGGGATGAAATTGAGAAAGTGTGCGAAGGCATACACGAACGTTGCCTGATAGATCCGGCGCGATTTACTGAAAAAATCGCGCGCAAAACAACACAATGGCAGACATTGGCAACCGTTACGCCCGAATTGCCTTTCCCTGAGGAACGTTAAGCGGTTTTCCAGGAACAGGCGATAATGGTCGGTGTCCTCTTGCTCCACCACCACGTCGATGAACCTAGAACTGCAAACTCCCGTTCCCTCGCCCTGCATCAATTTGTGCCAGATGGCGCCCGACACCGGCCTGTGCAAGGGATGCCTGCGCACGATCGACGAGATCGTCGCCTGGGGTTCGGCCGGCGACGACTACAAGCGCGTGGTATGGGCCGAGATCCGGCGCCGCGAAGCCGCAATCGACTGGGGCTGACGGTGCCCATGGACCTGAGCCTGCCCGCATCGATGCGCGTGTTCGAACGCGGCTGGCTCTCGTCCAACAACATCTTGTTCGCCGGCCCTGACGGCGCGGCCCTGGTCGACAGCGGCTATGCCACCCACGCCGAACAGACCCTGGCGCTGGTGCGCCATGCCTTAGGCAGCCGTCTGCTCAAGCGCCTGCTCAACACCCACCTGCATTCCGACCATTGCGGCGGCAACGCGCTGCTGCAGGCGGCCTATGGCTGCCGCACGGCGATTCCCGCGCTTGACGCGGCCAAGGTTGCGGCCTGGGACGAAGACACGCTCAGTTACCGCGCCACCGGCCAGCAGTGCGACCGCTTTAGCTTTGACGCTACCCTCGCGCCCGGCGAGGTGATGGAACTGGGCGGCCTGCACTGGAGCATCCTGGCCGCGCCCGGCCACGATCCGCATGCATTGCTGTTCTTTTGCGAGCAAGAAGGCGTGCTGATCTCGGGCGACGCGCTGTGGGAAAACGGTTTCGGTGTGGTCTTTCCCGAACTGGCGGGCGAACCCGGGTTCGCCGAAGTAGGCGCGACGCTCGACCTGATCGCCACCCTGGACGCGCGGGTGGTGATCCCTGGCCATGGCGCGGTTTTCGGCGATGTCGGCGGGGCACTGGGGCGGGCGCGCTCGCGCCTGGATTATCTGGCCGCTGACCCGGTGCGCAATGGGGAAAACGCCGTCAAGGTGCTGCTTAAATTCTTGCTGCTCGAGCGGCGCGCGCTGGCGCTGGATGCGCTGCCCGGGCTGCTGGCCTCGATTCCGCTGGTCGAGCGCGTGCGCACCCGGCTGCTGCATCGGGACGCAGATGCGCTGGCGGCATGGGCGAGCGCCGCCCTACTACGGGCCGGCGCCGCCCGCATCGAGGGCGGCCAACTGCTCGACACCGACGTTTAGAGGCCAGAATCTAGCACGACCGTTCTTTTTTCATTGCATAATGCCGGAGCCCCTGTCCTTCAACCGCATTCAACCTGACCAGCGAGAGCTTTCATGACCTTGCCACCCGTGCTGCAACACCTGTCCCTTCCCATCATCGCGTCGCCGATGTTCATCGCCAGCGGACCCGCGCTGGTGGCGGCCCAGTGCAAGGCCGGCATCGTGGGCTCCTTCCCGGCGCTCAACGCGCGCCCGGCCGAGCTGCTCGACACCTGGCTGACCGACCTGCAGCGCGAGCTGGCCGAGTATCAGGACGCCAACCCTGGCGTCCGCGTCGGCCCGATCGCGGTCAACCAGATCGTGCATCAATCGAACGATCGCCTCGCGCACGACGTCGAAGTCTGCGTGAAGCACCAGGTGCCGATCATCATCTCCTCGCTGCGCGCGCCGCCGAAGGAAATGCTCGACGCCGTGCATGCCTATGGCGGCATCGTGATGCACGACGTGGTGTCGATCAGGCATGCGGAAAAGGCGCTGGAAGCAGGGGTGGACGGCTTGATCCTGGTGGCGGCGGGCGCGGGCGGCCATGCGGGGGCGCTGTCGCCGTTCGCGCTGGTGGGCGAAGTGCGCAAGTTCTTCAAGGGACCGCTTGCGCTGTCCGGTTCGATCGCCACCGGCGACGCGATCCTGGCGGCGCAGGCGATGGGTGCCGATTTTGCCTATATCGGCTCGCGCTGGCTGGCCACGCGCGAATCGAACGTCAGCGACGAGTACCGCAATGCGATCGTCGAATCGAGCGCGGCGGACGTGGTGTACACGAATTTGTTCACCGGCGTGCACGGCAACTACCTGAAGAAGTCGATCGTCGCCGCCGGCCTCGATCCCGACAACCTGCCGGAATCGGACAAGAGCAAGATGAGCTTTGGTTCGGCCAGCGCCAAGGCCTGGCGCGACATCTGGGGCGCCGGCCAGGGCGTGGGCCTGATGCACGACGTGCCGACCGTCGCCGAGATGGTGGAGCGTCTTAAAGCGGAATACGAAGCCGCGCGCGTGCGGCTGTCGCTGGCTTAAGCCAGGCGCTTCGCGTCTGGCGTCGGGAAGGGCGGCGCCGGTTCGGCCGCGCTCAGGTCGTCCTGGTTGATCGACCACAGGCCCGACAGGTTGCGCCAGTAGTTGTAGACGTCCATCCCGAAGCCGACCACGAATTCGTTCGGGATCGTCAAGCCGATCAGGTCGGCCTTGATCGGCTTGGCGCGCTTGAGGTCCTTGTCGGCGAAGACCACGATGAGCACTTCGGCCGCGCCCATGTCGAGCAGGCGCTGCTTCACGTGGGCGAGGGTCTCGCCTTCGTCGAGGATGTCGTCGAGCACGACGATGATGCGCCCGGTCACGTTCTGGCGCGGGATGACTTTCCAGACCACCTCGCCGCCGCGGTCGTCGTCGCCATAGCGGCTGACGTGGATGTAGTCGAATTCGAGCGGGAAGTCGAGTTGCGGCAGCAGGTTGCCGGTGAAGACGACGGCACCGCCCATCACGCCGAGCACCAGCGGGAAGGACTTGTCGCCGGGATTGCCGAAGCGTGCGTTCAGCGCGTCGGCAACGCGTGCCACCGCCGCCTGGACTTCGGCGGGCGTGACGATCTGTTTAGCGTTGGCGAGCAGCGCACGGGCGCGGTCATGATGGAAATCTTGCATGGTCAGTCGATTGTTCAGGTCTAAAGGGTCAGCGCAATTATGCGCCATCCGGGGGCGTGGCCGCGTTCCTGTTGGAATCAGCCGTCAGCAATTCATTCGCCGGCAATCTCGCGCTGCAGCTTGCGGGTAAGCTTGGCGAACACCAGTTCGTAGGAACGGCGCAGCAGGGCGGCAAACTCGGCTTCGTCGAGCTGGGCCCCGGGCGTGACGAACACCCATTTGGCGCGCGCCAGGTAGGGTGCGGGAATGATGCCGGGGCGGTCGGTCAGTTCCAGGAAGCGCTCGTCGTCGGCCTTCAGGCTGAAGCCCGTCGAGCGCCCGTCCTTGTTGGTGATGGCGAACATCTTGGCGCCGACCGAAAAGACCGTGTCGTGGTCCCATTTGGTGTCTTCCGTGCAGCCGGGGAAGCTGCGGCACAAGGCCTTGCTTGACTCGAAATCCATGTCTCTCTCCTGTGCCGGGCGTGCATGGCGCCGGGGTATCTGGTTGTCCTTGCCCCCATTGTATAGCGCAGCGGCTTGATTGATGCCATAGCGCAATGATCCGATGCGCCACATGGCGGCATTGCGGCGTATCATACGTGGCTTGGAAAACAACGAATCTTCCTTTATGTCGACCCCTGAATTCGAACGTGACCGCAGCAGCCGCCTGCTCCAGCTGCGCAGCGCCATGGCGCGCGCCGGCATCGACGCCTATGTCCTGCCCTCGAGCGACCCGCACCTGTCGGAATACCTGCCCGGGCGCTGGAAGGGGCGCGAATGGATCTCCGGCTTCACCGGCTCGGTCGGCACCTTCATCGCCACCGCCGGTTTTGCCGGCGTCTGGACCGATGGCCGCTACTGGACCCAGGCCGAGACCGAACTGGCCGGCAGCGAAATTGCACTGATGAAGATCCCGGGCGCGGCCAGCCAACTGCACGTGGACTGGCTGGCGGCGAACCTGAACCCCGGCCAGACCGTGGCCGTCGATGCGCGCGTGCTGGGACTGGCCGGTGCCAGGCTGCTGGGCGACGCGTTAAAAGCGCGCGGCATCAACCTGCGTCTTGATGTCGATTTGCTGGACGAAGTCTGGCAGGACCGACCGGCGCTGCCCGCCGACGCGGTGGTCGAGCACCTGCCGCCGTATGCGGCCACGACCCGCGCCGACAAGCTGGCCGCCACCCGCGCCGCGATGGAGCATCTGGGCGCCGGTTTCCACTTCCTCTCGACGCTCGACGACATCGCCTATCTGTTCAACCTGCGCGGCGCCGACGTCAGCTACAACCCGGTGTTCCTGGCCCATGCCCTGATCGGCCGCGCCGACGCGACCCTGTTCGTCGGCGAGAACAAGGTGCCGCTTGACGTGCGCGCGCGCCTGGAAGCCGACGGCGTGCACCTGGCGCCATATGCGAATGCCGCCACCGCCTTGTCCGCGCTGCCGGACGGCGCGACCTTGCTGCTCGACCCGCGCCGCGTCACCGCCGGCATGCGCGCCGCGGTCGCGCAGGGTGTGAATGTGCTCGAAGCGATCAACCCGACCACCTTCGCCAAGTCGCGCAAGCTCGACAGCGAAGCCGTCAACGTGCGCGCCGCGATGGAGCAGGACGGCGCGGCGCTGTGCGAATTCTTCTCGTGGCTGGAGCCGCAGCTGGCAGATGCCTCCCGCGCGCCGATCGATGAAGTGGCGATCGACACCCACATCACGGCCGCGCGCGCGCGCCGCCCGAACTTCGTCAGCCCGAGCTTCTCGACCATCGCCGGCTTCAATGCCAATGGCGCGATCATGCATTACCGCGCGGCGATCGACACCTGCGCCGTCATCGAAGGCGACGGCCTGCTGCTGGTCGATTCCGGCGGCCAGTACCTGGGCGGCACCACCGACATCACGCGCGTGATCCCGGTCGGCTCTCCGTCCGATGCGCAAAAGCGCGACTACACGCTGGTGCTCAAGGGCCTGATCAATTTGTCCGCGACGCGCTTCCCGCGCGGCACCCGCGCGCCGCTATTGGACGCGATCGCACGCGCGCCGATCTGGGCCGCCGGCATCGACTATGGCCACGGCACCGGCCACGGCGTTGGCTACTTCCTGAACGTGCATGAAGGCCCGCAGTCGATTTCGCCGAGCGTGGCGCCGGACCCGCACACCGCGATGGAGCCGGGCATGATCACCTCGATCGAGCCGGGCATCTACCGCCCCGGGCGCTGGGGTATCCGCATCGAGAACCTGGTGCTCAACACCCTGGCCGAGACCACCGAATTCGGCGAGTTCCTGGCCTTCGAGACCCTGACCCTGTGCCCGATCGACACCCGCCCGATCGAGCGCGCGCTGCTGCGCGAAGACGAAATCGCCTGGCTCAACGCCTACCACGCCACCGTGCGTGCGCGCCTCGAGCGGCATGTGAGCGGCGCCGCGCGCGACTGGCTGCTGCTGCGCACGGAGGCATTCTAGTGGCCGGCGCCCGCTCCACCCGCGCCAGCGCCGCCGTCGACCGCCTCAAGCGCCGCACCGGCAACACCGGCTACTCGATGGCGCGCACCGGCGACGGATTGTTCTTCTTGTCCGAGGCGCCTGGCGCGCCGGCCTTGAATGCGCCGCTCGAACTGGACGACTTCGTCGCCTTCGTGAACGGCCTCGGCCCGCAGGAAGTCCGGCGCATCAGCAAGAACGACGAGAAATTCGAGAAGCAGCTGGTGCGCAAGAAGCCCGATCCGCAATGAAAGCGATGAATCCGCATGCTGCGTCCTGACCTGCTGGACACCTATTGGTCCGCTCCCGAGATCTACACCAACGGGCTGATTCTCCTGCACCTGGCCGGCGCACTGGCCCTTGGCTTGCTGGTCGGCTACGAGCGCGCCTACCACGGGCGCGCCGCCGGCATGCGCACCTATGGGCTGGTCTGCATGGCCTCGTCGGCCCTGACCATCCTGGCCGGCTACCCTGACTTCTGGTACGGCGGCGGCCACGCCGGCCTGCTGGCGCCGGTCGACCCGACCCGCATCATCCAGGGCATCGTGACCGGCATCGGCTTCCTCGGCGCCGGAGTGATCATGCGCGAGGGCTTCAACATCAGCGGCCTGACCACGGCCGCGTCGATCTGGGCGTCGTCGGCGATCGGCATCCTGGTGGGGGTGGGCTTTTACCTCGCCGCGATGGGCCTGGCCTTCTTCTCGGCCATGATCATGATCTACCTGAACCGCCTGGAAACCCTGCTGCCGGCGCGCCACGCGGTGGCGGTGCGGATGCGCTTCAAGCCGCACGTGATGCCGCGCGAAGACGTGTTGCGCAAGGCCGCGCTCGAACGCGGCTACGAGATCGCCGGCAGCTCGCTGACGATCAGCAGCGAGGAGGGACGCCAGGAATGGCGCTTCGTGGCGCTGGCGCTGTCGCGCAAGAGCGGGGCGCCGCTGTCGGAGCTGGCCGACCAGTTGGCCGCGTTCGAGGGCCTGGAAGCCTTCCAGCTGTCCCACGCGCGTAATTAAGAAAACCAAAACAACCACTCCGGCACACGGGATTTCACATGCAAGCACAAGACGTTCTCGATTTCTGGTTCCTGCCCGAAGGCAGCGAAGGCCATGGCAAGCAGCGGGCCGAATGGTTTCGCAAGGACGAGGCCTTCGACGCGGCGCTGCGCGAGCGCTTCGGCACCCTGATCGCCCAGGCGGTGGCCGGGGGCCTGCGCGAATGGGACGAATTGGGCCCGCGCGGCACGCTCGCGCGCATCCTCGTGCTCGACCAGTTCACCCGCAACGCCTGCCGCGGCAAGCCGGAATCCTTCAGCGGCGACCTGCTGGCCCTGCTTGCTGCCCGCCAGCTGGTCGATTCCGGCGCCGACAAAACCCTGTCGTCAGTCGAGCGCATGTTTGCCTACCTGCCCTTCGAGCATGCCGAGGACGCGCGCATGCAGGAGCAATCGGTGACCCTGTTCACCGAACTGTCCCGCCAGAACGAAGGCTTCATCGAGGTGCTCGACTATGCGCTGCGCCACCGCGGCGTGATCGCACGCTTCGGTCGCTTCCCGCACCGTAACGCCATCCTGGGCCGCGCTTCCAACTCGGAAGAACTGGCCTTCCTCCAGCTGCCCGGCTCCAGCTTCTGAAGTGGCGCCGACGCTGAACCTGGTCGGCGCCGGCCACGTCGGCCGCGTGCTGGGACGGCTGTTCGCCGCCAGCGGCGCCTTGACCGTGCAGGACGTGCTGACCCGTTCCGCCGCCAGCGCGCAGGAGGCGGTCGCTTTCATCGGCGCCGGCCAGGCATGCAGCGACCTCCACACCATGCGCCCGGCCCAGGTGTGGCTGCTGGCGGTGGGCGACGACGCGATTGGCCCGAGCTGTGCGGCGCTGGCCGAGGCGCAGCCGCTGGCGGGCGCAGTCGTCTTCCACTGCAGCGGCGCGAAAGCCTCCACTGAACTTCAAGCCGCGAGGGATGCGGGCGCACTGGTCGCCAGCGTGCATCCGGTGCGCAGCTTCGCCGATCCGCAAGCCGTGGCGGCGGATTTTGCCGGCACCTTTTGCGGCATCGAAGGCGATGCCGCGGCGCTGGCGCTGCTCGAACCGGCGTTCGAGGGGTGTGGTGCGCGTCTGGTGCGCATCGACCCGGCGGCGAAAACCGTGTATCACGCCGCCGCCGTTTTCGCGTCGAATTACCTGGTAACAGTGCTCGACGCGGCCCTGCGCGCCTACCAGGCCGCCGGGGTACCGGAAGCGGTGGCTAGAGAGCTGGCACGGCCGCTGGCGCTGGAAACCGTGGCCAACGTGTTCCGCATCGGCACGGAGGCGGCGCTCAGCGGCCCGGTCGCGCGCGGCGACCTGGCCACCGTGGCCCGCCAGCAGGAAGCCGTGAGCCACTGGGACGCGGCCACCGGCCAGCTGTACGAGGCGCTGGTGGCGCCGACGGCAGACCTGGCGCGGCGCAAGCGCGGCGGGTGAGCGGCTCTTTCCACAGCTTTTCCCAGGCCTTTTCCACCGCTCTTGCACAGCCTCTTGCACAACTTTTACAGGGCTTGTACAGGCCTTTTCCACAGATTTTCCACAGGAGTTTTCAATGTTCTTCACAGCCTGGGCCACCTTGGCCGCACTCGGTGTCTATTTCTGGACCGGCGTCAACGCCGGCCGCGCGCGCATCCGCCACGACATTCCGGCGCCCTCGATGGAAGGCCCGCTGGAATTCCAGCGCTGCCAGCGGGTGCAGGCCAACACGCTCGAGCAATTGCCGCTGCTGCTGGTGCCGCTGTGGATGTGCGCTTTCTTCCTCGGCGACCTGTGGGCGGCGGCGGCGGGCCTGCTCTGGTGCCTCGGGCGGATTGCCTATGCGCTTGGCTATTACCGTGATCCGGCAAAGCGCGAAGTGGGCTTCATTACCGGCCTGCTGGCCTGTGCGTTGTTAATTGGCGGCACTGTTTGGGGGCTATTGCTGCGCTAAAGCAAAAAAGTACAGACAATGATCGACAAAGTTCCCGGGGGGCAATAAGCTAGGACGTTGTACACACACAACCGATCCGCCCGCCATGCACGTGAACACCAGATCGCGCCACCGCGCGCGGGCAAGAAGGAGAAAACATGCTGTTCCTGAAGAGCACCAGCGTCACCAAGGCACCGGGGATCTATGACGTCGACGTGGCCGCGAAACCGCCAGGCAAAACCTTTGGCGTCTTCCTGGCGACCGATCCGGCCAACCCGCCGCAGACCGTGCTGACTGGCCTGGCTGAACTGGGATTCAAAAATACTCACCAGCAGAGCTATGTTCACAAGGACAAGGGCAAAGTGCTGGACCTGCACTTCCAGAAGGACGGCACCGATTTGTTCAATGGCTGGAAATCCGACGAATGTGCGGCCAATCTGGCTGCCATCGAAGCGCTGTTCGGCAATGTCGGCGTCAGCGTCACCCCGCGCGTGATGAGCCTGGCCGAAGCCTACGCCTGATTTCCCTGCCTGCCTGAGCTTGCTCCTGCCCTAAGCCTGTACCTCGATGTGGTACAGCGCCCACGGGCAGGCGCCGAAGCGTTCATTGCGCGGCCGCGCCGCCATCTCCGGCACGCGGTCCGCCTCAACCACCGCCCACAAGGGTCCCAGTCCTCCCAGCGCCCTCGGCTTGCCGTCGAGATGGGTCGCCACGATCGGCTGCCATGCGCGCAGCTGCTGCATGCCGATTGCTGCGGCATAGCCAGTCCAGCGCCGGGTCGAACGGGCCGCGGTTGTTGCGCCCAATGGCGCCGGTGATCGTCAGCAGGGTGGGACCACGCGCGGCCCGGGTGGCTGCCGAGGCGGTGCCGGGCAGGGCGCTCGAGACCAGCGCCGCAGCGAGAAAGTCGCGTTTGTCCATGAGAAAATGGCGTGGTGACGGGAACCCCTCATCATCGCCACGAGACTTGCACAATGGATCTATTTACCTCAGCCCCAGTCCTGACACCGATCCCGATCCGTGACGGCGAACTGGCGTTTCTGTCTCAATTGTCTTTGCCCTGGCCGAACCAGGAGGTGCTGGCACGCCTTCTGGCCGAAACAAGCTGGCGTGAAGAAACAGTGGTCGTCTACGGCAAGCGCCACTTGCAGCCGCGCCTGAGCGCCTGGCATGGCGACAAAACCTACCGTTATTCTGGCCTGAGCCTGGCGCCGATGCCGTTCACGACCTTGCTCGACACCATCTGCCTTGCCGCGCAGGAAGCCACGGGGCAGCAGTACAACAGCGTGCTGCTGAACTATTACCGCGATGGCCGCGACAGCATGGGCATGCATAGCGACGACGAGCCGGAGTTGGGTCGGGCGCCGGCGATTGCCTCCGTCAGTTTCGGCGCGACGCGGTCGTTTATCCTGCGCCACAAGGTCACGAAGGAAACGTTGAGGCTGCCCTTGAGCGATGGCAGCCTGCTGTTCATGGCAGGCGCCATGCAAGCCAACTGGATGCATGGGATTAACAAAACCACCAGGCCGGTCGGTGCGCGAATTAACCTAACTTTTCGTAAGATCGATTAAATAGCACGCTATTCTCAGTATCTATCTGGAAAATACCTAACTCTTAGGTCATTAACTTACATTTGCTTACAGTTCTTACGGGTTTTGGGGCTTTAATAAACCGATGCCGGTGCTATCTTGACCACATCGCGATTCATTCGGAATCGCGAACCAGTCGAGAAAAGGATTGCGCATGAAAAAGCTTATCGTTGCACTTATCGCCACCGTTGCCGCCATGTCGGCTGCTCAAGCCCAGCAAACCACTCCACGCGGCTATGTCGGTGCCGGCGTGGCCAGCGCCGACCATGACTACCGCATTTCCGGCGCGTCGAACGTCGATACCGATGGCTACAAAGCTTCGGGCAAGCTGTTTGGCGGCTACGAGTTCAACCAGACCTGGGGCGTCGAAGCCGGTTATACCGACTTCCGCAAGTCGGGCGTCAGCTACACCGCCAATGGCGTGAACCAGCGCGGCGAAACCAAGGGCGAATCGATCTACCTGGCCGCCAAGGCGACCATGCCCGTTAACGAACAATTCTCGGTGTACGGCAAGCTGGGTGCGGCACGCAACAAGAGCGAGCTGGTCATGATCAACTCCTCGCAGAACCGCGACCACAGCAAGACCGAAGCCTACGGCGCGCTCGGCGCCCAGTACAACCTGAACCAGAACGTGGCACTGGTTGCCGAGTATGAACGCTACGGCAAGTCCAAGGACTTCGGCGCCAAGGCCGACGTCTTTACCATTGGTGCGAAGTACAGCTTCTAAGCTGCTTGGTTGATGGCAAAAAGGACCCTGCGGGGTCCTTTTTGTATTGGGTAGTCGTTCGATGTTGTTTTTCGTAGATGGGCAAGTTCCTTGCCCACCCTACGGTGTTGTAGCTATTCACAAGCGTGCAAACCTCTGCGGCTGCGGCCGGTGCACCCAGGGCGGAATCACCATGTTCGGCACCGGTATCGCATAGCCGGCAGACACGAAGCGGTGCAGCGAGGACCAGGGCCAGTCGCCGGGGTGCTGGCAATGGCCGTGCCGCACGGGGTCGGTATGGGTAAGGTCGACCAGGGCCGCGTATTCGTCGTCATCGCCGACGCGGTAGTGCTGGTAATGGCGTTCCCAGATGGCGCCGTCGTCGGCGCCCGGGACGGCGGACTTGCGCAGGGCCTTGGAGAACGCGATCTTGACGGCGCGCCAGCGGCTCGAGCAGTCGTGGTCGCCCGGCGGCAGGGTCCACATCGCATGCGCGTGGTCGGGCAAGACTACCCAGGCGTCGACGTGGAAGGGCTTGCGCACGCGCGCCAGGCGCATGGCTTCGCCGAAGGCGGATATATGGTCTGTCAGCAGTGTGCTTCCACGTTGTAGCAGGCGCACTGTGAAGAAGAAGGTCCCGCCCGGGACGCGGTTGTTGCGGTAATTAGTCATGAGCTCCGTCAACCGGCGCCTGGAAGGCCACCAGCATCCGAGGCCGCTACATGGCCTCAACAACGAAGATATTACACATGACTTTGCGCAGACCGTGTTCCGATTCCGGAAAGCAAACGCCCGGCGGTGCCGGGCGTTTATCAGCCCCACAAAGCGGGCTTTTATTTATAGAACAACAACTTAGGTCGTCAGTGGCTTGTAGCGGATGCGCTTCGGCTTGGCGCCTTCTTCGCCCAGGCGCTTCTTCTTGTCCGCTTCGTATTCCTGGTAGTTACCGTCGAAGAAGGTGACCTGCGAATTGCCTTCGAAGGCCAGGATGTGGGTCGCGATACGGTCCAGGAACCAGCGATCGTGGGAGATCACCATCACGCTGCCGGCGAACTCGAGCAGGGCGTCTTCCAGGGCGCGCAGGGTTTCCACGTCCAGGTCGTTCGACGGTTCATCGAGCAGCAGGACGTTGCCGCCTTGCAGCAGGGTCTTTGCCAGGTGCAGGCGGCCGCGCTCACCACCGGACAAATTGCCGACGACCTTCTGCTGATCCGAGCCCTTGAAGTTAAAGCGGCCGAGGTAGGCGCGCGAGGGCATTTCGAAGCGGCCGACGCTGAGCATGTCGGCGCCACCGGTAACGTCCTCGAACACGGTCTTGCTGTTTTCCAGTTCGTCGCGGTGCTGGTCGACCAGCGAAATGCGCGCGGTCTTGCCGATCGCGACTTCGCCGCTGTCCGGAGTCTCTTTGCCGGCGATCAGCTTGAACAGGGTCGACTTACCGGCGCCGTTCGGGCCGATGATGCCAACGATCGCGCCTGGCGGCACGGTAAAGGACACGTTGTCGAGCAGCAGGCGGTCGCCGAAGCCCTTCGAGACGTTCTTGAACTCGATGACTTCATTGCCCAGGCGCTCGGCCACAGGGATAAAGATCTCCTGGGTCTCGTTGCGTTTCTGGTATTCGAATTCGCTCAGTTCGTTGAAACGGGCCAAACGGGCTTTCGACTTGGCCTGGCGCGCCTTCGGATTCTGGCGCGACCATTCGAGTTCCTTCTGCAGCGCCTTCTGGCGAGCCGATTCGGTCGACTCTTCCTGCTTCAGGCGAGCCTGCTTCTGGTCCAGCCAGGACGAGTAATTGCCTTTCCATGGGATGCCCGAACCGCGGTCCAGTTCCAGGATCCACTCGGCGGCATTGTCGAGGAAGTAGCGATCGTGGGTAATGCCAACCACGGTGCCGGGGAAGCGCAGCAGGAATTGCTCCAGCCACTCGACCGATTCGGCGTCCAGGTGGTTGGTCGGCTCGTCCAGCAGCAGCATGTCGGGCTTGGAGAGCAGCAGCTTGCACAGCGCCACGCGACGCTTCTCGCCGCCGGACAGCACGCCGATCTTGGCTTCCCATGGCGGCAGACGCAATGCGTCGGCGGCCATTTCCAGCTGCAGATTCAAATTGCCGCCGTCGGAAGACGAGATGATCGCTTCCAGGCGCTCCTGCTCCTTGGCGAGGGCATCGAAGTCGGCGTCTTCCTCGGCATAGGCGGCGTACACGGCTTCCAGCTTGGCTTGCGCCTCGAAGGCTTCACCGAGGCCGCTTTCCACTTCCTGGCGCACGGTTTTTTCCGGATCGAGCTGCGGTTCCTGCGGCAGGTAGCCGATGTTCAGGCCCGGCATCGGGCGCGCTTCGCCCTGGATGTCGGTGTCGATGCCGGCCATGATCTTCAGCAGGGTCGACTTGCCCGAGCCGTTCAGGCCCAGCACGCCGATCTTGGCGCCCGGGAAGAAGGACAGCGAAATGTCTTTCAGGATTTGACGTTTTGGCGGGACGATTTTGCCCACGCGGTTCATGGTATAGACGTAATTGGCCATGCTCTACTCTGGTGTTGTTTAAGGTGCACAGGATACGACAGAACCCGCCCCGGACACAGGATTTCTTGTGCCCGGACGCGGTGCCGGATCAGGTTTTCTGGGCAGTGCGGCTGCGCAGCAGGCCTTCGCCGGCGTACAGGGCCAGCGCGGCCCAGATCATCACGAAGCCCACCAGCCGGTCGCTGGTGAAAGCTTCGTGGAACAGCCACACGCCGAGCACGAACTGGATGGTCGGCGACAGGTATTGCAGCAGGCCCAGGATCGACAGCGGGATCTTGCGCGCACCGCTGGCAAACAGCAGCAGCGGAATCGCCGTGATCGGACCGGCCGCAACCAGCAGCAGGCGGGTGGTATCAAACGGCGCATTGACAAAAGCATTGGCGCCGTTCAGCGTCAGCCAGATGACGTAGCCGGCCGCAAACGGGAACAGCACCATGGTTTCAAAAGACAGGCCTTCGAGCGCGCCCAGCGCCGCGGTCTTGCGCAGCAGGCCATAGCCGCCGAACGAGGCCGCCAGGAACAGCGCGATCCAGGGCACCGTGCCCGACTGCCAGGTCAGCCAGCACACGCCGAGCGCCGCCAGCCCGATGGCGGCCCACTGCGCCGGGCGCATGCGCTCTTTCAGCAGCAGGAAGCCGAACATGATGTTGACCAGCGGATTGATGAAATAGCCGAGGCTGGCTTCGATGACGTGGCCGTTCTTGACGGCCCAGATGTACACCAGCCAATTGGCAGACAGCAGGAATGCGGAGGCGACGAAACTCCAGAACACGCGCGGCTGGCGCACGATGGCCAGCCACTTCCATTGGCGCCGCAGCGCCAGCACGATCAGGAGGAAAGCCAGGGACCACAGCACCCGGTGCGCCAGGATCTGCATCGGCGGCACCTCGCCGATCGCATGGAAATAAATAGGGAACAGGCCCCAGCACAGGAAGGCCAGGGCGGCGGACAGGATACCGGAACGCATGAGGAAGGAAGAGGCGGATTGCAGAGCCGGCATTATGCCCCTAACGCACTATCCCTGCTGGCGTGGGCCTATTTGCGGAAGTGTATGATGCAATACGAAATCTTCTTGCAATTATCTTGTCGTTATTTTATGGTGCGCCGCACCAACACTGAACCATGGTGCAATCTTGAGGTCTGAAAACAAGAAAAGCAGCGTCGCCGCGCTGACGCTGGCTGCCGTCGGCATCGTCTACGGCGATATCGGCACCAGCCCCCTCTATACGCTGCGGGCGATTTTCGATGAAGAGCATGGTCTGCCGCTCACCACGCCCAATATCCTCGGCATCATTTCCCTGATTTTCTGGAGCCTGACGATCGTCGTCTCGCTCAAATACGTCACGCTGGTACTGCGCGCCGATAACCGCGGCGAAGGCGGGATCATGGCGCTGATGGCGCTGGCCACCAATTCGGTCACCAAGGCGTCGCGCTGGTATTTCCCATTGATGGTGATCGGCGTGCTCGGCGCCACCATGTTCTATGGCGACAGCGTGATCACGCCGGCGATCTCGGTGCTGGGCGCTATCGAGGGCCTGGAAGTGGCCGCGCCCGGCATGGCGCATTACGTGGTGCCGCTGGCAGTGGTGGTGCTGGTCGCGCTGTACAGCGTGCAGCGCCACGGCACTGCCGGCATCGGACGCTTCTTCGGGCCGATCATGGTGGTCTGGTTCCTGGCGCTGGCCGTGATGGGCATTATTAATATCCTGGAAGCGCCGGTGATCCTGGAGGCGCTCAATCCCTGGCACGCGCTGCGCTTCATGCTGGAGAACCGCTTCCTGGCCTTCGTCGCCCTCGGCGCGGTGGTGCTGGCAATGACAGGCGCCGAGGCGCTGTATGCCGACATGGGCCATTTCGGCCGCAGGCCGATCCGCATGGCCTGGTTCTCGATCGCCTTTCCTGCGCTGGCCCTGAACTATCTCGGCCAGGGTGGCTTGTTGATCATGCAGCCCGATGCGGTCGATAACCCGTTCTTCCACCAGCTCGGTTCGTGGAGCGTAATCCCGCTGGTGATCCTGTCGACCATGGCGGCCGTGATCGCTTCGCAGGCGACGATTTCGGGGACCTATTCAATGACCAAGCAGGCCATTGCGCTTGGCCTGCTGCCGCGCATGCGCATCCTGCACACCTCGGAAAGCGAGATCGGCCAGATCTATATCCCGGCCGTGAACTGGGTGCAGCTGGCGGTGGTGCTGATCGCGGTGATCGGCTTCGGCTCGTCGGACGAGCTGGCCGGCGCCTACGGCATCGCGGTGACCGCGACCATGATGGCCACCACCATCCTGACCTTCTTCGTCACGCGTTACCGCTGGAAACTGCCGCTGGTTGTCTGCTTCGGCGCGACCGGCTTCTTCCTGGTGATCGACATCCTGCTGTTCTCGTCGACCACGCTCAAGTTGCTGCACGGCGGCTGGTTCCCGCTGCTGCTGGGCACCGTGCTGCTGACCCTGATGCTGACCTGGAAGCGCGGCCGCGAGCTGGTGTTCGAGAACCTGGAAAAGCACGCGATCCCGCTGGAAGCCTTCATGGAATCGCTGTTCGTGGCGCCGCCGGCCCGCGTGCCGGGCACGGCCCTGTTCCTGCGCGGCGAAAGCGATGGCGTGCCGCACGCCCTGCTGCACAACCTGTCGCACAACAAGGTGCTGCACGAGCGCGTCGTCTTCCTCACGGTTCATATCATCGAAGAACCATGGGTGCCGGTGGACGAGCAGGTGGACATCGTCAAGCTCGGCCACAACTGCTTCCAGCTGAATGTGCGCTACGGCTTCAAGGACGAGCCGGACATCCCCTACGTTCTGCGCCGCTGCGGCGGCCTGGGACTGGTGTTCGAGATGATGGAAACCTCGTTCTTCATCGCGCGCCAGACCGTGATCTCGGCGCCGGGCGGCGGCATGGCGCCGTGGCGCGAGCACCTGTACGTGATGATGTCGCGTAATGCCCGTGCGGCGGCCGACTACTACCAGATCCCGCCCAACCGCGTGATCGAGCTCGGCACCCAGGTCGAGATCTGATTTACAAAAAAATACAAAAGCCGGACAGTCCTGGGATAGACGCCTTCACATGGCTGAGGTAAGGTGCGGTGTTTCGTCGTATAAACTTTTCGCACCCACTCGCAAGGACTGTCCCATGAAGCTGAAGTTCCCCCTGATCGCTGCCTTCGTTGCCATGCTGAGCCTGACCGCCTGCGGTGGCGGCAGCGATTCCTCCGACAGCGTCGCCGTCAGCAGCCCGGCCACGCTGACCAAGACCGACAATACCGTCGGCACCGGCGCCGAAGCCGTCACCGGCAAGAGCGTCACGGTGGATTACACCCTGTGGCTGTACAACGCCTCGGCCGCGGACTTCAAGGGCACCCGCCTGGAATCGGGCCCGTATACCTTCACGATCGGCTCGACCAACACCATCCAGGGCTTCCAGCAGGGCGTGCTCGGCATGAAGGTCGGCGGCAAGCGCACCGTCCTGGTCCCGGCCAGTCTGGGCTATGGCGCCACCGGCAGCGGCCGCGTACCGCCGAATTCGGGCCTGGTATTCGAGCTTGTATTGAAGAGCGTGAACTAAACACGAAACCGGGGCGCTGCCCCGGTTTTTTTTTACGCGCACGCCTGAGCTGGCGCAGATGGCACGCCGGCTGAATGCCGGAAGCTGCAGGTCCCGATGACTGCAAGCGGCCGCCATGCGCTTCTCCTTCCTGTTCCTCCTGCTTTTGTCCGTTTGCCGCGTGTGCGGCGCCGACGACATGTCCCCTCGCGTTTGCGTGCACGGCTGCATGGCCTCCATGCCCGCGCGCGCCTGCGTGGCCGCCGCCAGCCCGCCCCCTGCCGACGCCGATGCCTGGCTGCTGCTGGCCGCCGTGGCCGTCTGCACGGCGGGCCGGCTTGCCACAAACCGGCGCCGGTGATCCGGGTAAACGCTCAAGCGCTCCGCTGAGCTGGCGCAGGGTGCGCCCGGCGTGCATAGGAGATGGTTGAGATTCTGCTAATACACCAAGGATCTCCCCATGTCTCTCAGCAAACGTTTCTCAGCATTATTGTTGCTGCCCCTGCTGGCGTTGCCGGCCGCGGCGCTGGCCGACCCCGTCTACGCGCTGACCTTTCTGCCGGGCGACTTCGATGCCGCGGCCCTGAACCGCGATGGACAGGTCGTCGGCACGGCCGGCGGCGGCGCCGCCATCTGGTCGCCCGCCTCGACCACCTATCTCGCCTCGCTGCTACCCGGCAGCGAAGGCTATGCCATCAACAGCCTCGGAGCGGTAGCCGGGCGCTTCGGTACAGGCGGTTTCGTGTTTGCCGGGGGCAGCGTCACCACCTTCGCGCTGCCGATGAGTACGGGAGGCAGCTGGGCGACCGGCATCAACGATGCCGGGCAGGTCTCGGGCGTCGCGCGCCAGAGCTTTGGCGCGCACCAGGGCTTCCTCTACGCCGGCGGCGCCTTCACGGACATGGGCCATTTCGGCGGCGGCCTCGGTTTTGCCACGGCCATCAATGCCGGCGGGCAGCTGGCCGGGTTCGCCAGCTTGTCGAACGAACAGTGGTGGGATCCCGAGCGCCACGCCGCCGTGTTCCGCGGCGGCGTGCTGTTTGACCTTGGCACGCTCGGCGGGCGCAACAGCGAAGCGAACGACATCAACGATGCCGGCTTCGTGGCCGGCTGGTCCGACACCGCCGATGGCGCCAGCGAGCGGCCCTTCCTGTTTGCCCCTGGCGGCGCCGGAATGATCGACCTCGGCTCGCTCGGCGGCAGCACCGGCCGCGCCAACGGCATCAACAATGGCGGGATGGTGGTCGGCCTGTCCGACATCGGCGGCCTCGATGGCTTCGACTACCATGCCTTCGTCTACGGCAGCGGCGGCATGGCCGACCTGAATGGGCTGGTGGCGCTGGAAGACGGCTGGACCTTGCGGACCGCCATCGACGTCAACGATGCGGGCCAGATCCTGGCCCAGGCCTGCAACGACGGGCTGGCCGAATGCCGCGCAGTGCGGCTCGACCTGATATCGGCCGTGCCCGAACCGGGCGGCTGGGCGATGCTGGCCGGCGGCCTGGTGCTGCTGCTGTGGCGTGCGCGGCGCCGCACGCTGTGGATCGCCGCCGCCCCGCTGCTGGCGGCGCCACTGGCTTCGGCCCAGGCGCTGCCGCAGTACACCCCAAGCTTCCTGCCGGCCGGCTTTAGCGCGATGGCGATCAACGCCAGCGGCCATGTGGCAGGCTATAACGGCAGCGCGGCGCTGTGGAACGGCAGCACCCTGGGCGACTATGCAGCGGTGGCGCCGGGTTCGCTCGCCATGGGCCTGAACAACCGCGGCCAGCTGGCCGGCGCCTGGGAAGGCGATGCCTATACCTTCGCGCCTGGCGGCCTGCGCAACGTCGCGCGCCGTGGCCTGTGGGACGTGGGCTTCGCGGTCGCCATCAACGATGCCGGGGTGGTCGCGGGCCGTGGCTTCTGGCTCGGCGGCGAGCGCACGCGCGGCTTCGTGCTGGCCAACGGCGTGATGCGCATGATCCCGAGCTTCGGCGGCGACTGGAGCGAGGTGTCGGCCATCAACCGCAGCGGCCAGGTGGCCGGCACCGCCGCTACCGCCGAAGGTCCATTCGTCAACCCGGTGGTGCGCGCCTTCATCTACAAGGACAAGTCGATGCGCGAGCTCGGCACGCTGGGAGGCAGGAGCAGCAGCGCCCTTGACATCAACGACGCCGGACAGGTGGTCGGCTATTCGTCGATTCCCGAAGAGGACGAGTTCGGCGAACAGCCGCTCCACCCCTTCCTGTATGCAGGCGGCAGCATGCGCGACCTCGGCACCCTGGGTGGCGTGCACGGCAGCGCCAACGGCATCAACAACTTGGGCGTCATCGTGGGCGAGTCCGACGCCGACACGCCGGAGGGCGTCCAGACGCGCGCGTTCTATTATGCAGGCGGCACCATGACCGACCTGAACCTGCTGGCATCGATGCCGGCTGGCTGGCTGCTGACTTCGGCACGCGACATCAACGACGCGGGCCAGATCCTGGCCCGCGCCTGCAACCTAGAGGATTGCGTACAGCTGCGGCTCGACCCCGTGCCGGCGGCCTAGCCGCAGTTCAGCGCAGCATGTCGACGTGCATGATGCCGTCTTCGTCATAGGGGGCGGAGACGGTCTCGAAGCCGAAGCCCTGGTAGAACTTTTCGAGGTATTGCTGCGCGCCGATGCGGATGCGGTGGCCCGGGTACAGGGCTTCGGCGCATTCGATGCCGCGCACCAGGAGCGCGCGTCCGGCGCCGCTGCCGCGCGCGGCCTGGGTGGTAATCACCCGGCCGAGCGACATCTCCGCGTATTTCACGCCGGGGCCAAGCACGCGCAGGTAGGCCGCCAGCTGGCGCTTGCCGTCGACCGTGCGCCAGCCGAGCAGGTGGTGGGCCAGCGGGTCGAGGCCGTCGATGTCGGGATACAGGCAGGTTTGTTCGAGGATGAACACGTTCTGGCGCTGGGCCAGCACCTCGTACAGGTCGGCGGGGCTGAGGTCGTTGAAAGGGGAGAACTGCCAGTCGATCATGATGGTGTGGTGTTGTGCCGCTTGGCGCGAGCGCTCAGGCGGCGGTTTCGAAGCCTTCGAGGATGTTCACGGTGTTGGTGCCCAGGTTGGCGCCAGGGTCCGGTGCGGTGCTGCCGCCCTCGAAGATAAACGTGGTGGGCAGGCCGAGATGCGCGACGCGCTCGCCGATGCGCAGGAAGTCGCCGCCCTGCAGGCCGAAGTCGGACCCGATCTCGCCGCCGAGCGATACCACCAGCGCGTCCGGCCGGAACATCGCCAGCTTGAGGCAGGCCGTCTCCAGCGCGGCGAACCACTGCGCGCTGCTGCTGCCTGGGGCCAGCGGCAAATTCATGGTGCAGCCAAGTCCTGCGCCGGCGCCCTGTTCGCCGGCATGCCCGAGGTAGAACGGGTAGGCGCCGCACGGGTCGAGATGGATCGACACGAACAAGGCATCCGCCCGCTCATAAAAGATGTGCTGGGTGCCGTGGCCGTGGTGGCGGCCGATGTCGAGGATGGCCACGCGCTGCGAGCCGTCGTCCAGCAGGTGCTGGGCCGCAAGCGCGGCATTGTTCAGGAAGCAGCCGCCGCCGAACCAGTCGGCGCCCGCATGGCGCCCGGGTGGGCAGGTCAATGCAAGGGTGCCGCGCTCACCCATGCGCAGCGCGTGGGCCGCATTGACGGCGCAGTCGGCGCCGGTCTTGGCCGCAGTCCAGGAGCCGGCGCCCAGTGGGGTATGGCTGTCGGCCGCATACAGGCCGGCGCGCGCGAGAAAATCATCAGGCTCCACGGCGTCGCTGCACTCGCGCATGCCGCGTACGGGCCAAAGCGCCGGCAGCAGTGCGCGCCCCGCATTGCCCGGGTCGCGTGCGGTCCATTCGCTCCATGCCGTGCGCAGGAAATGCAGGTAGCGCGGCGTGTGCACGCGCTCGAGCGAGACCAGTGGCACGCCGTGCGGCGTGACGATGCGTCCCAGGCCGCGCCGTTCGAACTCCGCCAGCGTCAGGCCGAGCGCATCAACTCCGCCGGGGCCGACCCGCTCCTGCCAGGGCGCAGGCGCGCCGCCTTCGTGCTGGGCATGGTGTTCGTTGTAAAAGGTGAGCAAGGCATTCCCGCGGCGAGTTGTTGCCTACTTGCGGCTTACTGGTTGCCGCACAAGGTGCTGCTGTTATAGGCCGCCACGAAGTCGTCGAAGCTGCCGCTGTCGGCCGCCTCGATGGTCGCCTGCTCGGCGATCGAGATGGCGACCATCTCTTCGAACAGCGCTTCTTCGGCCGGCATCAGGGGACTGTCGCGGAAGCTTGCCGCGTGCAGCTCGCTCTGGCGCAGGCCGAATGCGCTGGCCGAGCCGAGCGCGCGAATTTCTTCCAGTACGCGCGCCGAAGGCGTGAGCGCCGGGTTCTCGATCTTGGCCTGTTGCCGGCCGAGCGAACTCGCATGCACGCCGTCCTCGTTATGCCCTTCGTCCAGCAGCTGGGCCACCGGGCGGATGCGCTCGATCAGTTCCAGCGCCCATTCCTTCAACGGCACGTCAACGCCGTCGCGGGTGAGCATCAAGGCCGGGTCGCGCCCTTCCTTGACGGTGCGCGCGAAGTTGCGCGCATGGACCTGGCCTTCGTGGGCGCTGATCAGGGGGCTTTCTTCAAACGCGCAGAACAGCAGGAAGGCGTCGAGGAAGCGGCCGGTCTCCAGGCTGATGCCGACGGGCTCGAACGGATCGACGTCGAGGCAGCGCACTTCGATGTACTGTACGCCGCGGTTGCACAGCGCCTGCACCGGACGCTCGCCGGTACGGATCACGCGCTTCGGGCGGATCGTCGAGTAGTACTCGTTCTCGATCTGCAGCACGTTGGTGGACAGCTGGATCCACTCGCCGTCCTTCTTGGTGCCGATCGCCCCGTAGGGCTCATACGGCGTGTTCACCGCGGACATCAGGCTGGTGACATAGCTCTCCAGGCTATTCTCGTGCGGACGCAGGCCGCTTTGCGCATCGTTCTGGTAGCCCAGGTCGCTCATGCGCAGGCTGGTCGCGTAAGGCAGGTACAGGGTATCGTCGGACAGCGTCTCGAGATTGTGCGGGCGGCCGCGCAGGAAGCTGGTGGTGAGCGCCGGGGTGGCGCCGAACAGATACATCAGCAGCCAGCTGTAGCGGCGGAAGTTGCGGATGGCCGCGATATAGCTCTCGGACTGGAAGTCACGCAGCGCGTTGCGGCGCTCCTCAACGATGCCTTCGCTGGCGGCCACCAGCTGCCACAGCTTTTCGGGCAGCGAGTAGTTGTAGTGGATGCCCGCGATGCACTGCATCGCCTTCCCGTAGCGCAGCGCCAGGCCGCGCCGGTACACGTGCTTGAGCATGCCCAGGTTCGACTTGCCGTACCAGGCGATCTCGATCTCTTCTTCCGACGGCAATTCGCCCGGCATCGACACGCTCCACAGCATGTCGCCGTCCATGCGCGCGTGGGCGAAGCGGTGGATGGCGTCGAGGCGATTCAGGGCCACCGAGATGTCATGCTCGGCCGGGGTGATGAACTCGAGCAGCGCTTCGGCGTAATCGGTGGTGATGAGCGGATGTGTCAGTGCCGAACCAAGTTGCGCCGGGTGCGGGGTGCGCGCCAGGTAGCCGTGGCGGTCGACGCGCAGGGTCTCGCGCTCGATGCCACGCAGGCCCTGGCCGAGCAGGGCGCGGTGGTCGTCGTCGTCGAGCAGGGCCAGGCGGCGTTGTAATTGGGTCGACACGGGTGTTTCCTTTCTTATACTGCCAATGCGGATTGGAGCAGAGATTAACCGAAAAACGGCGAGCGCGCCCGGCACCACCTCATTCCCGCCGGGTCCCCGCCGCGGCGGCCGGGTTTGCCCGCGGCCTTGGCACCGCAGCGCTCTTTTTGGCGGCCGCTTTTTCGGCCAGGATCCAGCCTTCGACCTGGCGCTGGAGCACGTCGAGCGGCAGGGCGCCGTTGCCCAGCACCGCATCGTGGAAGCGGCGCAGGTCGAAGCGCGCGCCGAGGACGGCGCGGGCGCGCTCACGCAGGGCCGCGATGCGCAACTGGCCGATCTTGTAGCCGAGGGCCTGGGCCGGCTGGGCGATGTAGCGGTCCACTTCCGCTTCGTTGTCCGCCGGCGGGTTGGCCGTATGGGCATTGAGGTAGTCGATCGCCTGGCGGCGCGACCAGCCCATCGCATGGATGCCGGTATCCAGCACCAGCCGCGCGGCGCGCAGCATCTCCTCGTTGAGCTGGCCGAAGCGCGAGAACGGATCCTCGAAGAAGCCGAGCTGCGGCCCCAGACCTTCGGCATAGGTGGCCCAGCCTTCGCCGAAGGCGTCGATCCAGCCGTAGCGGCGGAAGTCCGGCAGCGCGAGTGCCTGGGCACGCGCCACCTGCAGGTGGTGGCCGGGCACCGCTTCGTGCAGTGCCACGCTGTCGACCTGCCACATCGGGCGCGCGCCCAGCTGCGTGATGTTCACCACCAGCGCCGCGGTGCGCGCCTCGCTGCCGGCTTCGTAATACGCGACCGGCTGCCAGGTGCCGTCCTGGATCATCGGCTTGACGGCGATGCGGGCGTCCGGAACCGTGGTCACTACCTTTGGCAGCTTCGCCTGCGCACGCGCCAGGGCCTTGCGGTAGCGCCCCAGCAGCGCTTCGGGCTCGCTGAAGAACAGGCGCGGGTCGGTGCGCGCGAAGACCAGGAATTGCGGGAGGCTGCCACGAAAGCCGGTGCGCGGCACGAGACCCGCCATCTGAGCGCGGATGCGCGCCACTTCGCGCAGGCCGATGGCGTGCACATCGGCCGGGCCCAAGCCGGTGGTGGTGGCGCTGCGCAGCAGGAAGGCATACCAGGCCGCGCCTCCGGGCAGGTTCGATGCGCCGATGGTGTCGCGCGCGGCGGGCAGGTAGTCGCTGCGCAGGAAGTCTTCCAGCCTGTGCAAGGCGACGGCGGCATTGGCCAGCACGGTGATGCTGCGGTCGACCAGTTCTTCGCGCGTCTCGGGTTCGATCGACGCCGGGATGCGGCCGAAAGGCGCGTTCAAGGGACCCGTGGCGATGTTTTCGCGCAGCAGGCGCAGCGCGTCGGGCACCGGCGCGATCGCCGGCTTCGGCACGGTCCAGCCGGCGCGCATGCCGGCGCGCAGCTGCTCGACCAGGCCGTCGACGTGGGCCGGCAAGGCCTTCATGCGCGCCAGGTAGGCGCGGTAGTCTGCTTCGGTGGCGAAGGGCATCTGCGCGACCAGGCGCGGTAGGCGCAGGTGCAGGCCGTCCCAGCCGCTGATCGGCTGCGGGTCGAAGGCCGTGAAGGCGGCCGCCGCCAAGGTGCGCTCGCGCGCGGCGATGAACAGGTCGTAGGAGAGCTGGTCCTGGGCGTCGAGCTGGGCGCGGTCCAGCTTTCGGGCTTCGTCCAGCACCTGGCGCGTGTGCTCGAGGGCGGCGGCGCGCGCGGCCAGCGAGGTGTCGGATAGCTGCGCGTTGTGGCGGTGCTCGCCGATGCCGGTGGAATATTCGGGCTGCTGGCGCAGCTGGTATTGCCATTCGCGTTCGAACAGCCGGCGCGCCTCGTCGGCCGTCGTGTCGGCGGCGCCGCAGGCGAGGGGAATCAGCAGGAAAAACGAAGCGAGGAAGATGCGCATGCGGTGTCCGCGCGATGGGCCGACGGTCAAGGAATGGTCATTGTAACAAGACCGCGCTTGGTGCCGCGCGGGCTAGGGCAGGCGGCCGCCGCTGACGCGTTCGATGCCGGACAAGTCGCGCCGGCTTTGCACGTCGAGGAAGCCGCTTGCGGTGAGCAGCGCGCGCACTGCTTCGGCCTGGTCGTAGCCATGTTCGAGCAGCAGCCAGCCGCCCGCCACCAGGTGGCCGGGGGCGCCATCGATGATGGTGCGCAGCGCCGACAGTCCATCGAAGCCGTCGGTCAGCGCGCCGACGGGCTCGAAGCGCAGGTCGCCCTGCGCCAGGTGTTCGTCGCCAGCAGCGATATAAGGAGGATTCGACGCGATGAGTTCAAATTGCTCGCCCTGGACGGCGGCAAACCAGTCGCTGCGCAGGAAGCGCACCGTGGCGCCGTTGACGGCGGCGTTGTCGCGCGCAATGCCCAAGGCTTCTTCGCTGAGGTCGAGCGCGGTGACGGCTGCATCGCGTCGGCTGTGGGCGCAGGCCACGGCAATCGCGCCGCTGCCGGTACCCATGTCGAGCAGCCGGCCTTGCGGCGGCAGGCGTTCGAGCGCCAGTTCGACGATCAGTTCGGTGTCGGGGCGGGGAATCAGCACGCCGGGGGCGACCCGGAACGGCAGCCCGAAGAATTCGCGGCTGCCGACGATATAGGCGATCGGCTCGCCCTCCAGGCGGCGCTGCACCAGCGCGGCCAGCCGTGCCGCTTCGTCAAGCGTGAGCGCGCGTTCGGACTGCGTGATCAACTGGATGCGCGCCAGGCCGAGCGCATGGCACAGCAGGATGCGGTTTTCCAGCGGGTCCAGCGGCAGCGTTTGTTGCAGCTGCTGGAGCCTTGCCCCGGCCTCGATCATCAGCGTGCCTTGCGCACCAGGACGAAGACCAGCAGTACCGTGAGGGCCACGAACCAGATCGCCGACCATTGCGGGATCGCCAGGCCCATCACCGCATCGGTGGCGCCCGAGCACAGGCCGTCCGCGCGGAACAGCCACGGCAGGTATTCGGCGGTCGGGATCTTGTTGAGGAAGGTCTCCATCGGGTCGATGCCGCAGCTGAAGCCCGGATTGGCGATCACGTACAGGTGCTTGCCGACCGCGTACAGGCCGCCAAGCGCCGCCATGAGGGCCAGGATCGTGCCTTCGCGGACCTTGCCGCTGATGGCCGACACCAGGGTGGCCACGCCGATCGCCAGGAACATGTAACGCTGGATCACGCACAGCGGGCAAGGCAGCATCTGCTGGATGTGCTGGAGATAGAGGGCCACGGCGATTAGCGCGAAGCATATCGAGGAGATGGCGAACAGGATCTGGCGGGTGGTGGGCAGCATCATGGTTTTCTTAGGGGCGTGGTTCGGACGGGGCATTCTCGCACGAAGGCGCGGTGCGGCTCAAATTGTTGGCCCGTAGGGTGGGCAGATTCCGCCCAGGCGTTCAAATTCCATATGAACAGACATACGTGGTTGATCATGAGCAGGTTGAACGCGCGGGCGGGAGACCGCCCACCCACAAATCAGTCGCCGAGCGCCGCCAGCAATTCCGCCTGGTGCTCCGCCGCCAGCGCATTGGTGAGATCAGCCAGGTCGCCGTCCATGATGAAGTCCAGCTTGTACAAGGTCAGGTTGATACGGTGGTCGGTCAGTCGCCCCTGCGGGAAGTTGTAGGTGCGGATCCGCTCGCTGCGGTCGCCCGAGCCGATCAGGCTCTTGCGGGTGGCCGCTTCTTTCGACTGCTGCTCGCGCAGCTGCACGTCCTTGATGCGCGCGGCCAGCACCTTCAGCGCCTGCGCCTTGTTCTTGTGCTGGCTGCGGTCGTCCTGGCATTCCACCACGATGCCGGTCGGCAGGTGGGTCAGGCGCACCGCCGAATCGGTCTTGTTGATGTGCTGTCCGCCGGCGCCGGACGCGCGATAGGTATCGATGCGCAGGTCGGCCGGGTTGATGTTCACGTCCTCCACCTCGTCGGCTTCCGGCATGACGGCCACGGTGCAGGCCGAGGTGTGGATGCGGCCTTGCGTCTCGGTGGCCGGCACGCGCTGCACGCGGTGGCCGCCCGATTCGAACTTGAGCTTCGAATACACGCCATTGCCGATGATGCGCACGATGACTTCGCGGTAGCCGCCCAGGTCCGAGCTCGACTCCGACACCACTTCGACCTGCCAGCGGTTACGCTCCGCGAAGCGGGTGTACATGCGCAGCAGGTCGCCGGCAAACAGCGCCGACTCGTCGCCGCCGGTGCCGGCGCGGATCTCGAGGAAGATATTGCGCTCGTCGTTGACGTCCTTCGGCAACAGCATTTTCTGCAGGTCGAGCTCCAGCGCGGCCAGGCGCGCCTTGGCCGCTTCGATTTCGTCCTGCGCGAACTCCTTCATCTCCGGGTCCTGCGCCATCTCCTGGGCGGCGGCCATGTCGCCCTGGGCGGCGCCATACTGGTGGAACAGCTCGACCAGCGGCGCGAGCTCGGCGCGCTCGCGGGTGAGCTTGCGGTAGCTGTCCATGTTGGTGGTGGCGCCTTCGCACATCAGGAGCTCGTCGAGTTCGACGAATCGGTTGGCCAGTTGCTCCAGCTTGGCCAGCATGGATGGTTTCATGGGAATACTCGGTAAAGTCGGATCGATTCGAAAAGCCGCAATGCGGCCGGCGCGCGTCTTGAAAAGACGCACGAGGAAGGGGGAGGGCCGCTAACGGCGGCCGCGGAACAGCTGCGGCAGCAGGGTTGCCAGGCGGGCGCGCTCGTCGCCCTGGGCATGGTGCAGCGCCTGCTGCGGGCCGTGCAGGAACTTGGCGGTGAGACCCTTCGACAGCGCCTCTAACACGGCCTCCGGGTCTTCGCCGCGCGCGAGCAGTTTACGTGCGCGTTCGAGTTCGGCCAGGCGCAGCGCCTCGCTCGACTCGTGCAGGTCGCGGATCACCGGCACCACGGCGCGGTCGCCGACCCAGTGCATGAAGGACTGGACCCGGGTCTCGATGATGGCTTCGGCCTGCGACACGGCGGCCTGGCGGCTTTCCAGCCCGGTTTGCACCACCTGCGCAAGGTCGTCGACGGTGTAGAGGAACACGTCGTCGAGGCGCGCGACTTCGGGTTCGATATCGCGCGGCACCGCCAGGTCGGCCATGAAGACCGGACGGTGGCGGCGCGCCTTGATCGCGCGCTCCACCATGCCAAGGCCCAGCAGCGGCAGCGTGGACGCCGTGCACGAGATGACGATGTCGAACTGGTGCAGGCGCTCGGGCAGGTCGGCCAGCAGGATCGCCTCGCCGTTGTAGCGGGTGGCCAGCGCCTGCCCGCGGGACAACGAGCGGTTGGCGATGGTGACCGATTTCGGGTTTTGCGCGGCGAAGTGGGCGGCGCACAGTTCGATCATTTCGCCGGCGCCGATGAACAGCACGTGCTGGTCGGCGATGCTGTCGAAGATGCGCTGCGATAAACGAACCGCGGCGGCCGCCATGGAGACGCTGTGGGCGCCGATCTCGGTGGTGCTGCGCACTTCCTTGGCCACCGCGAAGCTGCGCTGGAACAGCTGGTGAAGGTAGGTGCCCAAGCCGCCCGCTGCGTCGGCGGTGCGCACGGCGTCCTTCATCTGGCCGAGGATCTGCGGCTCGCCCAGCACCATCGAATCGAGCCCGGAGGCGACCCGGAAGGCGTGGCGCACCGCGCTGTCGTGCGGCAGCATGTACAGGTGGGGGCGCAGCTCGGCAAAATTCAGGGCGTGGTAGTGGGCCAGGAACTGGCCCGAGGCGTCGAGCGGATTGGGCGCATCGCAGGCCGCGTACATCTCGGTGCGGTTGCAGGTCGAGAGGATGGCCGCTTCGTTGCTGGCGCCGCTGCTCCCGCCCTGGCGCGCGAACCAGCCGCGCGCCGCCTGCACCGCGCCGCCGAGCTGCTCAGGCCCGAGCGCCAGCTGCTCGCGAAGCGAGACCGGTGCGGTCGTGTGGTTCAGGCCAACGGCAAGCAGTTGCATGGTGGGGCGGGGTGGACGGTATGCGCCCATTATACCCTTGTGCGAGAAGGGTTTCAGCGGCCCCTTGGCGAGGCCGTGAGGATGCTCAGGCGCCCAGTTTTTCCAGGCGGTAGCCGTAGCTGTACACCGGCACCAGACGGAAACCGTTTTCCGGACGCAGGCTCAGCTTGTTGCGCACGCGCGAGACATGGGTGTCCATGGTGCGCGAAGGCAGGTCGGTATCGCGGACCCAGACCGATTCATGTATGTAGGCGCGCGACAGTGGGCGGCCGATGTTGCGGAAGAACAGCAGCGCCAGCGAGAATTCTTTCTGGGTGACGTCGACCACCGAGCCATCCTTGATCAGGCGGCCCGGGCGGGTTTCGAAGATGTAGGGGCCGAACTGCAGCTGTTCCGCGCTGTTTTGCGACGGGTAGGCGCGGCGCAGCAGGGCCGAGACGCGTGCCACCAGCTCGCCGCGGCGCAACGGCTTGACCAGGTAGTCGTCGGCGCCGGCGGTCACGCCCGCGATGATGTCGTCCTCGGCATTGTTACCGACCAGAAAAATGGTCGGGGCATTCGAGGCCATCTTTTCCTTGGCGCGGCGCAGCATTTCGGCGCCTTCCATGTCCGGCACGTTCCAGTCCATGACCAGCATGTCCGCCGTTTCCTTGCGTAACTGGGCCAAGCATTCCCGGGCGCTGTCGAAAGCCTGACAGCTATGGCCGGCAGCGGTCAGCACCTGGCAAATCAGCTCGCCCTGAGCACGGTCTTGTTCCAGAATCGCAATCTTCATAGGTCATCTACTGGTAAGGTTGCCCTTGTAGGAAGTCTCCTACAAGAGTTAAACCGAATATATCAGACTTTTACAAAATAGTGCTCAGGAAAACTAGGAATTTACATTTGGAACCTTTGTTCTGTTGTGTTAAGGGGATAGCAGGCTCCGCGTTACACTTTGCCAAACAGACAATGGGAGGCTATATGTTGTTTCGACGCAAAAATGAGAACATCGTGGCGGCAGAGTCGCCGCTGGTGCCGGTCAGCGGCATCGGCATAGAACTTGCGCGCGAGCGCTGCCGCGAGATGGTGCGCAAGCGCGCGATGGTCTCGGCCGGCGTGGCCGCCATCCCTCTGCCGGGTGTGGATATCCTGTCGGACCTGACCACCTTCGCGGTCCTGGTCGAAGAAGTAAACAAGGAGTTCGGGCTCAGCCAGAAGCAGATCGAGCGCCTGAACCCCCAACGGCAAGTGCTGATCTACCGGGCAGCGGCTTCGGTCGGTGGCATGCTGGTGGGTAAATTGGTAACGCGCAAGCTGGTGCTGGCGCTGTTCCAGCGCGCCGGCATCCGGATCGCGGCCAAGACGGTGGCCAAGGTGGTGCCGATCGCGGGGCAGGTGGCGTCGGCGGCGATCGGGTTCGCGCTGTTTCGCAAGATGGGCAACCAGCATGTGGAGGCTTGCGCCAAGGTGGCGCGGGAGCTGGAGACCTTGAATGTGGTTGATACGGGGAGTACGGTAGCGCCGATATAGGGCGGTGGGACGCATACAAAATTGGTTACCGGCCTTCGCCGGTACGACGGTTTTTAAATAGCAATCCAACGGACGTATTTACATCATTTAGACTTAAAACCCTCATCCCGGCGAAGGCCGGGATTCAAGTTCATACCGCAGCCACAAGCTTCCCCAAATAAACAAATGCCCGCATAAGCGGGCATTTGTTTATCTAGAGCAAGAGGTAATCAAGCGTCCGGCAACACCACATTCACATCGAGCACTTCCAGGTTGCCCTGGCGGTCGAGCGAGATCTTGATGTCGTCCGCATTGACCTTGGTGTATTTCGAAATGACCTCGATCAGCTCGCGGTGCAGCGCCGGCAGGAAGTCGGGGCCGGCGCGGTTGGTGCGCTCGCGCGCGATGATGATCTGCAGGCGTTCCTTGGCAGCGGTGGCGCTCTTCTTTTTCTCCGGGAACAGGAAATTGAGCAGTGGCATATCACTTGGCTCCAAAGATGCGCTGGAACAGGCCCGGCTTTTCGTAGCTGGTGAAACGCAGCGGACGGTCTTCGCCCAGGAAGCGGGCAATCACGTCCTCGTAGGCGTCGGCCACGTCAGTGCCCTTGAAGTGGATCGCCGGGTTGCCCTGGTTCGAGGCGTGCAGTACCGATTCCGATTCCGGGATGATGCCGATCAGCGGGATGCGCAGGATTTCCTGCACGTCCTGGTAGGACAGCATTTCGTCGGCTTCCACGCGCTTCGGCGAGTAGCGGGTGATCAGGAGGTGTTCCTTGACCGGCTCCGAGCCGCTTTGGGCGCGACGCGACTTGGCCTGGATGATGCCGAGGATGCGGTCCGAATCGCGCACCGACGATACTTCCGGGTTGGTGACGATGATCGCTTCGTCGGCGAAGGTCAGGGCCATCAGGGCGCCGTGCTCGATGCCGGCCGGCGAATCGCAGATGATGAACTCGAAACCCATTTGCACCAGGTCGTTCAGCACGCGTTCCACGCCTTCTTCACCCAGCGCATCCTTGTCGCGCGTCTGCGACGCCGGCAGGATGAACAGGTTGTCGGTGTGCTTGTCCTTGATCAGCGCCTGGTTCAGGGTCGCTTCGCCGTTGATGACGTTAATCAGGTCGTAGACCACACGGCGTTCGCAGCCCATGATCAGGTCGAGGTTACGCAGGCCGACGTCGAAGTCGATGACCACGGTCTTGTGACCGCGCAGGGCCAGGCCGCTGGAGAAGCTCGCGCTCGAGGTGGTTTTGCCCACACCGCCCTTGCCGGACGTCACAACAATAATTCGTGCCACAAAAAATCCTTTTCAGTATCTAGCAGTATCTAGGCCAAGGGTTACGCGCGCGCTGACGCCGGAGCCAGCGATGATATATCGAGCCGGTCGCCGACCAGCCGGATTTGTGCCGGCTGGCGCGTCAGGTCGTTGGGGAAACCGTCGTCGAAGGTGCGGTACACGCCCGCGATCGACACCAGTTCCGGCTGCATCGACAAAGCGAAGATGCGCGCCTCCGGGTTGCCGGATGCGCCCGCAAGAGCCCGGCCATTCAATGGGGCATACACATGGATGCTGCCGTCAGCAATGATTTCCGCACCATTGTTGACAACGGCGGTAATGATCAGGTCGCTGCCGCGCGCATACACGCGCTGGCCGGCACGCACCGGGGTATCGATGATCATGGCCGACACGGGCAGCGGGGGCGGCAGCGCGCTTGGCGCCGGTTCGGCCGGCGCCGGGGCAAGCGTTGCAGCGGTTTCCACCACGGGAGCCGGCACAGGCGCAGCCACCGGAACCGGCAGCGTTTCCGGCGCACGCACGCCACTCGAGCCGTCGTCCAGCGACAGGCCATGGGCACGGATCGCGTCTTCCATGCCAGGCGCGGCGCCGCGTACGGCAACCGCGTTGAGCCGGTATTTCTTCAGCAGCGCCACCAGGGCCGGCCAGTCGATAACCGGCGATTCATGCGCAATGGCGGCGACGTCGATCACCGCGAACTCGTCTTCGAAGAAGTCCGAGACCCCGCCGGTCATCTGGTGCAGCGCGCCATCGATCGTGGCCGGATCGGCCGAATGCAGGATCGTCGAAATGGCGACGACCGTGGAGATCTTGATTTCGATGGGCAGCGAGGTTGGGGTTTTCGTCATAAAGCAGTCTGGTTGGCGTTGCGCTCGTGCATTCTACTGTGAAATTTGACCAAAAGGAGAGTTGCGTACAGATCATTCCGGTAGGAAACGAACCTTGTCGCAGCTGTTCAAATATCACCTGACAACACCACTAGGGCTCTCGCAACAGGCGGTTGTAATCTGTGGATTAGCTGATAAGATTGATTTTCCTCACACGTGGATATAACTCGCACCTTAAGATGCATGGTTTCGCAACCTGCAGTCTCAACAAATCCCCGGCCAGACCGGGACTAGGGAGATCAACATGGAAGATGTCGTCATCGTGGCCGCCGGCCGCACCGCGGTCGGTAAATTCGGCGGTTCACTGGCCAAGATCCCTGCGACCGAGCTCGGCGCGCAGGTGATTCGCCAATTGCTGGCCAAGACCGGCATCGATCCGGCCTCGGTCAGCGAGGTCATCATGGGCCAGGTACTCACCGCCGGCGCTGGCCAGAACCCGGCGCGCCAGGCCGTGATCAAGTCCGGGCTGCCCGACATGGTGCCGGGCATGACCATCAACGCGGTCTGCGGCAGCGGCCTCAAGGCAACCCACCTGGCGGCTCAGGCGATCAAGAGCGGCGACGCCCAGATCGTCATTGCCGGCGGCCAGGAAAACATGAGCGCCTCGCCGCACGTGCTCAACGGCTCGCGCGACGGCTTCCGCATGGGCGACGCCAAGCTGGTCGACACCATGATCGTCGACGGCCTGTGGGATGTCTACAACCAATACCACATGGGCGTGACCGCCGAGAACGTCGCACGCAAGTACGACGTCTCGCGCGCCGAGCAGGACGAGTTCGCGCTGCAGTCCCAGCTCAAGGCTGAAGCTGCCCAAAAAGAAGGCAAGTTCAAGGACGAAATCCTGCCGATCGAGATCCCGTCGAAAAAAGGCGCGACCGTCTTCGATACCGACGAATATCCAAAACATGGCTCGACGCTGGAAGCCCTGTCGGGCTTGCGCCCGGCCTTCAACAAGGAAGGCTCCGTCACCGCAGGCAACGCTTCCGGCCTGAACGACGGCGCCGCCGCCGTCATCATGATGAGCGCCTCCAAGGCCAAGGAACTCGGCCTGGCGCCGCTGGCACGGATCAAGGCCTACGCCTCGGCCGGCCTGGACCCGTCGATTATGGGCATGGGCCCGGTCTCGGCCACCCGTCTGTGCCTGCAGAAGGCCGGCTGGACCCACGAAGACGTCGACCTGATGGAAATCAACGAAGCTTTTGCTGCCCAGGCCATTGCGGTCAACAAGGAAATGGGCTGGGACACCTCGAAGATCAACGTGAACGGCGGCGCCATTGCGCTGGGCCACCCGATTGGTGCCTCCGGCTGCCGCGTGCTGGTCACGCTGCTGCACGAAATGGTGCGCCGTGACGCCAAGCGCGGGCTGGCCAGCCTGTGCATCGGCGGCGGCATGGGCGTGGCGCTGGCGGTGGAGCGCGACTGATTTGCTTCAAAAGGGAGCTGGCAGCCGGCGACGGCTGCTTGCGCAAGTGTGGACGTAGTGACTGACAATAAAACTGGAGAAGACAATGGCTAGAGTTGCATTAGTGACGGGTGGCATGGGCGGTCTGGGCGAAGCGGTCTGCATCAAGCTGGCTGCCTTGGGTTACCGTGTGGTCACCACCTTCTCGCCGGGCAGCAAGAAGGCGGACAGCTGGCTGAGCACGATGCGCGAGCAGGGTTTCGATTTCAAGGCCTATGCCTGCGACGTGTCCGACTATGACTCGGCCCAGGAATGCGTGAGCCAGGTCGAACGCGACGTCGGCCCGATCGACGTGCTGGTCAACAACGCCGGCATCACGCGTGACATGACCTTCAAGAAGATGGACAAGCCGAACTGGGACGCGGTCATGAAGACCAATCTGGATTCCGTGTTCAACATGACCAAGCCGGTCTGCGACGGCATGGTCGAGCGCGGCTGGGGCCGGATCATCAACATCTCGTCGGTCAACGGCCAGAAGGGCGCCTTCGGCCAGACCAACTACTCGGCCGCCAAGGCCGGCATGCACGGCTTCACCAAGGCCCTTGCTCTGGAAGTGGCGCGCAAGGGCGTGACCGTCAACACCATCTCGCCGGGCTATATCGGCACCAAGATGGTCATGGACATCCCAAGCGAAGTCCTGGAAACCAAGATCATCCCGCAAATCCCGATGGGCCGCCTGGGCAAGCCGGAAGAAGTCGCCGGCCTGGTCGCTTACCTTTCGTCGGATGAAGCGGCGTTCGTGACCGGCGCGAATATCGCGATCAATGGCGGGCAGCACATGTATTGATTGCGCCTGGCGCCACGAGAGCACCGCTGCCGCGGTGCTTTTTTTTTGCGGCGATTCCGAACTGGTTGAACAGCCGCCCTACCCACGCGTTTAACTATCGCTAGAATACCCAAACCGCCATTCCATACCGTGTAATCGGAAACCCCTATGCACACCCTCCCCCGCGACGGCCTCGCCCTCTCCAGCCTCGACGAACAACTGCTCCCACCCGGCACCAAGGGCCTCCCGATCACCGAGTCCCTGCGCCAGGGCGCCATCGGCGTGCAAGGCTGGAACATCTTGCGCGGCGACACCTCCTTCCCGGTCGCCGTGCTCAAGGAATCCGCCGTGCTGCACAACCTTGTGTGGATGAAGAATTTTTGCGAGCGCCACGGCGCCACGCTCGCGCCGCACGGGAAAACCACCATGAGCCCGCAGCTGTTCGGCGCCCAGCTGGCCAATGGGGCCTGGGGCATCACGCTGGCCAGCGCCACCCAGGTCCAGGTGGCGCACCGCTTCAACGTGCGCCGCGTGCTGCTGGCGAATCAGCTGGTGGCGCGTGCCGACATCGAGGCCGTGCTGGCGCTGCTGCACGACGACCCCGATTTCGAATGCTTCGTGCTGGCCGACTCGCTCGACGGCGTCGCGCGCCTCGCGCAAGCGGTGCAGGTTCGCGCCCTGGCGCGCCCGCTCCCGGTGCTGGTCGAACTGGGCCTGCCTGGGAAGCGCGCCGGCTGCCGCACGCCTGAGGAAGCATTGGATGTCGCCCGCGCCATCGCCGGCGCCGCCGGCCTCCAACTTGCCGGGATAGAGGGCTATGAAGGCCTGCTGGTCAGCGACGACTTCGACGCCGACGTACGTGCCGTGAACGCTTTCGTAGCCGGGCTGGTGGAGTTGGTGAAGACCGCCGATGCCGAAGGCTTGTTTGGCAGCGCCGAGATCCTGCTGTCGGCCGGCGGCTCGGCCTATTTCGACCTGGTTGCGCGGGGCTTCACCTGTGTGGAAGGATTGTCGCGCCCCGTACGCGCTGTGCTGCGCAGCGGCTGCTACCTCACCAGCGACCACGGCTCCTATCAACGTCTGCTGTCCAGGTTAGATGCGCGCGAGGCGCATGGCGAAGGCCTGCGCCCCGCACTGGAAGTATGGAGCACCGTGCAGTCGCGTCCCGAGCCCGGCCTGGCCATCCTCACCATGGGCAAGCGCGACGCGTCCTATGACATCGACCTGCCGGTGCCGCTGTTCACGCACCGTCCCGGCAGCGACGCGCAGCAGCCTACTGCGCTGCCGCCCGGCTGCGCCATCGTCAAAATGAACGACCAGCACGCCTACCTCACGCTGCCGGAAGACGAGACCCGCGACCAGATTGCAGTCGGTGACTTAATTGGCTGCGGCATCTCCCACCCCTGCACCACCTTCGACAAGTGGCAGGTATTGCTGGCGGTGGACGACGCCTATACGGTGACCCAGGCGCTGAACACCTTCTTCTGAAAGGGTAGTCGGTACGCTACAATCGGCACCTAGCCTGCCGAGAGAGCCGCCATGCCCGCCACACCGCCGTCACTGTTCCCCCCGATCCAGCCCCTCCGCCACGGCATGCTCGCCGTCGATGAGCTGCACTCGATCTACTGGGAAGAAGTCGGCAACCCCAACGGCATCCCGGTGCTGTTCCTGCACGGCGGGCCCGGCGCCGGCCTGTCGCCCCAGCACCGGCGCTTCTTCGATCCGAACGCTTACCGCGTGATCCTGTTCGACCAGCGTGGCGCCGGCAAGTCCACGCCGCTGGGCGAATGGCGCAACAACACCACCCAGCTCCTGATCGACGACATCGAGCACTTGCGCGCCATGTTCGGAGTCCAGCAGTGGCTGGTGTTCGGCGGCTCCTGGGGCTCGACCCTGGCGCTGGCCTATGGCCAGGCCCACCCCGAACGCTGCCTCGGCTTCGTGCTACGCGGGATCTTCCTGTGCACGAAGGCCGAAGTCGACTGGTTCCTGAACGGCGTCCAGTGGTTCTATCCCGAGCTGTACGAAGAATTCGTGGCGCCCATCCCCGTGGCCGAGCGCGGCGACCTGCTCACCGCCTACACCACGCGCCTGCTGTGCGACGACCCCGAGGTCTATTGGCCGGCGGCGCGCGCCTGGAGCCGCTTCGAGGGCCGCCGCGTCTTCCTGCTGCCGCAGCCCGAGGAAGCCTCGTCCGACGCGCTCGACCTGGGCGTGGGCCGGCTCGAATCGCACTACATGCTGCACGGGGCCTTCCTGGAAGAAGACCAGCTGCTGCGCGACATCGGGCGCATCAGCCACCTGCCGGCAGTGATCGTGCAGGGCCGCTACGACGTGATCTGCCCGCCGCTGTCGGCCTGGCGCCTGCATCAGGCCTGGCCCGGCGCGAAGCTGCGCATGATTCCCGACGGCGGCCATGGCGCGCTGGAGACCGGCATCGCGCGTGCGCTGGTAGGGGCAACCGAGCAGTTCAAGCGCCACGGACGCTTCGATTGAGCGCTTTTGGGCTGCCCGGGCCGTACCGCGGCTGCTACACTAAACCCAACCTGACAAACATGCACGCCTACCCATGAATATCCAGATCAGCGACATCGGCCACGTGATCCAGCTGGCGATCGCGCCGGTCTTCCTGCTCACGGGCGTGGCAACCAAGCTGACGGTCCTGACCAACCGACTGGCGCGCATCATCGACCGCACCCGCGTGCTCGACGACCGCCTCGAGGAAGGCGCCAACGAAGAGTATGCGGGAGAGCGCGAAACGCTCTACACCCGCGCCCACCTGATCAACACCGCCATCACGTCCAGCACCGCCTGCGGCCTCATGGTCTGCCTGGTGATTGCCCTGCTGTTCCTGGGCGACACCACCAACCTGCCGCTCGACCAGTACATCGCCGGCCTGTTCGTCATCGCGATGCTCGGCCTGATCAGCAGCTTTGTCTTTTTCCTGCGCGAGATTTTCATCGCCTCGCGCTTCATGCGCCTGCAGCACACGTTGTCGCTCAAGCAGTCCCGCTAACGCTTTACTCGAACGGTTTTATCCCATGCACGACTATCAACGCCCCCCGACCCTTTACCGCTACGCACCGCAAGACGAACTCGAAGCCGCGCTGCGCGGCCAGTTCCGCCTGCTGCCCGATGGCGGCTTCCTGGCCCTGTCGTTTTCGACCGCCTGGGACAAGCAGCTGTTCGACGTGTTCAGCCCAGCCGACCGCTGCCTGGTGATCCACAATACCGAGGAATTCGGCGAACGCCTGCACCGCGCGGTGCAGCGCACGCTTCCCAACTGGGCCGGCATCGATGGCGAGGTCACCTACGGCGTGCGCTCGCCGCTGGGCGCCGCCTTTACCAAGAGCTTGGGCCAGTCGCGCGAACAGGAATGGCAGTTCGCCTGGCGCTCGATGTCGCCGGGCGCGAGCCTCAATCCAGTCGTCATCAATATCGGCAATATCGAACAGTTCGCCGAACTGCGCGAACGCGACAGCCGCCTGTCCTGAGGCGGCAAAAGCGGTTTAGTAACATCCCTCCACGAAATCACGGTGTAATGCCGTGATGACGCATCCACCTTATCCACATCTCCTCGCCCCGCTCGACCTCGGTTTTACCACCCTGAAGAACCGCGTGATCATGGGCTCGATGCACACCGGGCTCGAAGACCGGTTCTACAACTACGGCAAGCTGGCCGCCTTCTATGCCGAACGCGCGCGCGGCGGCGCCGGCCTGATCGTCACCGGCGGCATTTCGCCGAACCGCCAGGGCTGGCTGCTGCCTTTCGGCGGCACCCTGAACTTCCTCGGCGACGTGCCGAACCACCGGCGCGTGACGCGCGCGGTGCACGAAGAAGGCGGCAAGATCGTACTGCAGATCCTGCACGCGGGCCGCTACGGCTACCAGCCCTTCGTCGTGTCGGCCTCCGCCGTAAAATCGCCGATCTCCAGATTCAAGCCGAAGGCGCTGGATGCGCGCGGCATCGAGCACACCATCGCTTCCTATGCGCGCTGCGCGAAACTGGCCAAGATGGCGGGCTACGACGGCGTCGAGGTGATGGGCAGCGAAGGCTATTTGCTGAACCAGTTCCTGTGCGCCCGCACCAACAAGCGCACGGATGGCTGGGGCGGCTCGATCGAGAACCGCATGCGCCTGGCAGTCGAGGTGGTGCGCCGCATCCGCACCGCGGTCGGACCCGACTTCATCCTGATGTACCGCCATTCGGTGCTCGACCTGGTCGAAGGCGGCAATACCTGGGACGAAGTGGTGGCCGTGGCCAAGGCACTCGAGGCGGCCGGGGTCACCATCCTGAACACCGGCTATGGCTGGCACGAGGCGCGCGTTCCCACCATCGTCACCTCGGTGCCGCGCGCGGCGTTTGCGCAGGTGGCGGGCCGCCTGCGCGGCGAAGTGAATATTCCTGTCGTCGCCTCGAACCGCATCAACATGCCGGATGACGCCGAAGCGCTGCTGGCGCAGGGCAGCGCCGACATGGTGTCGATGGCGCGGCCCTTCCTGGCCGATCCGGACTGGGTCGCCAAGGCAGCGAGCAGCCGCGTCGACGAAATCAATACCTGCATCGCCTGCAACCAGGCCTGCCTGGACCACACCTTCTCGAACAAGCGCGCCAGCTGCCTGGTCAACCCGCGCGCCTGCCACGAAACCGAACTGGTGTTCCGCAAGTCGGCGCGGCCGCGCCGCGTCGCCGTGGTCGGCGCCGGCCCGGCCGGCCTGTCGGCCGCCACCGTGGCCGCCGAATGCGGCCACAGGGTCACGCTGTTCGACGCGCTCGGCCACATCGGCGGCCAGTTCAACGTGGCGATGCGCGTGCCGGGCAAGGAAGAATTCGCCGAGACCATCCGCTACTTCGGGCGCAAGCTGGAATTGACTGGCGTCGAGGTGCGCCTGGGTGCGCGCGTCACGCGCGAAGCGCTGCTGGCCGAAGGCTTCGACGACGTGATCGTCGCCACCGGCATCGTCACGCGCAAGCCGAAGATCGAGGGCATCGACCATCCGAAGGTCTTGAGCTATCTCGACGTGCTGCGCGACGGCAAGCCGGTGGGCCGCAAGGTGGCCATCATCGGCGCCGGCGGCATCGGCTTTGACATGGGCGAATTCCTGGTGCACGACCCAAGCGTGCCGTTGCCGATGCCGCCCGGGCACTGGATGGCGGAGTGGGGCGTCGATGCGGCGTCGAACACGCCGGGGGGCCTGGCGCCACCCGTGCCGCCGCATCCGCCGCGCCAGGTCTGGCTCCTGCAGCGCAAGACCACGCGCCCCGGCGCAGGCCTGGGCAAGACCTCGGGCTGGGTGCACCGCGCCACCCTGGTGCGCAACGGCGTGCAGATGCTGGCCGGGGTGCAGTACGACCGCATCGACGACGCCGGCCTGCACATGACGGTCGGCGGCGAGCAGCGTGTGCTGGACGTGGACAACGTGGTGATCTGCGCGGGGCAGGAGAGCCTGGCGGAGCTGATGCCGGCGGAAGGGAGCAAAGGAGGGCCGCGCTTCCACAAGATCGGTGGGGCGGCGCTGGCGGCGGAGCTGGATGCGAAGCGGGCGATTCGGGAAGGGGCGGAGCTGGCGGCGCGGCTTTGATCCGCGCTAGTGGTTGCGCGACGAACTTGGGTCCCGGCCTTCGCCGGGATCCAAATTTGCAAGCGTAGTGTTACTTCTTACGAACCACCACGCACCCAATCGAATACCCCGCCCCGAACGAGCAGATCACGCCATTCGCCCCTGTCGGCATATCGTCCTGGTACTTGTGGAACGCAATGATCGATCCCGCCGACGAGGTATTGGCATAGGTATCGAGAATCACCGGCGCCTCGTCCGGCTCGGCGTCGCGGCCCAGCAGGGTGCGGGCGATCAGCAGGTTCATGTTCAGGTTCGCCTGGTGCAGCCAGTAGCGCGACACGTCCTTGATCTCGAGGCCGGCGTTCTTCACCGTGTCGGCGATCATCTCGGCCGCCATCGGGCAGACTTCCTTGAAGACCTTGCGGCCCTGCTGGCGGAACAGCTTGTCCGGCGCGCCGATGCCAACTTCGTCGAAACGGTTCATGAAGCCGAAGTTGTTGCGGATGTTGTTCGAGAATTTGGTCTTGAGCTTCGTGTCCAGGATCTCGAACTGGTGGCGGCTGGTGGCTGTCTCCGCCGCTTCGATGACGACCGCGGTGCAGGCGTCTCCAAAAATGAAATGGCTGTCGCGGTCGCGGAAGTTCAGGTGGCCGCTGGTGATTTCCGGGTTCAGCATCAAGACGGCGCGCGCGCGGCCGCTCTGCACCGCGTCGACCGCGGTGGCGATGCCGAAGGTGGCCGACGAGCAGGCCACGTTCATGTCGAAGCCGAAGCCTTCGATGCCAAGCGCTTCCTGCACCTCGACCGCCATGGCCGGGTAGGGGCGCTGCATGTTGCTGCAGGCGACCAGCACCATGTCGATATCAGAGGGCTGTTTACCGGCGCGTTCCAGCGCTTCGCGCGCGGCGGCCACGCACATCTCGGCCTGCAGCGACACTTCTTCGTCCGCGCGCTCGGGGATGCGGGCGGTCATGCGGGCCGGGTCGAGGATGCCTTCCTTCTCCATCACGTAGCGCGACTTGATCCCGGAGGCCTTTTCGATGAAGCCGCTGCTCGAGGCTTCCAGCGCGATGAGGTCGCCGGCCGCGATCGCCGCCGCGTTTTCCCGGTTGAACAACTCCACATAGGCGTTGTAGGCCGTCACCAGCTCGTCGTTGGAGATGGAATACGGAGGCGTAAACAGGCCGGTGCCGCTGATGACGACAGGTTTCATGTTCGGGACTTTCAAAGGAAATAACGGGACTTAGCCGGAAGATGCGGCGATTCTACACGCTCGCGCCGGGCCTGGGAATTGGCTGACCCGACAACAAAGTCGCCTTTTCTGCTCAGCGCGCGTGCTGGGCCAGCGTGGCGCCGCCGGACCGGCGCGAGAGCTGCACCGGCTGGCCCTTCAGGTGGCGCAGCGCCTGTGCCAGCTGGAAGTCGCTGGCGCTGCCGTAATCGAGCGGCTTGCGCTCGCGTGCCTCGGCCAGCAGCCGCATCTGCTCTTCGATATCGTCTTCGCGGGTTGCCGTTTCTTTGTCACGGTCGTTCGACAGGTGGCGCTCCAGGTCGGCCTCGCGCATGCGCAGCGCGTTCAGGCCGTCGTCTTCCGCGGTTTCGTCGACCGGGAAGTCGGGCAGGATGCCGCGCGCCTGGATCGAGCGCCCGGCCGGGGTGTAGTAGCGCGCGGTGGTGAGCTTGACCGCGGCGTCGTGGCCGATCGGGCGGATGGTCTGGACCGAACCCTTGCCGAAGGTCTGGCTGCCCAGGATGGTGGCGCGCTTGTAGTCCTGCAGGGCGCCGGCCACGATTTCCGAGGCCGAGGCCGAGCCGGTGTTGACCAGCACCACCATCGGCAGGGTCTTGAAGATGTCGGGCAGGGTCGAGAGCGGATCGCCCCCGCTGCGCAGCATGTAGAATTCGGGACGGCCATAGAAGCGCTGGCGCGAATCGGCCAGCTGGCCGTTGGTCGAGACGATCTCGGCGTCTTTCGGCAAAAAGGCGGCGGCCACGCCGATCGCGCCCTGCAGCAGGCCGCCCGGATCGTTACGCAAATCGAGCACGATGCCTTTCAGGTCGGGGTCCTGGCGGTACAGGGCCTGCAGCTTGGCGGCCATGTCATCCACGGTCGGCTCCTGGAACTGCGAGATGCGCAGCCATGCATAGCCCGGTTCGACCATTTTGGCCTTGACGCTTTTCTGGATGATTTCGCTGCGCACGATGGCAAAGCGCAGCGGGGCAGGGGAGTCTTTGCGCGTGATGGTGAGCGTGACCCGGGTGCCGGGCTCGCCGCGCATGCGCTTGATCGCTTCGTCGATCGGCAGGCCCTGCACCGGATGGCCGTCGATCTGGGTGATCAGGTCGCCCGCCTTGATGCCGGCGCGCCAGGCGGGGGAATCTTCAATGGGGGCGACGATCTCCACGAAGCCATCGTCACTTTCCGAGATTTCGATGCCCAGGCCGACGAAGCGGCCCTCGGTGCCTTCGCGCAGCTCGCGGTAGGCGCGCGGGTCGAGGTAGGCCGAATGCGGGTCGAGCGAGGCGACCATGCCGGAAATGGCTTTCGAGAGCAGCGCCTTGTCTTCGACCGGCTCGACATAGGTGGCCTTGATGACGCCGTAGACGTCGGCCAGCTGGCGCAGCTCGGCCAGCGGCATGCCGGCGTCGACCGGCTTCTGGGCCAGGGCGGAGAACTGCATCGTGAGGGCGACCCCGGTGATGGCGCCGAGGCCGACGAGACAGGAATTCTTGAAAGTGGAGCCCATGGTTCACCCGGTTTGGCCGCGCGCGACCGTCACGCATGAGATAGCGCGAGTCCAGTATAAACCTGAACATCGGCCGCTGCCCTGAATCTGGCCAAACTTCGAAGCAATGCATATCAATCGCCCTGCGCGGCGGCTGCCTGTTACGACTTCTTTAGCTTGGTAAGCAATTGTAAGAGTCCAAGCGAGCGGGAGGGGCGAGTCATATAGTCAATCCAAGTTTTTCTCTCTCTCCACTTTTTTGAAGTGGTCTTGCCCGCGGCCCCCTCCGCGGGCTTTTTTATGTCCCGCGCTATTCCAGCATTCGTACTTTCCGGGCGTAAATCGGCATTCCGTCCAGATGTTGTGGTGGCGTACCAACACATGCATATGCAATAACACCCATCCTGCATGTATCGAAAAGTAAAAAAGCACCGATGGCCGTTGCCGCCTCATGCGCACGGGCTAGAATGGGCCTCAGCTCCTGCCGTCCTGGACGGTGGGCGCACCTACCGGGATGCCCCCTAAGTAAAACAATAAAGAAGCATGAAGAAACTCGTATCGATCGCCTGCCTGGCGATGCTTGGCCCGGCCGTGGCCCACGCCGGCGGCCAGTCGGCGGATCCTGGCGTGGCCCAGCCCGTCCAGGAAACGCCTCCTTCCGCCCAAGCCCCCGCGCCCGCCCCGGTCATCCCGAAGGCCCCGGCCGCCGGCGACAAGCTGCAGCAGGTGACGATCAGCGGCAGCCGCGCCAACGATACGGACCAGCGCCGCCTGTCCACTGCCGGCAAGATGGTGTTCGGCCGCGAAGAACTCGACCGCAACGGCGACAGCAATGTCGGCGACATCCTCAAGCGCTTGCCGGGCGTGACCATGGGCGGCGCGCCGGGCGGCCGCGGAGGCGGCGGGGTGCGCATGCGCGGCATGGGCAACGGCTATACCCAGATGCTGGTCAACGGCGAGCGTCCGCCTCCGGGCTTCTCGCTCGAGTCGCTGCCTCCCGACCAGGTCGAGCGCATCGAAGTCATGCGCGGCCCGGTCGCCGAGCACAGCGCGCAGGCGATCGCCGGCACCATCAACATCATCCTGCGCGAAGGCTACCAGCAGAAGGACAAGCAGGTCCGCCTCAGCGACAGCGTCACGCGCGGCCTGCATTCGCCCAACGTGTCTGTGGCGGTGCCGGGCAAGTCGGGCAAGCTGTCGTGGCTGACCAATGTCATGGTCAGCCAGAACCGCAACGAGAACGAGACCACCACCTACGACCGCGTCGAGCGCCGCGACGGCAGCCTCGATAGCGAGCAGATCCTGCGCGGTACGAGCGACGCGCGTTCGACCGGCCTGCACATGACGCCGCGCTTGACCTATGCGTTCGATAACAAGGACACGCTGACGGTCCAGCCCTTCATCGGCATCAACCGCAACAAGAGCCGCCTGGCCAACGAGGCCGAGCGCCTCGGCGGCACGCCGGCCTACGGTCGCCTGGCCCAGGAGTCGGAATCGGATGCGGCCTTCATCCGCGTGATGAGCAACTGGCTGCACCGGATGGAGGGCGGCGCCAAGCTGGACCTGAAACTCAGCGGCGGCGGCATGAATAACGAGAGCAGCAGCCTGCGCCGCACCTTCGGCTTCAATGGCGAGCCGCTGCGCGTCTACAACGACGAAGGCGACATGCGCTTCCGTGGCCTGAGCAACAACGGCAAGTACACGCGGCCGGTCGGCAAGGGCCATTTGCTGGCGGTCGGCTGGGACATCGAAGGCACGCGTTTGAGCCAGGTGCAGGTAGCGGAAGACGATGGCGGCCCGCTGTACGAAGAATCCGGCGCCAACCTCGCGGCCGAGCAGCGCCGCATCGCCTTCTTCGCCCAGGACGAATGGGATATCACCGAACGCTGGTCGGCTTACCTCGGCCTGCGCTGGGAAGGCATCCGCACCACCAGCAGCGGCCGTAGCAATGACGTGAAAAACGTCAGCCGCGTCTGGAGCCCGGTGCTGCATACGGTCTGGCGCATCCCCGGCACCCAGAAGGACCAGGTGCGCGCCAGCCTGACCCGCAGCTACCGCGCCGCGCCGCTGCAGGACATGATCGCCGCGCCGACCATCTCGGCCGACAATTCCTTCGTGCGTCCGGACCGTAGCGGCAACCCGGCGCTGGCGCCGGAACTGGCCACCGGCATCGACCTGGCCTATGAACACTATATCGGCAAGACCGGCATCCTCTCGGCCAGCGGTTTCGTGCGCAATGTCGATGGACTGATCCGCCGCGTGGTCGAAGAAGTGCCAACCAGCCAGGGCCCGCGCTGGATCTCGCGCCCGATCAACGTGGGCGATGCGAAGACCAGCGGCATCGAACTGGAAGCCAAGTTCACGCTGAACGACGTCATGAAGGACGCCCCGAACGTCGACCTGCGCGCCAACTACAGCCGCTTCTGGTCCGATGTCGACGGCATCAAGGGGCCCTATAACCGCCTCGAGGGCCAGGCCGAGCAGACCGCCAACCTGGGCGCCGACTGGCGCCTGAAGTCGATGCCGCTCACGCTCGGCGCGAGCGTCAACTGGACGCCGGAACTGCTGGTGCAGCTCAGCGACGAAGAATTGTCGCGCGCGGGTTCCAAGCGCCAGCTCGATACCTACGGCCTGTGGCGATTCTCCGCCAACACCCAGCTGCGCGTGTTCGGCAACAACCTGCTGGCGCAGAACTATGACACGGCGCGTTTCGTGACCGTGCCCGAAGTTTTTACCTCGACCCAGGCGCGCACCTACGCGACTGTCGGCGTGCGCCTGGAGCTCAAGCTCTGATGACGTACACTTTGACGAGCGGCCACAAGCCGCTCAATTTTCAGCAACCTTCCCAGCAACTGAGGACATCCCCGTGAAGCGACTCCTTTTGAGCACCCTGACCCTGTCGATGATGGCGGCCTTCGCCCATGCGGCAGACCCTGCGCCTGCCAAGCCGGCCGGCGCGCCGATCTCCGGCATCGACACGCAGTTCATCGACACCAGCGTGCGCCCCCAGGACGATTTCTTCACCCACCTGAACGGCAAGTGGCTCAAGACCACCGAGATCCCGGGCGACAAGGCCAGCTGGGGCACCTTCATGAAGCTGCGCGACGACACCACGCCGCAGATCAAGTCCATCATCGAGGCCGCGCAGGCCGACAAGTCGGCCAAGCTCGGGTCGGAGACCCAGAAGATCGGCGACCTGTACGCCAGCTACATGGATGAAGCGCGCCGCGAAGCCCTCGGTACCAAGCCCTTGAACGGCGAGCTGCAGAAAATCCGCTCGCTCAAGGACAAGAAGGCCCTGCCGGCGCTGGTGGCGCACCTGTCTAAGATCGGCGTATCGACTCCGTACGGCATCTATGTCAACCAGGACATGCGCAAGTCGACCGAGCATGCCGTGTACATCTCGCAAAGCGGCCTGGGTATGCCCGACCGCGACTACTACCTGAAGCAGGACGACGCCAAGCTGGCGGAGGTGCGCACCAAATACCTGAAGCACGTCGAACAGACCCTGGCGCTGGCCGGCGAGAAGAACGCCGCGGCCCAGGCCAAGGCCATCGTCGACTTCGAGACCGAACTGGCCAAGGTGCAGTGGACCCGTGTCGAGAACCGCGACCCGGTCAAGCGCTACAACAAGATGACCGTGGCCGAGCTGGGCAAGCTGGCGCCGGGCTATGACTGGAACGCGGCCCTGGCCGCCGCCGGCGCGGGCAACAAGGTCAATACCATCATCGTTAACCAGCCGAGCTATTTCACCGGCCTGAACGAGGTGCTGGCCAAGACCGAGCTGTCGACCCTGAAGTCGTATTTCGAATGGCAGCTGCTGCGCGAGTTCTCGCCGGTGCTGTCGAAAGCCTTCGTGGCGCAGAGCTTCTCGTTCTATGGCACCGCGCTGTCCGGCGTGTCCGAGCAGGCGCCCCTGTGGAAGCGCGGCGTGGGCACGGTCGAAAGCTCGCTGGGCGAAGCGCTCGGCAAGCTGTATGTGCAGCAGCATTTCCCGGCCGAGCGCAAGGCGCGCATGGAAGAGCTGGTGAAGAACCTGATCATCGCCTACGGCCAGTCGATCGACAACCTGGAGTGGATGAGCCCGGACACGAAGAAGGAAGCCCGCGCCAAGCTGGCCAAGTTCACCCCGAAGATCGGCTATCCGGACAAGTGGCGCGATTATTCGAAGCTGACCATCAAGCGTGACGACCTGGTCGGCAACGCGATGCGCACCGCGAACTTCCGCTACAACTACCAGCTGAACAAGCTGGGCAAGCCGGTCGATCGCACCGAGTGGGGCATGACGCCGCAGACGGTCAACGCCTACTACCGCAGCACCACCAACGAAATCGTGTTCCCGGCCGCGATCCTGCAGCCGCCGTTCTTCGACATGCGTGCCGACGATGCCGTGAACTACGGCGGCATCGGCGCCGTGATCGGCCACGAAATCGGCCACGGTTTCGACGACAAGGGCAGCCAGTCGGACGGCGACGGCAACCTGCGCGACTGGTGGAGCGAAGCGGACCGCGTCGCCTTCAAGGCCAGGACCGACAAGCTGGTCAAGCAGTTCAACGGCTTCTCGCCGCTGCCGGGTTATAACGTGAACGGCGAACTGACCCTGGGCGAGAACATCGGCGACAACGCCGGCCTGTCGATCGCCTACAAGGCTTACAAGATCTCGCTAAACGGCAAGCCGGCCCCAGTGATCGACGGCCTGACCGGCGACCAGCGCTTCTTCATGGGCTTCGGCCAGGTGTGGCGCTCGAAGATGCGCGAAGCCCAGCAGATCAACCAGGTCAAGACCGACCCGCACTCGCCGGGCCAGTTCCGCGCCAACGGCACCGTGATGAACATGCCGGAGTTCTACGAGGCCTTCGGCGTCAAGCCGGGCGACAAGATGTACCTGGCGCCGCAAGACCGCGTGATCATCTGGTAATCTCGCACCAGTAACCCAATCTGGACGGGTCGGCGCACGCCGGCCCGTTCAGCATGACGACAACAGAAAATAGACGGAGAGACGATGAAACGACATTTGCTCAGCGCTGCGGCGCTGGTCCTGGTAGCCTCGATGGCCCAGGCTGAAACCGGCGCCGGTGCTGCAGCCAGCGCCAAGAGCGGCGCCAAGGCAGCCGCGTTATCGTCCGGCATCGCGCTGGAATATGTGGAGCCTGCGGTGCGCCCGCAGGACGATTTCTTCCAGCACCTGAACGGCAAATGGCTCAAGACGGTCGAGATTCCGGCCGACAAGTCGACCTGGGGCGCATTCCACCAGCTGCGCGACGACACCCTGCCGCAGCTGCGCGCCATCATCGAACGTGCCGCTGCCGACAAGAACGCGGCCGCCATCTCGGAAACCCGCAAGATCGGCGACTTCTACGCCAGCTACATGGATGAGGCGCGCCTGGAGCAGCTGGGCATCGCTCCCCTGAATACCGAATTGGGCAAGATTGCCGCCATGAAGGACAAGTCCGAGCTGCCGGCAGCCTTTGCCCGCCTCGGCCGCCTCGGTGTGACCGTGCCCTTCGTGTTCTACATCCACCAGGATGCCAAGGATTCGACCAAGTACGTGGCCGACCTGTACCAGGCCGGACTGGGCATGCCGGACCGCGATTACTACCTGAAGGGCGACGACGCCAAGCTGGCCGACATCCGCGCCAAATACCAGCAGCACGTCGAAAAACTGCTGGCCATGGCCGGCAACAAGAACGCCGGCGCCGATGCCAAGGCAGTCGTCGACCTGGAAACCGAGCTGGCCAAGGTCCAGTGGACCAAGGTCGAGAACCGCGACCCGATCAAGACCTACAACAAGGTCGAGCTGGCCAAGCTGGCCGAGCTGGCGCCCGGCTATGACTGGAACGCGTGGCTCGATGCCGCCGGCCTGAAGGGCAAGACGACCTACCTGATCGTCAGCCAGCCGAGCTACCTGAAGGGCTTCGCCGAGGTCCTGAACCGCGTGCCGCTCGAGACCTGGAAGACCTACCTGCAACTGCATACCGTCAACAACTATGCCGGCTTCCTGTCGAAGGCCTTCGTCGACCAGCGCTTCGCCTTCAACGGCACCGTCCTGTCCGGCATTCCGCAGCTCGAACCGCGCTGGAAGCGCGCGGTGTCGACCCTGGAAACGGGCCTGGGCGAAGCAGTCGGCAAGCTGTACGTGAAAGAGCACTTCCCGGCCGAGCGCAAGGCGCGCATGGAAACCCTGGTGAAGAACCTGCTGGCGGCGTACAAGGACTCGATCAATACCCTGGACTGGATGAGCCCGGCGACCAAGAAGGAAGCCCAGGCCAAGCTGGCCAAGTTCACCCCGAAGATCGGCTACCCGAACAAGTGGAAAGACTATTCCGCGCTCACCGTCAAGCGTGACGACCTGGTCGGCAACGTGATGCGTTCGCGCGAAGTGGAATACACCCGCGAGCTGAACAAGCTGGGCAAGCCGATCGACCGCGACGAATGGGGCATGACGCCGCAGACCATCAACGCCTACTACAACCCGGAACTCAACGAGATCGTGTTCCCGGCCGCGATCCTGCAGCCGCCGTTCTTCGACGCGAAAGCGGACGACGCGGTGAACTACGGCGGCATCGGCGCCGTGATCGGCCACGAGATCAGCCACGGCTTCGACGACCAGGGTTCGCAGTACGACGGCGACGGCAACATGCGCAACTGGTGGACCGAAGCAGACGGCAAGCGCTTCGCCGAGAAGACCAAGGTGCTGGTCAGCCAGTACAACGGCTTCTCGCCGCTGCCTGGCTATAACGTCAACGGCGAACTGACCCTGGGCGAGAACATCGGCGACAACTCGGGCCTGGCGATTGCCTACAAGGCCTACAAGCTCTCGCTCAAGGGCAAGAAGGCGCCCGTGATCAACGGCTTGACCGGCGACCAGCGCTTCTACATGGGCTGGGGCCAGGTGTGGCGCACCAAGATGCGCGAGCCGGCGCAGATCGCCCAGATCAAGACCGACCCGCATTCGCCGGGCCAGTACCGCGCCAACGGCACGCTGAAGAACCAGCCGGGCTTCTACAAAGCCTTCGGCGTCAAGCCGGGCGACAAGATGTACCTGGCGCCGAAGGACCGCGTGATCATCTGGTAAGCATGCGCCTGCAGGGGCGATGAAAAACGGCCGCGATCTGCATCGCGGCCGTTTTTTTATCCGGTGCGCCGGTCAGGCGCACCCGGTCTTACATTGCAACGCTCGAGACGCTGCAAGTCTTGGCATAGCCCGGCTTCGGATCGCCGAAGACGGCGTTCGAGCACGACACGGAGCCGGTCACGACTTTCGTCGCATAGCTGCCGTTGTAGCCGTAACGGACTTCACGGGTACCGGACACGGCGCAGGTGCCGCCTTCGCTGGCGCAAGTCGTCCAGGTCGCCGTCGTGGTGCCCGGCGCCGGCGCTGGGGCAGGGGCCGGCGCCGAGGTCGTAGCGCTGAACTGGCAGGACTTGCCATAGCCTGGAGCCGGATCACCGAACACGGCGTTGGTGCAGGCCACCGGACCGGTCAGGGTCTTGGTGATGAAGGCAGTCGCGGTGCCGTAGCGTACCTGGGCAGAGCCGCTGAACGAGCACCAGTTGCCTTCGGTGGCGCAGGCGGTCCAGCCGGTCGGGGAGGGTGCCGGGGCAGGTGCCGGAGCTGGAGCTGGAGCAGGAGCAGGAGCGGGAGCAGGAGCGGGAGCAGGAGCGGTCGTCGTCGAGAACGCTTCATATGCACCGATGTCCAGCAGGCCCGATGCGGTCCTGGCGACACCAGAGGCAGGGTGCTTGTAATGGGCGACCGGGGTCAGGGACACGCCGGCCGCGGTATTGCCCGGCGCCGAGCCGGCATTGATCAACAGGGCATTGGCCAGCGGCGTCAGGTCGTAGGCTGCACGATTGATGAAACCGGGCGAGGCCGAACGGTAGTTGGTCTTTTCGACCGTGCTGGCCTGGGTGCTCAGGGTGCCGGTGCCGCCGAAGATGTTGTTTTGCAGCAGGGCAGGCTTGGTGACGCCGGAACCGACGAACACGAAGGTGCCGCGTGCGGTGTCATCGTTCAGGAAGGTATTGTTGACGACATACAGGTCGTGGCCCGGGTTGCTCGCGCCTTCTTCACCATAGGCGATCAGGCCCGGGTTGCTGTTTGCTGCTGGCTGCTGGATTACGTTGCCGATGATATAGGTTGTGCCTGCGTTCGGCAGGTTGATCTCATAGCTCGGCTTGCCGCTGCCGGCCTGGCCATCCGGCAGGCTCGAGAAACGGTTGTAGACGATCGTGTTGACGCGTGCGCGCGACTTCAGGTTGTGGCCGACGTTGGCGTCGTGCGAGAAGTTGTAGCGGAAGGTCAGGCTTGCAACGTTGCCGATATACAGGTTGTGGGTATACCCGGTGCCATCGCCATTGCGGCCGAATTCGGTGGTCTCGACCAGGATGTTGCTGGCGGTGACCGCATTGGCCAGGATGCCGTTCTCGTTATCGTGCAGGAAGGACGAACGCAGCGTGAAGTTGGTGCCTTCCAGGCGCAGGGCGGCGCCGTTCTTGTCCGGGACCTTGGCGCCGTACATTTCGACGTTCTCGACCACGACGTTATTGCCGATGACCACCCAAGTGCCTTTGCCCATCGCATTCTTGCCGTAAGCGTCGATCTTCGGACGGCCGTTGACACCACGAATGGTCAGGTTGCTGGCGTAGATGCCGCACACGTCGCCGCTGTAGGTCTGGCTGCCCTGGATCTCGACGATATCGCCGTCCTTTGCCGCTGCAAAAGCGCCGCATGGGCTGGCGTAAGTCTTGCCGGAACCCACTGAAAGCGTCGCTGCCGAAACTGGAAAAGCGGACAGGAGACCTGCGATCAAAAGGCTATTTCGCAGGGTAGAAGAAGAAAACTGGCGCATTGCTATACCTCTGGTCAGAATGTAAAGATTTGTGCCCGTAAGAAATTTCTTGCGACACATTTCCGGCCAGCATATACGATGCCATGCGTAAAATCACGCAACCAATTGTAACAATCTGGACTTTTTTGAACGATTCATAGGGCAAGCAGAGTTGAACTGTTAGCTGTCTATTACCACTCTATTGAGTCTCATTTGTTCCGATCTGACGCTATCTTGCCGACTCATGCGGATGGGATAACTGATCAGGAAAGTTTTTGCTCACGGAAATTAATTGACTAATTGTTAAAGTTATTGTGATGCAAAATTTTCTTAGGTTAACAGTAGAAAATAGTTGAATATCGAGCGACATGTTTTATTTTTAGCAATTATCATAGGGGCTGAATATCCAGTTTCTCGACGCGGTGCGTCGAGGGACCGCACTGTGCGTCTTCTGCAGGCACCCTGGTCGGAAGGCCCCTCCTGTGCCATGGATGCACGCAGTCAGCGCTTGCTCCTAAGCGCGTGAATCAACCTAGAAAGCGGCCGACGCCATGATCAAATTCAGTCTCATCATCCCTACCTACAATCGGTCCGACCTGCTGGCCGTGGCGCTCGACCATATCAGCAAGGCACGCGTCCCGGCCGACATGGACCTGACGGTGATCGTATCCGACAACAACTCGACCCCGGCCAACCAGGAAGCGAACAAGGCTGCCCTGCTGAACTATCCCGGCAAATCGCAATACCTGCTTGCAACCCAGCAAGGACGCTCGGCAGCGCTCAACTTCGCGCTCGCGCACACCGATGACGATTTCCTGGGCTTTGTCGACGACGACGAAAAAATCGACGCCGCCTGGTTCGAGGTCGTGGCCGGCTACTTGCGCGAGGGCGGCGTGGATTTCCTGGGCGGCCCGTACAAGCCGGACTGGGAATCGGCGCCGCCGGACTGGCTGCCGATGCACGTCGGCGCCTATCGCGCGGTCCTGGGCTGGATCGAGCAAAGCGACCGGGCCCAGCCATTCAAGGACTTCGGCGGCAGCATCTGCGGCGGCAACTGCATCGTGCGCCGCACTGCCCTGATCGAGGCGGGCGGGTTCGCGACCCATATCGGCCGCTCCAAGGGCAACCTGATGGGCGGCGAAGACGACGAACTGCACCATAACCTGCTCGCCAAGGGCTTCCACGGGATCTACGATCCGGCCCTGGTCATCTATCACTTCATCCCGAATTCGCGCATGACCCGTTCCTACCACCTGCGCTGGTCCTTCTGGTCCGGCGCCACGGTGGGGGTGCGCCATCAATGGCTGCCGCCCGAGCCCGTGCCCATGCTGCTCGGCTTGCCGCGCTACCGCTTCAGCAAGGCCGTCACGGGCCTGGCGCGTTGCCTGCGGTTCTTGTTTTCCCCTACTAAAAACGGCAAGGCGACCGGGTTTACCGGCCTGATGGATGCCGTGTATTTGCTGGGTATTGCATACGGTAAGTTTATTCTCGCCAGAAAAACGCAGAAACCGACGATGGTGGCTGCCGTGCCCCTGCATCCGCCTGCTTCCCATTCCTGAATGCCAGATCAATGAATTCCCTGCGTTCCAAACTTGCGTTCGAGTTTTTCGTCACCAATGGGGCGACGGTCGCAAATTTCCTGTTGTCGATCTATATCGCGCGCATCCTCGAGCCGGCCGAGATCGGTATCTTTTCGATGGCGGCGGTACTGGTGGCATTCGCCCACGTGTTCCGCGACTTCGGTGTCGGATCTTTCATCCGCAGCCAGAAGACCCTCACCACCGAATCCCTGCGCGCGGCGATGGGCGTCATGATCTGCGCATCCTGGACCTTCGCGCTGGTGGTCTACCTGGCCGCGCCCTATGCCGCCAGCTATTACAAGCACCACGGTGTCCAGGAAATCATGCAGGTGCTGGCGATCGGCTTCCTGTTCATTCCGCTCGGCTCGATTCCGCAGGCCATGCTGGCGCGTGAACTGAATGTGCGGATTCCCGCCATCGTCAGCGCGGCATCGGTCCTCGCCTATGCCATCAGCTGCATCACGCTGGCCAAGCTGGGCTACAGCTACATGGCCTTTGCCTGGGCTAACCTCATCAACATCATCGTGACCGTCACCGCTTATTCGCTGCTGCGGCCGAAGAACCTGCCGCGCTGGCCATCGCTGCGCGGTTGGCGCGAGGTGGTCAATTTCGGCGGCGGCACGATGCTCACCAATTCGATCCGTTCCGCCGACGCGGCCTTGCCCGACCTGATCATCGGCAAGCTCAGCGGGGCGCACGCCGTCGGCCTGTTCAGCCGCTCGAATTCCACGGTGAACATGCTGAACTATATTGCCGGCCCGACGATCAACTTTGCCACCTTGCCCTACCTGGCGAAAGTCCACCATAGCGGCGAGGACGTCTCGCGCGAGGTCAAGCGCATCATTGCCTATCTCACCGGCGTGATGTGGCCGGCGCTGGCGGTCATGGCCTTCGTGCCCCAGGACATTATTTTGCTGCTCTACGGCCCGGCCTGGCTCGGTTGCGCCCTGATCATTCCGGCCTTGTGCGTGGTAGCCGCGATCCAGACCTCGTTCTCGGTGCTGCAGCCGGCATTCACGGCGATGGGGCGCCCCTACCTGGCAGCTTCGCCGCTAATGGTGGGCATGCTGGCCAAGGGCGTGCTGGCGGTGGTCCTGTTCGACGGCACCCTGCAAGGCTTCGCCACGGCCTTCGTGCTGGGAGAGGTCCTGTCGATTCCTGCCTATCTGTTGCTTGCCCGCAAGACCATGGGCATCCAGGTCGCTCACTGGGTGTCGGCGACCTGGCGCAGCGCCGTCACGGTGTTGGCCATCCTGGCCTCGCTCTACCTGTTCTCGCCGATGCTCGCGTCGGTGGGCCATCCGGCCGGACGCCTGCTGCTGGTGGGGCTGTTCACCTTCGTCGTTTGGTCCGCCGCGCTGCTCTTGCTGCGCCACCCGCTGGCCGAGGAACTGCTGCGCGCGAAGAACCTGCTGTCGACCCGTTTGGCGCGGGCATAGGACGGCAAGCCCGCAAGGCGGGCGGGCGACAAAGAAAAAGCTGCCTGGATGCCGTATCCAGGCAGCTTTTTTTTCATGCGACTGGCGCTGGCAGCAGGCAATGATCAGCGGGCTGGCAGCCTGCGGCGGAAATACTTCTGCGAGGGCGAATCCACCGCATGGTGCAGCAGCACCGACAGGGCCAGCACGGCCAGGAAGGACAGCCACAGGTAGACCTGGTTGACCTGGTTGGTGTCGGACACGAAACCGGCCTTGAGCAGGTCATAGACCAGGTAATGCACCATATAGGTCGAATACGAAATCTCGCCCAGGTAGACCAGCGGCGGCGTGGACAGCGCGCGCGTGATCCACGACGAGGTCACGCTCAGGTAGGCGATCAGGAGGGCAAAGGCGGCCGGGATCAGCGAATAGTCGGGAATCGGGGTGGCGACGTACAGCACGCACAGCGCGACGAAACCGGCGAGCGCGACGCCCGACCAGGCTTCCAGGAAGGCCTTGTGGTGGACGAACAGGGAGCCGATGAAGACGCCCATGAGGAATTCCAGCATGGTGCGCACCAGGGCCATGCGCGGGATGTCGGAGCCGAGCGAGTGCAGGCCCCCTAGCGAATAGATCAGGTGCAGGAGCACCGCGACCAGCGCGATCACGACCAGGTGCGCGGCAATGCCGCCGCGCAGCTTGCGCAGGCTGAAGGCCATCACGGGAAAGAACAGGTAGACGAACCATTCCGAGCTGATCGACCAGGACGGTACGTTCCAGGTCAGGTCGCTGCCGACCCACATATGGACCAGGAACACGCTCTGGATGAAGGAACTCCAGGTATAGGATGCAGGCGCCGACCCGCTGCTCGACAGGAAGGTGAAGGCGCCGAACAGCATCAGGTAACCGCCCAGCATCACGAGATGCAGCGGGTAGATGCGCGAGAAGCGGTTCCAGTAGAACTTGCCGATGCTGCGCGGGGAATTGTCGGTCAGCTTGGCGTGATAGCTCAGGAAAATCACGAAGCCGCTCAGCAGGAAGAACAGGTCGACCGCCAGATAGCCGTGCGAAATGATATTCCTGAGCGGCCCGGAGACCGAATCACCCATCAAACCCAGCGAGTGGTAGAACACCACCCACCAGGCGCAGATGCCCCGTAAGCCTGCAAGTTGGTTGAGCTTCACAGTGTCACACGTCCTTTTTCTTTGAGCTGGTCGCGCGCCACGCGCGCGGCATACTGGTCGATCGCGATCGTCAGGCTGACCATGTAGAAGATGAAGGGCTGGTAGGCGATGCCCACAAAAGCGCCGCCGGCAAGGAAAACCACGATGGCCGTCGTCAAGGCGTCGGCCAGCGTGACCAGCCAGGCCATGCCGGGCTGGTCGCGCCAAGTCTTCTTCAGCTTGCGCAGCTTGAGCAGCGCCAGCACGATGATCGAGAAATACAGGGCGAAGCCGACCATGCCCTGTTCGCCCAGCACTTCGAAATAAATGCTGTGGAAGGCCTTGCCGCCCATCTGTCCTTCGGGAAGGTAATGGACCACGCCATCTTGCGACACGGCCACGATCCGGTTATGCATGTAGGCGTCAAAGCCGCCGCCCAGGGGATTGCTGCCGACGAAGTCGAGCGTCCATTCCCAGACCTTCAGCCTGCCGAGCGCGGACGAGTCGGCGTTATAGGTTTCGATGGTCGACATGCGCGCGCCCCACGGGGTCGAGGACAGGTCGATATTCATCAGGATGACCGCGGCCAGCACTGTGCCGCCGATCCACCACTTCTTCTTCTTCGACTTGAGCATGGACAGCGCGCACAGGGTCACCACCGCGATTACGCCGGTGCGCGCGGTCGTGCCGACCACGGTGGCCAGCGCCGTGACGATGATTCCGGCGAACAGTCCGAAGCTCAAGAGGTTCCTTGGGAACAGCAGGGTATGGCGCATGATGAAGAGGATCAGCGGGATCAGCATCACGCACACCACGGCCAGCGTGCTGCTCTCGGACAGGCCGGTATTACCCGAGCCCATGATCGCCAGCACACCATAGCCGCCGCCGCCGAGCGCGGTCTTCACGCCGGCCGAGAAGAAGATGGTGCTGGCGGCAAAAATGAAGACCAGGATGAAGGCTTCGATCTGCACCCGTGAACGGAAGATGTAAGGGATGAGCAGGGCGAAGATCAGGACCTTGGACGCCCAATCCCATTTCGCCCATGCGCGGTCCGGGAAGGCCGACATCGAGGTGGTCAGGGTCACCCAGATGGCGAACATGGCGATCAGCACCAGGATCGCGCCGAATTTGGGCGGGGATCTCCGGTCCTTCAAGGCGAACAGCGACAGGGTGGCCAGGGCCGCGATGAAGGACAGTGGCATGCCGTTGACGATGGAATAGGCAAGCTGCTGGGGCTTGACGATATCGACCCAGACAAAGCCCAATGCCGCCGCGAATGCGGCGGAAAACCCCATGAACATCAGGCCGGCAAAAACCGCCGTCAAAAAAAGACTTTGCATACGTGTGTGAGGCCTTGCGCAACGTTGGCGGGAGACCCAAGGGCCGCCCGAAGCAGAGGAAACGCCCTGACTGTGCGTTTACTTGCGAATGTCCTGGGTGGGCTGTGGTGGCTGGGCTTGTTCGCTGCCGGAAAACCAGGGCAGCAGCCTGTCGAGCTTGATGGCGCGGAAGACTGTGTAGACGATCAAGGTGCTGAAAAGAAAAATTGCCGCGTTGTCAATCATGACTTCCTGCCTTTAACGGGTGCTGCCTTCTTGAAGAGTTGCCAGAACGAATGGGCACTAGAATACCACGTGAGGTGGAGCAACACCGTTGCGGCTATAGTCTTTCTGTTATCTTTTTGGTACTACATTGGCCCTGGACGAAAAAAAAGCGGAAGTCCCGGGGACTTCCGCTTTCCGGTCGATGCCCGGCTTAGCGCGGCACGACGGCGTATTGCGGTTCGGTTGCGTAGTCCGGCTTGAACGGGCGCGCCGCGAACAGCGACCAGGCTTTCGCACCGCCGGCATTGGCGCCGACCGCGTAGGCCAGTGCCGGCTGCATGATGGCCTGCGAGCCATTAGTGGTGACAGCGCTGACCATTTCGCCGGTACGCAGCTTCAGCAGCGAAGCCATGAGCGAGCTGCCGCATTCCGACTGCAGGACCGACAGCGTGTTGTTGGCCTGGTACACCTGGCCGATCGTCGTGTAGAACGGCGCGGTGGCGGTGTCGCGTACTTTCATGCTGTACAGCGGCGCTTCGATCCAGCAGAAGCCGCTGCCCACCATGCGGTCTACCACGAATTTCGACTTCCAGGTCAGCAGGGGCTGGGCATTGCTGAAGCCGAGCTCGACCATGCGGCCGATCACCATGGTGAAGAAGTCATCCTGCCATGGGGCCAGGCCGGTGTTGCTGTCGTACTCGATGGCATAGCCGTTGGTGATGACGCCGAGCTTGTTCGCTGCCGTATTGCTGGTGTAGGCGGTGTTATACCAGTCGATATTATGGTTCACGACGGCGGTGAAGTTGGCCTTCTGCGGATCGTTGTCCGGCGTGATGTAGGCCGCTTCCGTGATGCTGCGCATCGCCCATGCCTGGGCACGCACCTGGTCGGACTGCACCAGCCCCTTGCCGGCCTGGCGGAAGCCAGGGTTGTTATAGAAGCTGCTGTAGTTGCCCCAGAATTGCAGCTCTTCCAGGTGGTAATAGTCGCCGGTCACCAGGTAAGGCACGTAAGCGAAGGATGCCTGGTGCGCCGTGTCGGCCGTCATCGGGGTGCTGCACAGCGTTGCCGGGCAATCCGGGAAGGCTTCCTTCTGGCGGGTCGCCGGATTGATCGTGTCGTTGCCGCTGGTGATGATCGACATGTACGGATACTCCGCCAGAGTCACCGGACGGCCGGTGTTCTTGTTGCGGTAGTGGGTCGACCATGCGCCGGCCGAGTCCGACATGCCCAGCGAGACATCCTTCATGCGCTGGTCCATGCTCAGAAGGTAGAGCGCACTCCAGGACGGCATCAGGCCGATCTCGCTGCGGGCGCCGGTGGTCGGCATGTAAGGCTGGCCGACGCCAGGCTGCATCGGGCCGTTCTTGCTGGTGGTCCAGCGCGATTTCCAGGAAGCGATCGTGGTGTCCCCGATAACCAGCGACTGATCGTAGTTCGGCAGAGCCTTGCTGGCGAGCAGGTACTTGGTGTCATGACGCACGTTCAGGACCTGCGCCTTGCCCCACCAGAATACCTTGCGCCAGCGGGCGTGGTGGTAATGAGTCAGTGCAGCCTGCGAGAACACAGCCTGGCCGCCGACCAGCATCTGGGCGTCGTAGGTCAGGTTTTTCGGCGCAGCCTGGTAGGCCCAGCCGTTTTCCAGCGTGACATCGACGCGGGCGCTGTTGCTGCCGGCGTAAGAACGGATGGCGAACTGTGCAAAGAGGTGCGGATGTTCGGTACCCGAGGCCGTTTTTAGCGGGGCCGACACGATCCATTCGTTGACTAGCGGGCCCGACAGCCAGACCGTGTATTTTCCCAGTTTCAGCAGCGCGTCGGCCGAGGCGGTGTACTGCACGCCACCGATGGTCGCGTTGACGGCCGCGGTGAAACCGTTATTCAACAGCGATACCGGCGTTGCCGCGGCAGGTGCCGCCGCAGCCGTGGCCTTGGCCAGGGTGATGTTTTGCACTTCGTTGGCAGCACTGCTCGGCAGCTGCGCCGTGATGACGGCGTGACGCAGCGAGCCGTCTGCATGGCGCGCCTTGACGTCGACCTGCAACGGCACCGCGGCGCCGCTGGCGCTCTTGCCGGTGACGGTTTCATCGCTGGCGACATGGCCTTCGGCAAACACTTGTCCAAAGGTCGCGGCTGCGCTGGTTTGCGTCGTTGCCGTCGGGTTGGTCAGCTGGACCGCGGTAATGCCGCCAGCCTGGACAACGACCGGGCTCGCGTTGGGCGCCGGGGCTGGAGCAGGCGCCGGGGCCGGCGTTAAGGTCGGGTTGACCACCAGCGGCGTCGACGGGGTTGCGCTACTGACACTGCACGACTTGCCCTGGCCAGGGGCTGGATCGCCGAAGACCGAATTGGCGCAGGCCACCGGGCTGGTGACCGTCCTGGTGACATAAGCGGACGCGGTGCCGTAACGGACCTCGGCCGTACCGCTGAAGGTACACCAGTTGCCCTCGGTAGCGCAGGCATTCCAGGTCATTACCATCGTTGGTGGCGCGAGCGCGGTCACCGGGGCGCTGGCAATGCTGCAGGATTTGCTGTAACCGGGAGCTGGGTCGCCGAACGCGGCGTTCGAGCACGCGACCGGGCCGGTAACCGTCTTGACCGCGAAATTAGTGCCATAACCATAGCGTACCTCGGCAGCGCCGCTGACGTTGCAGGTGCCGCCTTCAGCGGCGCATTGGGTCCAGGTCATTTCAGCGGTTGATGATGGAAGATACGAGGTACTGGCCCGGGTTGCTGCCATCGTACCAGTTGCGCTGGCCATCGCGTCGTCTGGTGCGGCATCGGTGCCACCACCGCATGCCGACAAGCCGGCGCAGAGCGCGGCTAGAAGAATCGAGAGAGGGGTATGGGATGTATGGCGCATGATCTGAACGTGTCCTAGAAAGTAGCGGCGTAATAAATAGTGCCGTACGGATACATTCAGGTTACAGCGGAAAAACAAATGATTACAGGAAAAATTTAAAGCTGATACTGAAAAAATTCCCAAAAACAACAAAGAATTATCATCGGCATCACTCATGTTGTCAATAAACATTTATTTCAGGCACCATCTTGTGATGTTTTTAGGAAACAAAATCCGGACAATTTTGCCCGTTTTAGCTTGTGGGATAATTCCCCCAACATTACCGTGGCTTAATATTTACAATTGCCTACGATTAACTAATTTGCCTTTTCGACAGTGGCTTATGATGAACATCTTGACAACTGAATGGTCCTGTCATGGCTATCCATAAAGCCCGCCGCCCCGCCGGCGCCAGCTACCGTCGCCACTGGCTGGGGGCGGGCATGGCGCTGTTCGTGCTGGCTGCCCTCGCATGCGGCGCGATACTGTCGAAGCTGGACGATGCGGGCGTGCCGCCGCGTTCCTTGGGGCCTTATATAGAGCGCCGCAGCGATGGGCACCATGCGGTGATCGAAACGGCCGGGCAGGCCGTCGGCGCCTGGCTGGTGCGCGCCGACCGTGGCGAGCTGGCCCTGCGCGCGGCGCCTTGGTCGGGCAGGGTAGGTATGCAGCCGACGGGGATGGCGGCAGCGCCAGAAGCCGACGGACAGGAAGTCCTGGTTGCCGACAGTGCCGCGCTGCTGCGCGCACTTGCCGCAGTGATGCCGGGTCAGGTCCTGACCCTGCTGCCGGGCCGTTACCGGATCGAGCGGATGGTCGAGCTTGCCCGTCCGGGCAGTGCCGCGGCGCCGATCGTGGTGCGTGCCCGCCAGGCGGGCAGCGTCCAGATCGACATGGCGACCGAGGAAGGATTCCGGATTTCAGCGCCCTACTGGCGCTTTGACAACCTGGTGCTCCAGGGCAGCTGCGCCAACAACAGCTGTGAGCACGCATTCCATGTGGTGGGCAATGCCCATCACTTTGCTGCGCGCAACAATCGCCTGGTGGATTTCAATGCGCATTTCAAGATCAATGCGGAAGGCGGACGCTATCCCGACCATGGCCTGATCGAATCGAATACGCTGACCAATACCAGCGTGCGGCCTACAGCCAGTCCGGTGACGCCGATCGACCTGGTGACGTCCAGCCATTGGGTGATCCGGCGTAACCTGATCAGCGATTTCATCAAGGGTGACGGCGACCGCATCAGTTATGGCGCGTTTGCCAAGGGCGCCGGCGGCGACAACCTGATGGAGCAGAACGTCGTGCTGTGCGAGGACAAGCTGCGCGGCGCGCCGGGCCAGCGCGTCGGCCTGTCGCTGGGCGGCGGCGGTACCGGCAAGTCCTATTGCCGCGATGGCGGCAAGTGCATCACCGAGCAAACCGGCAGCACCCTGCGTGCCAACCTGGTGGCTTCCTGCTCGGACGACGGGATCTATTTGAACGCGGCCGCAAGAAGCAAGCTGCTGCATAACACCCTGGTCGACACCGGCGGCATCACCGTGCGCTTTGCCTCGAGCAGCGCCGACGTCGAAGGCAACCTGGTCGACGGCCTTATTCGTAGGCGCGACGACGGCATCCTGCGCCTGGGGGACAACCTGCACTCGTCCGCGGCGCGCCTGTACTTCGGGAGCCATCCGCAGCGCGCCTTGTTCCGCGATCCGCTCGCCTTCGATTTCCGCTGGCGCGATCCGGCCGGAGCCCGCAAGCTGCAGGGCGAACCGATGCCTGATTTATGCGGACCGGCGCGCGCCGGCACGGCCCGTTACGGGGCCTTCGAGGATTTCGCGGGCTGCTTGGCCGGCCCCTGAGCACCGCTCACCTGCCGGCGCAGAGGCGTTTACATGCCGAGCTTCCATTTAATGCGATGGAAGTTGTGGATGAGCGGGCTGAACGCCGAGTTGCCCTTCCAGACGCCCCGGTAAAGCCGGTATTCGTGGTTGGTGATTTCGCGCTTGCTGGGCGTGTCGCCCTCGCCGCGGTCGATCACCCTGAATCCATATTCGCCGCAGGCTTCGATGATGTGCTGGAAGAGCAGGCGCCCCGGTGAATAACGTGAGAATTCCGGGTTGTAGACAGGGAACCAGAAAGTCAGGATGCCATTGCCCATGATGCCGAAATGCGAGGCGATCCATTTGTCGCCCGCATACAGGGTCGACAGCACGCCGCGGCAGGTATCGAACCGGTAGTCCAGCAGCCGGAACAGGGCCCTGCGCTTCCACTCTTCTTTCAAAGAGTCGGCAACCTTGCTCTCTGCATACTGCGCGCGCTTCTGGGCAATCAGGTGCGCGAGCTGCCCGGGCCGGTCCTCGACGACATCGAACTCGAAGCGGATCGGGCCGATTTCCTCGGTCAGCTTGCGCAGGCGGCGCGCGGTATCCTTGGTGTAGTGGCGCGACTGGGCGGCATTGAGCACCGGCGCCGTCTCGGGCGTGAGCAGGGCGCGCAGTCCGATCCGCGGCTGTTCCCCGGCCAGGCCGTGTTGCAGCTGGGTTTCGTCGAGATGGGAAAAATTCAGGTAGTTGACGTTCGCCAGGCGCAGCAGCTCATCCGCGGTGATGCGGAAACCCGGGGCGGCCACCACGCCGAAAGTATCCATCAGCTCGCCGCCGACACGCTGGGCCACCTTGAAGCGCCCGGCCCACTTGTTCTCATAAAGGTAGGGGAAGAAAGCGCTTATTTCCCCCTTGTCCTGAATAACGCAGACGCGGGCATCCACGCCGGACTCGGCAATGGCACGGGCAAAGTGCGCGCTCATGAAGGGCGAAGCGACATGGGGCTGGGTCGTCGACAACCGGTCCCATACCTGGATTTCGTCCGGGGAAAGGGCGTTGGCCTTCTTCAGGTATGCGTGGCGTGAGAGGTTTTGCATTTTTTGCAATGGAATGTGGGCGACGACATTCTAAACGAAAAATATTTCTGAATCGCATTGAACAGTGCGTACCGTCCACATCGAACCACAGCATGGACAACTAGCCGCTGGCGAGGGAGGGTGCTGCAGGAATCGTAGTGCGCAGGGTGAGAGGCAGAAAAAAAGCGGGTGCTGCGGGAGACGAACGGGGCAGGCGGCGAGCCGGCCCGTGACAGGCCCAGTGGGATCCGGGCTCGGCGTGTTATTTCGAGGTGAGGACCATGTAATCGACCGCCGCCTTGATGTCGGCGTCGGGAGCGGTCGAGCCGCCCTTCGGCGGCATGACGCCGGCCTTGCCCTGGAAACCCTTGATGGCGTGCTCGTACAGCGCCGGATTGCCCTGGGCGATGCGCGCAGCCCAGGCTGCCTTGTCGCCGAGTTTCGGCGCACCGGCGATGCCGGCGCCATGGCAGGCAACGCAGGCGCTGTTGTACAGGGTCTTGCCGGTGTCTGCCGTGGCGACGGCCGGAACGACAGACGACGGGGCCGCAGGCGCCGCGGCAGGAGCGGCAGCGGCCGGCGCGGCGGCAGCAGGCATTGCGGCGGCAGGCACTGCGGCGGCAGGCGCTTCGGCAGCGGTCGCAACGGCTGGTGCAGCGGCCGGGGCCGGGGCGACAGGCTCCTTGAACGAGGCGCCGCTCTTGTTGGTCAGGTAGACCACGGCGCGTGCGACTTCCACGTTGTCGAGATCGGGATTGCCGCCCTTGGCCGGCATGGCGCGGATGCCTTCGATCGCATGCTTGACCAGCGTGTCGTAACCCTGGGCCAGGCGTGTGCTCCAGCCGGCGTTGTCGCCCAGTTTCGGGGCGCCTGCCGCGCCGCTGTCATGACAGGCAGCGCAAACCGCGACATACACGGCGTTACCAGCTTGCAAGACGCGCGGGGCGTTCGCATCAACCAGGGTGAAGCCTTCCTCGGCCACCGGGCGCACGCGGGCAGCGATTGCCTCGGCGCCCTGGCTGTTGGTGCCGGCGCCCACCAGGCGGTCATTGGTAGCGAAAATCACGAGCAGGATGATGCCGATGACGATGACCAAAAAGAACCCTGCAACCGCTGCGATGAGCTGTTTCGGGGTGCTGATCAGGGATTGGTGTTCATTGTGTGCGTCGCTCATGATTTCCTTAATTCTATTAAAAAAACCTGCCACTACCAGCGCTTGCAATTACATGTTCTTTTGCAAATGCCGTCAAACGGCCGATTATAGACGTAAAGCTGCTGTAGTGTAACGAAATTCAATGCTGCCAGAGCATGACCATGGACGCCGGTGGCGAAAGACTGTATCCTTCGCCTCACTTTCTCTCCCTTAACGCGGCTGTAGCTCAGTGGATAGAGTATTGGCCTCCGAAGCCAAGGGTCGTGGGTTCGATCCCCGCCAGCCGCACCATCCCATTTATCTTCCTTTCTTGCCTTCCCGGGTGTCGACGCATGCCGCCAGCGGCCTTCGCGCGATGCTTAACGAAGTGCTATCGATACGGCGCGCACGATTCATGCTTTCTTGGAACTTGTGTTTCAGAAAATGCTAATATCCGACGATCGATACAGATGAGCTGGCCAAAGGCGTCTTGTTACAGCCATGTCATTTAGATATCACTTCGAGGTCAATGTTGTTACCGTTAGACAAATTCTAAAGGTAAGTTGAGTGTACTTATGCATTCGTGCTAAACTGAATGTTAGCATAATTGCAAAACTAAATTCTTGAGCGGAATGCGATCAATGAAAGCTGATGAAGTCGTCGCAGTTGTAGGGCTGGGTTACGTCGGGTTGCCCCTGGCAGTTGAATTTGGCAAGAAGGGGCGCACCATCGGTTTTGACCTGTCGCGCGCCAAGATCGAGCAGTATCAACAGTGCGTGGACCCGACCGGCGAAGTCTCGTCGGACGCGCTGCGCGCTGCGAGCTGGCTCGAGGTTACCACCGACCCGGCCATGCTGGCGCAGGCCGACTATATCGTCGTGGCCGTGCCGACGCCGGTCGACATCGCGCACAATCCCGACTTCACGCCGCTGATCGGCGCCAGCAAGTCGGTCGGCAAGCACATGAAGCGCGGCGCCATCGTCGTCTATGAATCGACGGTTTATCCGGGCGCGACCGAAGAAGTGTGCATCCCGATCCTGGAACGCGAGTCGGGCCTGAAATGGAAGCAGGACTTCAACGTCGGCTTCTCGCCGGAGCGCATCAACCCGGGCGACAAGGAACACACCCTCACCACGATCCTGAAAGTGGTCTCGGGCGACGGCGACGAATCGCTCGAGCGCATCGCGACTCTGTACGAATCGGTGATCACCGCCGGCGTCTACCGCGCCTCCAGCATCAAGGTGGCCGAAGCCGCCAAAGTCATCGAGAACACCCAGCGCGACCTGAACATCGCGCTGATGAACGAGCTGGCGATCATCTTCGACAAGATCGGCATCGACACCCTCGAGGTGTTGAAGGCGGCCGGCACCAAGTGGAATTTCCTGCCCTTCCGTCCGGGTCTGGTCGGCGGCCATTGCATCGGCGTCGATCCCTACTACCTGACCCACAAGGCCGAGATGGTTGGCTACCACCCGCAGGTGATCCTGGCGGGCCGCCGCATCAACGACGGCATGGCCAAGTTCGTGGCCGAGAAGACCGTCAAGTCGATGATCTCGTCGGGCTTCCACGTCAAGGGCTCGAAGGTCAACGTGATCGGCCTGACCTTCAAGGAAAACTGCCCGGACCTGCGCAATTCGAAAGTGGCCGACATCGTCCACGAGCTCGAGACCTATGGCGTCGAAGTGCACGTGTTCGACCCGGTGGCCGATGCCGCCGAGGCGCAGCACGAATACAACATCGCGCTCGAGAGCTGGGACAGCCTGCCGAAGGCCGACGCCGTGATCATTGCCGTGCCGCACAAGGAAGTGCTGGCCCTGGCGCTGCCTGACTTCCAGTCCAAGCTCAACGAAGGCGGCTGCTTCATCGACGTCAAGTCGCAGTTCGAGCCGAAAGCCCTCCAGGAAGCCGGCTACTACGTCTGGCGTCTATAACATTCCGTGGCTGCGCGTGTGCGCGGCGACGTCGCCGGCAGCGCCGGCGTGACCCTGAAAGTGTTTAGAAAGTGAACAAGTTCCAAGACGTCCAGCAGCACCTGCGGCAGCACCGCTACCACTGGCTCGTGACCGGTGCGGCCGGGTTCATCGGTTCGAACCTGGTCGAGGCGCTGTTGAAGCTCGGCCAGCAGGTCACCGGCCTGGACAACTTCGCGACCGGACACCGCTACAACCTCGACCTCGTGCGCGACGCCGTCGGCGCCGAGGCCTGGACCCGCTTTGCCTTCATCGAAGGCGACATCCGCAGCGAGGCCGATTGCGCCAGCGCCTGTGCCGGAGCCGATTTCGTACTGCACCAGGCGGCACTGGGCTCGGTATCGCGCTCGATCGACAATCCGGCCATGACCAACGAGGTCAACGTCACCGGCTTCCTGAACATGCTGGTGGCCGCGCGCGATGCAAAAGTGAAGCGCTTCGTCTACGCCGCGTCGAGCTCGACCTACGGCGACCATCCCGACCTGCCGAAAATCGAAGACCGCATCGGCAACCCGCTCTCGCCCTACGCAGTCACCAAGTACGTCAACGAGCTGTATGCCAACGTGTTCGGCCGTACCTACGGCACCGAATCGATCGGCCTGCGCTACTTCAACGTCTTCGGCCCGCGCCAGGATCCGAACGGCGCCTACGCCGCCGTGATCCCGCAATGGGTCGCGGCGCTGATCTGCAACGACGAGCTGCGCATCAACGGCGACGGCGAGACCAGCCGCGACTTCTGCTACATCGAGAACGTGGTGCAGGCGAACATCCTGTCGGCGCTGTCGGGAACCGACGCCGCCAATCAGGTGTTCAACATCGCGGTCGGCGACCAGACCAGCCTGAACCAGCTGTACGAGACCATGCGCGGCCTGCTGCGAGCGCAGTTCCCGCACCTGGACGCGCACCGGCCCCAATATGTCGAGTTCCGCCGCGGCGACGTGCGCCATTCGCTGGCGGATATCTCGAAAGCGGCGGCCCTGCTGGGCTACCAGCCCACGCACCGGATCGGCGAAGGCCTCCAGCAGGCGATGGCATGGTATGTGCAACACCTCGTGCCATCTGAGAACAGCAATGCACAACCAAACAAGCAATAAAAATCGGGGAGGCTGCCGTGTTTAGGATCTCTAACCACTACGTGTCGAAGATCGTCTTTCTTCTGCTGTTCGTCGAAGTGATCGTGCTGCTGGGGGCGGCCTACATCGGCTCGGCCCTGCGCATGCTTGAATTCGGCGACGCGGCGACGGCGGCCCACCTCGACCACTTCTTCACCTCGGCAGTCGCGTTCACCGTGGCGATCATCTTCAGCATGAGCGCCATGGGCATGTACCAGCTCGACTACGACGAAGGGCTGCGCCATCCGTTCTTCATGAAGCTCATGCCCTCGTTCATGATGGCCTTCGCCATCCTGGCGCTGGTGTTCTACATGGCGCCGGAACTGTCCTTCGGGCGCGGCACCATGGCCGTCGTGTTCCTGCTGGCCGCCTTTGGCATCTTCCTGGCGCGGATGGCCTTTTTCAAGTCGTCCGAGGCGCGCATCCTGCAGTCGCGCATCATGTTCCTCGGCGGCGGCCCGCTGGCCAAGGAATGCAGCGAGCTGGCGGCGAAGAATTCGAACTACCACCGGTACGACATCGCCGGCTTCATCCCGAGCCCGAGCGAAGAGCTGTGCGTCCCGGCGGGCGAGCTGCTGAAAGTGCGCGACGGCGATTCGCTGGTCTCGCTGGCGCGCCAGTACAACGTATCGGAAATCGTGGTCTCGGTGCAGAACCGCCGCGGCGGCTTCCCGATCAAGGAACTGCTCGACTGCAAGCTGCAGGGCATCCGCGTCACCGACGCCGCCACCTTCTTCGAACGCGAAACCTGCCAGATCCGGGTCGATTCGCTGCAGCCTTCGTGGCTGGTGTTCGGCGGCGGCTTCGACCAGAGTTTCGTGCGCACCTTCATGAAGCGCACCTTTGACCTGGTGTGCAGCCTGCTGATCCTCTTGATGGCTTTCCCACTGATGCTGCTGGCGGCGGTGCTGGTCAAGCTCGAGGACGGCGGCCCGGTGTTTTATTCCCAGGAGCGGGTCGGCAAGGATGGCAAGACCTTCCGCGTCCACAAGTTCCGCAGCATGCGCGCCGACGCCGAAAAAGGCGGCAAGCCGCAATGGGCGGCCCAGAACGACCCGCGCGTCACCCGCTTCGGCAACTTCATGCGCAAGACGCGCATCGACGAGCTCCCGCAGATCCTCAACGTGTTCAAGGGCCAGATGTCCTTCGTCGGCCCGCGTCCGGAGCGTCCTTACTTCGTCGAGCAGCTGATCGAAGTGGTCCCATATTACAACGTGCGCCACAGCGTCAAGCCGGGTATCACCGGCTGGGCCCAGGTTCGCTACGGCTACGGCTCGTCGGCGGAAGACGCGCTGCAAAAGCTGCAGTACGACCTGTATTACGTGAAGAACAACAGCCTGTTCCTTGACGTCCTGATCCTGATTAATACGCTCAAGGTCGTCCTGTTCCGCAGCGGCCGCTGATTCGCCTGCACCCGGCGGGGCAACCCGCCGGGCGTACTGCACGCGCCGTTCCACCTTCCTTTCTTCCCGCGCCGCTACCTTCCACGACATGGATGCCGTCCCCCTGACCAGCATCGCGGTTTACAGCTATGCGCTGGTCGCCGCCAGTTTCCTCGTGCTGGGCGCGCCGCTCGCGGTACGCCAGCGGCGCCGCCACGACATCGTGCTCGGCCTGGCCTGCCTGTCGAGCGTGCTATGGGGCGCGGCGCTGGCCTGGGAAGCTGCGTACGGCGTCATGTGGTCGCCCCTGACCGATTGCGCCGAACTGCTGCGCAACGCGACCTGGTCGGTATTCCTGGTGGTGCTGCGCGGCCACTTTACCGAAGCGGACAGCCGGCTGCCGCTGCGCCTGCAGCCGCCGATCCTGTTCGGCGCCCTGGTCTACCTCGCCTGCCTCGGCGCCGCGGTGGCCGGCTGGTGGGACCTGTCGATGCTGGCGCATTCCGGCGCGGTTCCGGTGGCGGTGCGCGTCGCGATGGCGGTCTCCGGCATGCTGCTGATCGAGCATGTGTACCGCAACCGCACGCTGCACGAACGCTGGGCCGTGAAATTCGCCTGCCTGGGCATCGGCGCAATGTTCGCCTACGACTTCTACCTGTACAGCAACGTGATGCTGTTCCGCGAGGTCGATCCCGACATCTGGGCCGCGCGCGGCGTCGTCAACGCGCTGACCGTGCCGTTGATCGCGATCTCGCTCGGGCGCAGCAAGCTGTGGTCCTCGCCGCTGGCGGTGTCGCGCCGCGCGATGTTCCACTCGGCCACCCTGTTTGGCTCGGCCCTCTACCTGCTGGCCATGGGCTCGGCCGGCTACTACCTGCGCTATTTCGGCGGCAGCTGGGGCACCGTGATGCAGGTGACCTTCCTGTTCGCGGCCCTGATCCTGCTGGCCGGGGTGCTGTTCTCGGGCAGCTTCCGGGCGCGTTTGAAGGTCTTCATCAGCAAGCACTTCTACCGCTATAACTACGATTACCGCGAAGAGTGGATGCGCTTTACGCGCACCCTGTCCAAGCCCGGCCCCGACCTGGGCGAGCGCGTCATCGAAGCCGTCGCGGCCCTGGTGGAAAGCCCCGCCGGCGCCCTGTGGCAGCGCGGCGAGTCCGGCCACTTCGAGCCGGCCGCGCACTGGCGCGGCCCGGCGGTGGCAGCCTCCGAGCCGGCCGATTCGGCCTTCTGCCAGTTCCTCGAATCGAGCCAGTGGGTGGTGGACCTGCACGAATACGCCCACAGTCCGGGCAAGTACGACGCGCTGGTGCTGCCGGAATGGCTGGGCAGCTATCCGCGCGCCTGGCTGGTGGTGCCGCTGATCCTGCACGCGCGCCTGTTCGGCTTCGTGCTGCTGCAGAACCCACGCAGCCCGGTCAAGCTGAACTGGGAAGTCATCGACGTGCTCGAGATCGCGGGCAGCCAGGCCGCCAGCCAGCTGGCGCAGCAGGACGCCGCCCATGCCCTGATGGTGGCGCGCCAGTTCGAGTCCTTCAACCGGATGTCCACTTTCGTGGTGCACGACCTGAAGAACCTGGTGCTGCAGCTGTCGCTGATGAACGCCAACGCCGCGAAGCACAAGGACAATCCCGAATTCCAGGCCGACATGCTCGAAACGGTCGACTACTCGGTGCAGAAGATGAAGATCATGCTGCAAAAGCTCAGCCGCATCGAGAACCACGAGCAGCCGCTGGCGCTCTCGGTCGACCAGGTGGTGCGCCAGGCGGTCGCGCTCAAGGCCGCCTTCGAGCCGCGCCCGCAGCTGGCGGTCGAAGACCCGCTGCTGCGCGTGCTGGCCGACCGCGAGCGCCTCGAGCGCGTGGTGGGCCATTTGATCCAGAACGCGATCGAAGCGACCCCGCGCACCGGCAGCGTGAAGATCCGCCTGGCGCGCGAAGCGGCCAGCGCCGTGATCGAGATCGCCGATACCGGCGAAGGCATGAGCGAAGATTTCATCCGCGAGCGCCTGTTCAAGCCCTTCGACTCGACCAAGTCGGCGGGCATGGGCATCGGGGTGTTCGAAAGCCGTGAATATATCAATGAACTGGGCGGCAGCCTGGAGGTGAGCAGCAGGCCGGGCGCCGGCACCACCTTCCGTGTCCTGCTGCCGCTCCATCAACAAGAAGTGCCGGCGGAGCAGAATGCTGCGCGCGCCGCATGACCCGAGGAAGAACGTGACCCAGACCAAACCGAAACTGCTGATCATCGAAGACGATCCCGGCCTGCAAAAGCAGCTGCGCTGGAGCCTCGATGCGTATGACGTGGTGGTAGCCGGCGACCGCGAGGCGGCGCTGGCGCAGATCCGGCGCCACGAGCCGGCGGTATGCACCATGGACCTCGGGCTGCCGCCCGACCCGGACGGCTCGACCGAAGGGCTGGCGACGCTGCAGCAGATCCTGGCGCTGGCGCCGGACACCCGCGTCATCGTCCTGACCGGCAACCAGGACCACACCAATGCGGTCAAGGCGATCGGGATGGGCGCCTACGACTTCCACCAGAAGCCGTGCGACCCGGAAGTGCTCAACCTGGTGATCCAGCGCGCCTTCTTCCTGAACAACCTGCAGATGGAAAACCGCCGCATGCAGCAGTCGCAGGCCGACTCGCCGATGTCCGGCGTGATCTCGCGCGACCCGGGCATGCTCAAGGTCTGCCGCAACATCGAAAAAGTGGCGCCGACTTCTGCCTCGGTGATGCTGCTGGGCGAATCGGGCACCGGCAAGGAAGTGCTGGCGCGCGCGCTGCACCAGCTCTCGCCGCGCACCAAAGAGCGCTTCATGGCGATCAACTGCGCGGCCATTCCCGAGAACCTGCTCGAGAGCGAACTGTTCGGCTACGAAAAGGGCGCCTTTACCGGCGCGGCCAAGCAGACCAAGGGCAAGGTCGAGCTGGCGCACGGCGGCACCTTCTTCCTCGACGAAGTGGGCGACCTGCCGATGCCGCTGCAGGCCAAGCTGCTGCGCTTTCTGCAGGAGCGCGTGATCGAACGCATCGGCGGCCACGAGGAGATTCCGGTGGACGTGCGCATCGTCTGCGCAACCCACCAGAAGCTGAAGGAATTGTGCGCCCAGGGCCGCTTCCGCGAAGACTTGTATTACCGCCTGTCCGAGATCGTGGTGACGATCCCGCCGCTGCGCCAGCGCGACGGCGATGCCGCCTTGCTGGCTCACCATTTCAAGAACAAGTTCTGCGCGGCGGAGTCGCGCCCGTCGCTGCATTTCGCGCCGGATGCGATCGCTGCGATCGAAAGTTATGCCTGGCCGGGCAATGTGCGCGAAATGGAAAACTACATCAAGCGCGCGGTCATCATGGCCGACGGGAACACCATCGTCGCCGACGACCTCGGGCTGCCCGGCGAAGGTGCGGAAGAAGAGCCGATCAACCTGCGCCAGGTGCGCGACGAGGCCGAGTACAAGGCCATCGTCAAGGCGCTCGCTCGGGTGGACGGCAATATCGTCAAGGCCTCCGAGGTGCTGGGCGTGAGCCGCCCGACCCTGTACGACCTGATGGGCAGGCACGGCATCAAGACCGGCGCCTGACCGGGGCCAGCTTCCAGTCTAGGGCTGGCCTGGCGCGATCTCGTCGAACAGGCGCGCCAGCTGTAGCGCATGGGCGCGCCGCTCGTGGCGGCTCACCACTTCCGGCGCCGCCACCGGCGCGGTGCCTTGTTCTACCAGCGCGAGAAAGCGCAGCAGCGCCTCGATGATGCCGGCGGTCGCGTCGAGCGGGCCGATGGTGTCGATGCCGGCCCGGCGCAGCGTCGCCGCGGTATCGCCCGCGGCATCGGTCAAGGCCAGCACCGGCCGGCCCGCGCGCAGGTATTCATACAGCTTGGCCGGCACCTGGTCGTTGCAATTGGCAGCCTGCAGCACCAGCAGCGCGTCGGCCGCGAGCATCTCGCGCAACGCCTCGCGGTAGGGCAGCGGCGGCGCAATCACCACCATGCCGGCCAGGCCGAAGCGCGCGACCAGGCCGCCCAAATATTCTTCCATGACCGGCGCGCGCAGCACCAGGCGCAGCGTGTCCGGGCCGATGCGGCCGTCGGCGCGCAGGGTCGCCAGCGCCTCGAACAGGCAGGTGGGGTCGCGCTCGAGCGCATACACGATGCCGCTGTGCAGCAGCACCAGCGGTCCGCCGGCTTCTTTGCCGGGGCCCGGCAAGGGCGAGCCGGCCGCAGCGAAATTGCCTTCGTCGTAACCGTTTTCGATCACGCACAGGCGCGTCGCAGGCAAGTCCGGATAGCGTTCGCGGTAGCTGCGCGCCGCACCCGCCGTGGTGCAGACCGCGCGCGTGCAGTGGAGCAGGGTCTGGCGTTCGATCCAGAGCGCGGCGGCGCGTTTGAAGCGCCCGCTCGGGTGTACCGCGTCGACCATCGGGTCGCGCAGGTCGGCCACCCAGGGCAGGCCGCTCAAGCGATGCAGCACCAGTCCCACCAGGTGGGCGGTGGCGATCGGGTAGGTCGACCAGATCAGGGACGGGCGCCGGCGCCGGATCGTGGCCAACCCGGCCGGCACCGCGCCGATCAGCCAGGTGATCCAGCGGTCGGGCAGCGCCATCCAGCCGACGTAGCGGCCGCGCCAGGCCAGGTGACGCGCGGTGTCGAGCGCGAAGGCACGCTGCACGCTGATGCCGGACGGGATCGCGCCGAGCTGCTCGTCGCCGGCGTCTTCGTAGGCACGCGGCGCGGCGCTGAGCACCAGCGGTTCCCAGCCCAGCGCCGGGAGGTTGCGCACGAATTGCAGGGTGCGCTGTAGCCCGCTGCTGCCGCGTTGCGGCGGGAAGTGGAAGGCCACCATCAGCACGCGCTTCATCGCGGCCTCACCATGCGCGCACCCAGGCGCAGACGCGCGCCGCGGCTTCGTCTTGCCAGGCGCGCTGCGAGAAGGTATGGTCGGCGCCCGCCAGTTCGTGGCGGCACATGCGGGGTTCTGCCAGCAGCCGGCGCCACTGCGGCGAGGACTGCGCCAGGCCGGCGAATTCCTGCGCCGTCAGGTCGGCCCCGCTCAGCACCACCAGCACCTGCCCGGAAAAGCGGCTGAGCCGCGCATGCATGCGCTCGGGCAGGCTGGCGCCGGATCCTGCGCCGGCTCCCTTGTTGCCTTTGCTGCCCGCCTGGCGCAGCAGCGACAGCGCCGAGGCCAGCGCGGCGCCGGGGCGGAAGCGCCCGAACAGCAGCTTGCGCCAGAAATCCGGGCTGAGCAGGCGTGCGCCGTAATAATGCTGCAAGGTGGCGCGCGCCGCGCCTTGTTCGGTGCGCACCCACGGGTTGAGGAGCACCAGGCCGCGCACCCGCGTGTCGCCCGCCGCATAGAACACCGCTGCGGCGGCGCCGTCGCACAGGCCGCACAGCGCCACCTCGCGCAGCGTGGGCACGGCGGCGAAGAAGGCGTCGATTGCGCAGCGCAGGTCGGCATCGACCGCCTCGAAACCGCGCAGGGCGCCTTCGCTGTCGCCCATGCCGCGGTAATCGAAACGCATCGCCGCCACGCCCTCGGCCGCCAGCTGGCGCGCCAGCAGCGTGAACTGGCGGTGGCTGCCGGCCCGGTATTGCGGGCCGCCGACCACGATCAGGACCCCGCGCGTGATGGGCGCAGCCGATGCGGGCGGCAGGCTGACGATGCCGACCAGCTGCTCGCCCTCGCAGGCGAACGACAGCGCGCGTTCGTCAAGCATGGGTGACCTCGGCCAGTACCGGGACGGTGGCCTCGAGCAGGGCGGGACAGTCGACGATCTCCTGGCTGTTCCAGAAGGCCGGTCCGCGCACGCCGTGCAGGGTAACGGGCGTCCCGGTGGCGCGCCAGGCGTCGGCAATTCGTTCGCTGGCCGGCGCCAGCGGGCGCTCGCCCGGGCCGACGTCGAACCAATCAACCGGTGCCATTGGGGCCAGCGGCTTGGCGTCCAGGGCGTCGATGGCGGCCGCCAGTTGCGGGGCCAGCGTGTAGCCGGCCACCTCGAGGGGCGCGCCGCCGAGCAGGGCGGCACGCAAGGCCTGCGGCCCGTCGGCGCTGCCGTCGCGCAGCATCTGGCCGGCGCTGCGCAGGCGCAGGAACTGGGTCAGGAAGGCGGCGCCACTAAGAACCGGCTGCCACAGCAGCAGCCGCGGCACCGGTACGGCGCTGCGCCGCGCATGATCGAGCGCCAGCAGGGCGCCCAGCCGCAGGCCCCACAGGCCGGGCGCGACGCCGGTGCGCTGCTCCAGCCATGTGCAGCCGGTGGCCACGTCTTCCAGCCAGCCTTCCCAGCGCGCATCGGCAAATTCGCCGGCACTGTCGCCGCAGCCGTACAGGTCGAGCTGCAGCACGGCCACGCCGGCCGCCGCCAGCCGGCGGGCGCCCATGGCCGCCATGCGGCGCGACTTGTTCATCTCTTCGCCGAAGGGATGGATATAGAGCAGCGCCTGGCGGCAGGAAGTGGACACGCCTTCAGCCGGCGCATGATAAAGGGCGAACAGCGGCCCGCGCGGGGAGGGCAGGAAGAAGGGTTCGGCCCCAGGGCGCGCCGGCGCCGTGCTCATCGCGCGAGTTTTCCGTCCACGAAGGCAGCCAGGCTGCCCAGGGTCTCGAAGGTGCTGGCGCTGATCTCGTCGTCGTCAACCATGAAGCCGAAACGCTCTTCGAGGGCGCCCAGCAGCGACACGACGGCCATCGAGTCCAGCTCGGGCAGGGCGCCCAGCAGCGGCGAATCGGCGGTCAGTGCCGCGCCGCGCGGGCCCAGGAACAGGATATCGGTCACGATCTGTTTTACTTCATCCAAATACATAGCTTCTCCAGCGGTTCAGGCCCGGGCGCGCAACGCGGCATGCGCGCGCGCCAGCAGGGGCCAGCGGTAATAGTTGACATGGTACAGACGGCGGATCTCCTGCGTCCAGCGAGTGTGCCATTCCATCACCTTGCCATAAAATTCGATGCGCTCGTGGCGGGCATCGTCGAACAGTGCGCGGCTGGCTTCTTCGCGCATCAGCATCGCCGGCGAGGTGCCGTCGGCCACCGCTTCGTCGTAGGTGGTTTTCAGCACGATCAGGCAGCGTTCGTCCTCGATGCACAGGTCCATGGCGGCCAGGCGCTCGCCATACCAGTAGCGGTAGGCACGGGCGCGCCCGCGCCGGGCAAAGGCGCGCAGCATGGCGCCATAGAAGCGGCTCTGGGCGTCGCCCGGCGCCACCGCGGTGCCGCCGCCGGCCTTCCACCCGGCCGCCTCGAGGCCGGCATAGTCGGCCACCGCCGCTTCCATGCCCGCTTCGCCGCGCTCGGCGTCGAGCCGCAGCGCGATGCCGTCGCGCTGCAGGCGGGCGCGCTGTTTTTTCAGGTTGCCGCGCAGGTTCTTGCCGCGGCCCTGCCAGTAATCGTCGAAACTGCCCTGCAGCGTGATGCGCGCGGTGTCGATGTAGTCGAGCGTGCGCACGCTGCCGGCGTCCAGGGGGCGCGGCACCAGGTCGGGGTCGAGCTGGGTCAGGCCGAGCACCAGGGGCCAGCCGGGCAGGGCGCGCAACAGGCCGTGCAGCAGCGCTGCTGTATCCTGCCCGGGCCCTTGCAGCCACAGGCCGAGCGGGGCCTGGGCCGGCTGCAGCGTGCTCCAGCCGCGTCCTGCAGGCACCAACACGCCCATCGCGACCACCGCCCCATGTTCACGGCAGCAGGCCAGCAGCGCACGCGGGTCGCCGAAGGTGTCCAGCAGGGGCGCCACGAATTCCGGCGCCAGCGCCGGCGGCATGCCGGAGGCGTTGGCCAGGGCGCCCCACTCATGGGCGAAGTCCGGGTAGCGGGCGGCGGGATACAGGGTCCAGTTCATGCGTGTACCGCCGCGCGGATCGTCGCGCACAGCCAGGCCAGTTCGTCTTCGCGCAATTCCTGGTGCACCGGGAAGCCGAGCACTCGGCGCACCAGTGCGGCGCTATGCGGGAAGGCATCGGCGGCGGGGTCGCGCACCTGGGCGAAGCGCACCAGCGGCACGCCGCGCGCTTCCAGCGCCGCGAACAGCGGCTCAGGGTCGTCTGCCAGCAGCGGGAATACCCAGGGGCAGACATCGTCCGGCAGCACGGGGTGCAGCGGCCGGCAACCCGGCAGGCTTGAGAGCGCGGCCTGCAGCCGCAGGTAATTGGCGCGGCGCGCCTGCACGATGCGGCGCGGGCTGCTAAGTCGCAGCACGGCGCGCGAGAATAGCGCGCTGCGGCGGTCGAGCCAGGCCGGCTCGAAGCGCACGCTGCTGTCGGACGAATCGGGCGCCAGCGCCGCCTGCGGGGCGGCGCCCGTGTTCTTGGCCCCGGCCCAGAGTACGCGCTTGAGCGCCAGGGGCAGGGCCAGCAGCCGGGCCAGAAGCTGCATGCGGCCGTAGGCAAAGCCCCGCTCGAGCGTGTTCAGGGCCACCTTGGCTTCGAAACCGGCACCCGCTCCGCGCGGGGGCGCGGCCACCAGCCGGTGGCGCGCCGAGACCAGGCAGCCGCCTTCGTAGGTGGGATAGAACTTCATGCTGCTGGCGATCGCGTAGTCGCCCCAGGCGCCGACCGGGCGCCCCTCTACCCGGCCGAACCAGCTGTGGGCACAGTCTTCCAGCAGTTGCAGGCCGGCGCCGTCGCACCAGGCGCGCAGGGCCGCCATGTCCTGGTGGAAGCCGAAATAATGGGTGGCCATCAGCGCACGCACCGCCGGGGTGGTGCGGCGCGCCAGTTCCTGCGGGTCGACCATGCCGTCCGGCCCGACGTCGTAGTACACCGGCTGCACGCCGGCCCACATCAACGGCGCGACCATCGACTGGGTGTGCCAGGCCGGCACCAGCATCGCGTCGCCGGGCTTCAAGCCCATCTCGCGCAGCGCCATGCCGATCGCGATGCGCCCGCTGGTGACCAGGTAGGCCGGGCCGGCGTCCAGCACCGAGGGCAGAGCGCTGCCACGGGCGCGTTTGATACTGCGGGCGGACAGCACCGGGGCCAGCGGCACGCGCGGGCGCGCCGGGACCGCGGCGGCGGGCACCGCCGGCAGGGCGGAAGAAGGCAGGATTTTGCTCATCAGGGAGTATAGGCTCAGCAGGGGGAGTTGGTCGAGCCGCGCCCGCCGGTTCGCGGCTGCGGCAGGCGCTTTTGCCGATCGCCTGGTCGATTACTTCGTCGAAATCTTACTGGTAAAATGCGCGCTCGGCTGCCTGCGTCAGGGAGCGAGAGACTATCAGGATTTTCATGGGTGACCTCGTTCACGATTTCATTTTCTCGGCAGCGCAGCGTACGCCCCAGGCCGAAGCGCTGGTGTATCGCAGCGAGCGCCTCGATTACGCCGCGCTGGCGCGCCAGGTAGCTGCCGCCGCCGCCGCCATGCAGGGCGCCGGCGTCGAGGCTGGCGAACGCGTGGCGGTCTTCCTCGAAAAGCGCATCGAGGGCGTCGCCGCCCTGTTCGGGGCCAGCGCGGCCGGCGCTGTCTTCGTTCCCGTCAATCCGCTGCTCAAGCCCGAGCAGGTCGCCTATATCCTGGCCGATTGCGCAGTGCGCCTGCTGGTCACCTCGCCGGAACGCCTGCGCCAGCTGGCGCCCGCGCTGGCGAACTGCCCGCAGCTGCACACCATCCTGGTCACCGGCGCCGTCGAGACGCTCGAAGCACCTGCCGGCGTGGCGCTGCGCGCTTTCGAGGGCCAGGCCGGCGCGCCGCGCTTGGTGCGCCGCATCGACGCCGACCTGGCCGCCATCCTGTACACCTCGGGCAGTACCGGCAAGCCCAAGGGCGTGGTGCTGTCGCACCGCAACCTGGTGGCGGGGGCCGAGAGCGTCGCCAGCTACCTGGCCCTGCGCCCCAGCGACCGCCTGCTGGCGGTGCTGCCGCTGAGCTTCGACTATGGCCTGAGCCAGCTGACCTGCGCCTTCCACGTGGGCGCCACCGCGGTGCTGATCAACCACCTGTTCGCCCAGGACATCGTGCGCGCCGTCTGTGCCGAGCGCATCACCGGACTGGCGGCGGTGCCGCCGCTGTGGATCGAACTGGCGCGGCTGGACTGGTCGGGCGCGCCGGCGCTGCGCTATCTCACCAATTCCGGCGGCGCCATGCCGCGCGCCACCGTCGACGCGCTGCGCGCTGCCATCCCCCAGGCCGAACTGTTCCTGATGTACGGCCTGACCGAAGCCTTCCGCTCGACTTATTTGCCGCCGTCCGAACTGGACCGGCGGCCGGACTCGATCGGTCGCGCGATCCCGAACGCCGAAGTGATGGTGGTGCGGCCCGACGGCCAGCCTTGCGCGCCGGACGAGCCGGGCGAGCTGGTGCACCGCGGCGCGCTGGTGGCGCTGGGCTACTGGAACGATCCGGCCAAGACCGCCGAGCGCTTCCGGCCCGCCCCGGGCCGCGACCCGGCGCTGCCGCTGGCTGAAATGGCGGTGTGGTCGGGCGACACGGTGCGGCGCGACGCCGAGGGCTACCTGTATTTCGTCGGCCGCAGCGATGACATGATCAAGGTGTCCGGCTACCGGGTCAGCCCGACCGAGGTCGAAGAAGCCTTCCACGCCAGCGGGCTGGCGCACGAGGCGGCCGCCTTCGGCGTGCCGCACCCGAAGCTGGGCCAGGCCGTGGTGGCGGTGGCGCGCGCGCACGACGGCGCATCCGGCGCCGACCTGATCGGCGCCTGCCGCCGCCTGCTGCCGCCCTATATGGTGCCGGTCCACCTCGCGATGAGCGCGGACCCGCTGCCGCGCAACCCGAACGGCAAGATCGACCGCACGCTGCTGCGCGCAGGTTTCATGAACATGTTCGACGACCAGGAAACGCCATGACCGATATCCGCCCCGCGCCGCGCCCGGTGCATGCCGCGCAAACGCTGTTCCGGGTAGCAGGCGGCTGCCTGCAGGTGGGCGGCATCGCGCTGACCCAGCTCGCCGAACGCGTCGGCGCCACGCCTTTCTATGCCTACGACCGCAGCCTGCTCGATGCGCGCGTGGCCCAGCTGCGCGCCGCCCTGCCGCCGGCGGTGCGCCTGCATTACGCGGTCAAGGCCAACCCGATGCCGGCCCTGGTGCAGCACATGGCCGGCCTGGTCGACGGCTTCGACGTCGCGTCCGCCGGCGAAATGGCGGTGGCCCTGGATACGGGAATGGCGCCGGCCGACATCAGCTTTGCCGGTCCCGGCAAGTCCGATGCCGAATTACGGCGCGCGATCGCGGCCGGGGTGTGCCTGCACGTCGAATCGGAAGCGGAACTGGCGCGCGCAACGAGCATCGGCGCGCAGCTGGGACTGCGCCCGGCGGTGGCGCTGCGGGTCAACCCGGATTTCGAACTGAAGGGATCGGGCATGCGCATGGGCGGCGGCGCCAAGCCCTTCGGCATCGACGCCGAGCGGGTGCCTGCGCTGCTGCGCACACTCGGAGCGCTGGCGGTGGACTTTCGCGGCCTGCACATCTTCAGCGGCTCGCAAAGCCTGAAGGCGGACGCCATCATCGAAGCGCAGTCGCGCACCTTCGAGCTGGCCCTGTCCCTGCTCGAAGGCACCGGCCTACCGCTGGCGCAGCTGAATATCGGCGGCGGCTTCGGGATTCCCTACTTCCCGGGCGAGCAGCCGCTGGCGCTCGATGCGATCGGCGCGCACCTGCACGGCTGGATGGAGCGCCTGCGCGAGCGCTCGCCGCAGACCGAGGTAATCATCGAACTGGGGCGCTACCTGGTGGGCGAGGCGGGCGTGTACGTGGCGCGCGTCATCGAGCGCAAGGAGTCACGCGGCCAGGTCTTCCTGGTGACCGACGGCGGCCTGCACCACCACCTGGCGGCGTCGGGCAATTTCGGCCAGGTGATCCGCAAGAATTATCCGGTCGCGATCGGCAACCGCATGGACGGCGCCGCGCTGGAAACCGTGTCCGTGGTGGGGCCGCTGTGCACGCCGCTCGACCTGCTGGCCGAACGCATGGAAATGCCCCAGGCCGGTGCGGGCGACCTGGTGGTGGTGTTCCAGTCGGGCGCCTACGGCCGCAGCGCCAGCCCGGCCGCCTTCCTGAGCCATCCGGCTGCCCAGGAAGTGCTGGTATAAAGCACTGCCGCAAGGCAGGGACGGTGCTCAGTGGTGTTCCGCCACTGCTTCCTCCTGGACCTCGGCCTGTGCGGGACGGCGGTACATCTGGCCAATCAGGTCGAAGGTCGTGCCGGCCAGGCCGCAACGTGCGCGCGCCGCTGGCGGATATGCCCGGTATATGGCCCCAGGTTGCGCGGGGCCAGGCGCGTGGCTTCCACCAGGCGTGCCGTCATTCGCTCGTCGATGTCGACCAGGTAGTCGGGCGCGGCAAAATCCTCGAAGACGTTGGGTACCTCGGCTCGTAATTGACCGGCACCACCGGCACATTGCAGCCCAGCGAAAAGATCATCGCGTGCAGGCGCACTGTGATCTTGAGCACGGCCTGGCCCGCCACCCATTTTAGCTGCGCCGCCGACAAGCGCTTTTCATAGACGTGCAGTGCTTGCGGATGCTTCATCGCCGCCTGGATCCGGCGCGCCATGGCAACGTCGTCCCTGCCATGGTCGAGCGCCGACATCGGCACCGCCACGATTTCCACGTCCTCGGTCTCGACCAGCTAGCCCAGCACGACCAGGTCGGCCTTGCGGATGTCGCGGAGATGGCGCAGCACATTCCCGTTCAGGTATTGGCCCAGCATACCGCGGCCGACCAGCACCGGGTGGAACTGGCCGCGTACGCGCGCCGTCCGGGGGGAGATTCTCGGGAAACTCCGACAACACCGTGAAACGGGCATTGAGACGGGCCGAGGCGCGTTCTACAAAAACGTCGAGAATGGCGTCATCGCCGGCGTTGAGCTGCCCATATCAGAATGTTCAGCGGGGTAGTACCACTCATTTACCGGGCCTCGCAAACGCTTCCTTGGTTAACACGGCAGCTTCCATCACCAGGGCGCGGGGCAGGTAGGACAGGCTCTTGAGCGGACGGGTGCCGCAGCGGGCCGCCTGGACGAACAGCGACATGCTGGCGCGGTAGCTGCCCGAGAAGAACAGGTCGCAGGCCAGTTGGAAGGAGCGGTTGCCGCGCAGTTTGCGAACTTCTTCGATCGTCAGCTTGCCGGACTGTTCGCGCATATGGCGTTCGATCATCGGCATGACGATGGCGCCGGTTTCACGCCGATGGCGTTTCATCAGGCTGTTAGTGAGATCGTAATAATTGATCAGGATATCCGGCAGCACGACCAGCTTGCCGCGGATGGCCAGCTTGATCCACAGGTCGAGGTCTTCGCCGACCGCCAGCTTCTCATCGAAACCGCCCAGCTCGCGCACGAGCGCGGTATGGGTCAGGACGGTCGGCGTCGGCACGAAGTTGTAGACCAACAGGGTTTTCCAGGCCTCCTCACCCTGCACCGGAGGCCGGTTCACATGGCCTACCTTCAGCGGCAGCCCCTCGGCAGAGGACATCTGGCTATTGCAGGACACCAGGGTCACCGCGGGATCGGCTTCGATGGCAGCGACTTGCCTGCGCAGCTTTTCGGCCAGCCAGATGTCGTCGGCGTCGAGGAAAGCCAGGTAGGGGGCGCGCGCCAGCCGGATTCCGGCATTGCGCGCGGCCGACACGCCGCTGTTGACGGGCAGCTGCAGCAGGATGATATTCTCGTTCGGCCCGATCGCTGCGCGGACGGCGTCGGCCGTGCCGTCGCTGCTGGCATCGTCGATGACGATGACCTCGATTCCGACGCCTTCCTGGGCGCGCACCGAGGCCAGCGCGCGCGCGATCGTCGCGGCGGCATTGAAGGCCGGGATGATCACGCTGACCTGGATGTCCTCGCTCGCGCAGGACAGGCCAGCGCCCGTCTTGTTGTTGTGTTGTTGTTGCATAGGTTCAGCCCTCGAAACCACTTGATGCTCTGTCGCTGCGGCGAGGTAGCCCCCGCCGCCAGATGAATAAAAAGAAAACCGGCCCGCGCTCAGCGCTGGCCATGCATGTGCGGCTCGACTGGCCGTACCGGGCGCAGGAACAGCCATGTCGCCAGCAACGTCGGTTGGACCTCGCCGGCCGCGTCGCTGATTTCACGCTCCGAAATATGGATGCGCCCGACCGGGCCGATGGCGCCGCCCGCGGCCGCGCCATCGATGCGGTTCAGGTGCGCGCGGCTGTCGAACAGGTAGCGGTAGCCGGCCGCGCGGCAGGCAGCGAGCACCGCTTCCGAGCCGGCGCCGTGCGGCAGCGACATCGATTCGACCGGCGCCTTGCCGAGGTAGCCGGACAGGGTGTCCTGGGCGGCCCCGAGTTCGTGCGCCAGATCGGCGACCCGGGTCAGCGGCTGGTGCGTCATGCCGTGGCCGCCGATCGCATGGCCGGCCGCCAGCTTGCGCAGCTGGGGCAGGTCCATCATGGCGGGCAGCGCGGTCGTGCAATAGCCGGGACCGCTGCGTCGGCGCAGTTCGGCGGCCAGGGCCGGCGCTTCGGCGCGCCGGCGCCTGCCGATTTCCCTGATCACGGTGCGGGCCACGTCTTCGCCGCCGCCGGCAGGCAGGACGCAGTCGAGCGGCGCCATGCCGAGTGTTGCCAGCGCCGCGGCGACCTGCGCCCCGGCCTTGGATTCGGTGGCCAGGAAGCTGTACAGGCCTTCCTCCCAGAACGGTTCGGCCTGGCCGATCGCGCTGCCGGCCACGAAGACCAGCGAAGGCATGCGGTAGCGGTCGAGCACCGGCTGCGCGTATTCGGCGGTGTCGGCCCAGCCGTCGTCGAAGGTGATCAAGAGGCTGTTGGCTGGCAGGGTTTCCTTGCCCTCGAGCGCGGCGAACACGGTTGCTGCGCCGACCACGTTGTAGTGGCGCTGGAAAAATTCGAGGCAGTGCGCGAACGATTCCGGCGTCATGGTCCATTCCGGATCGGCGCCGGGATAGCGCGGATCGGTACGCGGCAGCACGCGATGGAACATGACCACGGTGAGGTTGCGGCGGTTGCGGATCCGGTGCCAGGCGCCCAACAGGCCTGCGCGGTAGGCCAGCTGCTTGGCGCGCGCGGCCGGACGCAGCGGAGGCGGGAAGGGCGCATCGACAGCGCGCTTGCCGAAGATGTGCTGCGTCAGCCTGGCGACCCGCAGGCCGAGCAGGGGCAGCACGTGCTGGCCCAGCGGATGGCCGGTGAGCGCCAGGCCGACCATCCAGCCCAGCGCAGCGCCGGCGCCGCCCAGCACCAGCACGCCCCAGGCATGGGCCGAAACGTCGGCACCGGCGTGCCACACCAGCAGCGGCACGATCACGGCGCAGGCTGCGATCAATGTGCTGGCTGCGCAGGCGAGTGCCAGCGCCAGCGGACGCACGCCGATGGTCCGGTGCAGGAACCAGCATACGGCGATGAGGCCGATGCATTCGGAAGCCACCAGCGCCAGCGCCACCGCCTGCAGCCCGTAGGCCGAGCTGGCCAGCACGGCCAGGATGCGCACCGGCTGGACCAGCAGGTTGCACAGGGTGGCGCTGCGCACCTGGCCGGCCGCGACCATGGCGGGCGAGGCAAACAGCCCGATGGCCGCGATGGCGCCGGCCACGCATAGCGGCCGCGCCAGCGGCACCGACGCATCCCACTGGGGACCGTAGAGCGCGTGCGTGACCGGGTAGGCCAGCACCATCAGCACGGCCAGGAAAGGCCAGGCGACGGCGGTCAGGTTCCCGACTGCCATCAGGTAGGGTTGGTCGAGCTTCTTGCCCTCGCGCCGCACCTGGGCGAAGTAAGGCAGCACCAGCGGCGTGACCGCATTGGCGATCAGGTGAGTGAACAGCTGCACCAGGCCGGTGGCGCGGCTGAAATAGCCGACCGCCGCCATGTTCATGACCTTACCGACCACCAGTTCGGGCGCGCTGGCGCCGGCGATATTGGCCAGGTTACCCAGGCTGCTGATGCTGCCGAAGGACAGGATGGTGCCGATGTTGCGAAAGCGCGGCAGCCAGGGGAAGTTCGCGGGCCGGAACAGGTTGCCGCCGATGCCGAAGGCCAGGATGCCGGCGAAATTGGCCCAGGCCAGGCTCAGCGCCCCATGGCCGGACAGCGCCATCGAGACGGCCACGCCGACGTGGCACAGCGCGCTGAAGGTCTTCACGTAGAAGATGGCGTTCAGGCGCCCTTCGCGCCGCAGCACCCCGAGCACCACCGAGCCGAATGGCGAAATCGCGAAGCTGGCCGCCATCACCGTGAGGATGTCGTGCAGGGCCGGGTTGCCGTAGAAACGCGCGACCGGGCCGCTCAGCGCATACAGGGTGCCGCCCACGGCCAGCGCCAGCAAGATCGCCACGCCCATCACCGCCTGCAGCTTGTCGCGGGTCAGGTCGCGCTCCTGGATGATGTACTGGATCACGCCGAAATCGCGGAACACGTGCAGCATCGTCATCAGCATCGCCGCCAGCGAGAAGGTGCCGATCTCGGACGGAGACAGGATGCGCGCCAGCAGCATCACCGACACGAACTGGATTCCCAGCTCGACGTATTGAGTGGCAAACGAAATGCCGATGGCCTTGCGGCCCGTCAGGTTGGGTGTAGAGGTAGAAGTCATCGTGGCCATGAAGGTCAGCCTGCAAGCCAGCGCAGCACGCGGAATACATAGAACGGGCGGGTGACGTCCCAGGGACGGCTGCGCGGCAGCGCAAATCGGTCGTCCGACGCGCCGGCGGCACCCAGCGCCGTGGAAAACGCGGCCTCGAAGCCGGCCTGGCGCGCCATGGCGATGTGACGTTGGTCGAAATCCTTGCCGTGCTTGCCGTTCGGGTAGGCAAAATAGCGCACCGGGCGGCCAGTGATAGCCTCCAGCTGTCGCTTGCTCTCGGCCATTTCGTGCAGGGCGCTCGCGTCGGGCAGGCTGGTCAGGATGGGATGGGAAATCGTGTGCGCACCGATTTCGACGCCCAGGCCCGGCAAGGCGCGGATCATCTCGCTGGTAAGCATTGGTTCGCGCACCGGAAGGCCGGCCAGCCGGTCGAGCCGTTCCACCAGCGCCTGGCGCAGCGCTGGCGCCAGGTACTTGGCTTTTTCGGTCAGGTCGGCAACTGCGTGCCGGCGCTGCTCGAGGGTGTCGAGCGGATAGCTGCCCAGTCCCGCGTCTTCCAGGTCGAGGCGGCCGCCCTCGATGCTGCGCAGCGCTTCCAGGATGCGGTCGTTCCACATGCTGCCGCTGTCGATGAAGCCGGTGGTGACAAAGACGGTCGCCGGAAAGCCGAATTCGCGCAGGACCGGCAGGGCCAGGTCATGGGTCGAGCGGTAGCCGTCGTCGAAGGTGATGCAGACCGCGCGCGGCGGCATGCTGCCATTGGCCAGCGCCGCCAGCGCCTGGTCCATCGGCAGCACGTTGAAGCAGTCGGCCAGCACCTGCATCTGCCAGCGGAAGGTGGCCACGTCCGGCTCGGCCGCCAGCAGGGGGTCGGCGGTTTCGAGGATGCGGTGGTAGTTCAGGATGCACAGCCGCCCCTGTCCGGGCCGGCCGGCCGCAATCCTGTCGCCGATGAACCGGACCAGGCGCGAACCCAGGCCGGCGGAGGGCGCGCACGCCATCATGTCATGTCCTTTGTGATGAAGACGGGCACTGCAGGGCTGCGCCTGCCGCGGCAATGGCGGCACGCCGCAACTTGCGCGGGTCACGCACGGCGCAGCAAGCCTTGGAACAGGCCGACCACGCGCAGGGCGTTCTCGTGCCAAGTCAGTTTTTGTTCGGTAATTGTGGCGCGCGCATTGGCGGCGACGCGCTCGCGCAGCGCACGGTCGGCGCACAGGCGGTCCACCGCGGCGGCCATCGACGCCGTGCTGTTCGGGTCGAACAGTACCGCGTTCTGGTCCTGCGCCAGGATTTCCTCGATGTTCGGCTGGGCCGGGCCGATAATCGCCTTGCCCAGCGCCAGGTATTCGAACAGCTTGAGCGGCGAGGCATAGGCCACCACGGCCGGCTGCAGGGCGATGTCGAAGGCGGCCACGTGGCGCGCCACGTCGTCGCGCTCGACGATGCCGGTAAAGGTCACGCGGCTGGCGATGCCCAGGTCGCGCGCCTGCTGCTCGAGCGCGGCGCGGGCCGGGCCGTCGCCCACCACCAGCAGGTGGCGGCGCGATTCCGGCGGGTCGCCGGCGATCAGGTCGATCACCTTGTCCAGGCCATGCCAGTCGCGCACGAAGCCGGTGAAGCCCAGCACCAGGTTGCCTTCCAGGCCGAGTGCGCGCTTGGCTGCCTCGACGTCAGGGACGCCGCCGAAGCGCTCGCCGTTGATGCCGTTCGGGATCACGACGATACGCTCTTCCGGCACGCCGTAGGAAGCGACGATGTCGCCCAGTACGCGCGTGACCGGCAGCACCACGTCCGCATTGCGCCAGGCATAGGCTTGCGACCAGCGCGCCAGGCGTGTGAGCGACAGGCCGTCGTAGCGGCTGCGCTCTTCCAGGATCGGCGCATTGATCTCGAGCAGCAGCGGCAGCTTGTACTTGCGCGCCAGCCAGATACCGGCCGGCAGGAACAGGTTGTAGCGCTCATAGATGCAGTCGGGCTTGTGCTGCCGGACCGCCTTTGCCAGGCGGCGGTAGGCCACCAGCGAATAGCCCAGTTCCATCAGCTCGTAGAACCATTTCGGCAGGTAGCGCTTGAGCAGGGCGACGGCGCCGGCATCCGAGCCGAAGGATTCGGTCTCGGCGCTCGGGGGCGCCACGATGATGATCTCATGGCCTTGCGCACGCAGCGCGCCGATCATTTCTTCGATGTGGACGTATTGCCCGTCCTTGGAACGGGTGCGGTGGTGATAAAGGATGCGCATTTACGGCTGCCCCATGAGGATGTTGCGGAACAGGTCGATCTGTCCCTGAGTAGTCTGGTCCCAGCTGAAGCGCTCGGCGTAGCGGCGGGTCGCGGCGCGGTCGGGCGCCTGGGCGCGCAGCAGCTCGATGGCTTCCACCAGGCTTTCCGGCGTGCGCTCGGGCATCAGGCGACCGGCTTCCGGCGCAGTGACCACTTCCGGCGTGCCGCAGATGCTGGTGGCCACCACGGGCGTGCCGCAGGCCATCGATTCGAGCAGGACGTTGGCCCAGCCTTCGCGGCTGGAGGCCAGCACCATCAGGTCGGCGGCGCCATAGTAAGTGCGCAGCTCGGTCTGGGGCACCGGGCCCAGCAGGCGGACGCGGTCGGCCACGCCCAGTTCGCGCGCCAGCGCCGCCAGCTTGTCGTGGTCCGGGCCGTCGCCCGCCACCAGCAGGGTCACGCCGGGGAGGCGGGTGAGCGCCTTGACGATGATGTGGTGGCCCTTGTGTTCGTTCAGGCGGCCGACCGACAGCAGGGTGTAGCCGTCCAGGCCGAGCGCGGCGCGGGCGGTGTCGCGGTCCAGCGGCGCGAAGCGCTGCAGGTCGACGCCGTTGCGCAGCGGGGTGATGCGGCGCGGGTCGGCGCCCAGCCGGGCCAGCTCGTCCTTCAGATAGCTGCAGACGGTGATCACGGCGCGCGCGTTCTGGGCGGCCCACAGGATCATCTTGCGCGGCACCGGGAATTGCGGCAGCAGGTTGATGTCGCTGCCGCGCGCGGTGATCACCACCGGCTTGTTGAAGTACTTGCCCAGCATGACAGCCGCGACGCCGTCCGGATAGAAGTAGTGCGCATCGATGGCGTCGAAGTCGTAGCCGCTGTCGATGAGTTGGCCGATGGCCGGGCGCACCGCGCGCGCCATCAACTGGGGCGCGACGTTCATGCCGATCTTGGGCAGGGCCACATAGCGTGGATGGACGATCTCGATGCCGCCGCGCACTTCGGCCGCCGGCACGCGCGCCATCTTGCCGTAGTTGCCGAAGCGTTCTCCCTTGAAGGGGAACCAGGGCACCGGCGCGACCACGCGCGATTCGACCTGGCCGCTGGCGACCAGGTAGCGCAGCCGGGTTTCCACGAACAGGCCGTGGTTGGGCTGTTCGGCATTCGGAAACAGCGTGGAGAACGTCAGTAGTTTCATTTCGGGAGTGGCCGGATGAGCATCCCGGCGCCGCCGCCTGCGGCGCGCGGAAGGATCCGCGGGGCGGCTGCGCGCGACTGCTGCAGCAGCAAGAGCAATGCTTGCCGGATTGCTATTTTCGTTAAAAACAAGTCAGTATATTACCTTAGAAAAATTAAAAGATCGCATTGTTTCGTGCGAGAAACGTAGTGGAATTCCGACGTACAAATGCCGCCACACAATAGAGGTTGACCCGTTTGCAATTTTTTAACAGCACTGTTAGTCTTGCTGGAAACTTTCGCGGCCGGCGGCCCCAGCAGTGCGGCGCCGCGGCCATTCGTGCCCCTCTCCACCGCTGAACTCCTATGAAAATTTCCATTATTGGCACCGGGTATGTTGGCCTGGTGTCCGGCGCCTGCTTTGCCGACGTCGGCAACACCGTGCTGTGCCTCGATGTCGACGTCCGTAAAATCGACATGCTCAAGGACGGGCTGATCCCGATCCACGAGCCGGGCCTCGAATCGTTGGTCGCGCGCAACGCCAGCGCCGGCCGCCTGCTGTTTTCGACCAGCTATGATGAAGCGGTCGCCCACGCCGAATGCATCTTCCTGGCCGTCGGCACCCCACCGGACGAAGACGGCAGCGCCGACCTGACCCACATCCTGGCGGCCGCGCGCAGCATCGGCCAGCGCATCACGCGTCCGGTGGTCGTGGTCGACAAGTCGACCGTGCCAGTCGGCACCGCCGACAAGGTCCGCGCCGCCATTTCCGATGAGCTCGACAAGCGTGGCGTGAAGGTCGAGTTCTCGGTCATCAGCAATCCCGAATTCCTGAAGGAAGGCGCGGCCATCGGCGACTTCACGCGCCCGGACCGCATCGTGATCGGCAGCGACAGCGCCACCGCGACCCAGCTCATGCGCCAGCTGTACGCACCGTTCAACCGCAACCACGAAAAGCTGGTCGAGATGGACGTGCGCAGCGCCGAGCTGACCAAGTACGCCTGCAACGCCATGCTGGCCACCCGCATCAGCTTCATGAACGAAGTGGCCAACCTGGCCGAGCTGCTGGGCGCCGACATCGAGGCGATCCGCATGGGCATGGGCCTGGACCCGCGCATCGGCCCGAGCTTCCTGTACGCAGGCGTGGGCTATGGCGGTTCGTGCTTCCCGAAAGACATCAAGGCGCTGGTCAAGACCGCCGCCAAGCACGACCAGCCGATGTACCTCCTGAATGCGACCGAGAAGGTCAACGAGGCGCAGAAGGACGTGTTGTTCAATAAGCTGTGCCGTTTCTTCGGCGGCGAAGCCGCGTTGAGCGGCCGCACGGTCGCGGTCTGGGGCCTGTCGTTCAAGCCGAACACCGACGACATGCGCGAAGCGCCGAGCCTGCGCCTGATCCGCAAGCTGTTCGCGGCCGGCTGCAAGGTCGTGGCCTACGATCCGGTGGCGGCTGAAGAAGCGGGACGCGTGCTGGTGGCCGAGCATGGGGCCCAGCGCTGCGACGAACTGCTGCGCCTGGTGGGTTCGGCCAACGAGGCGGTGCGCGGCGCCGATGCGCTGGCGCTGGTCACCGAGTGGAAGGAATTCCGTTCGCCCGACTTCAGCTACCTGGCGCAGGAATTGTCGGCCAAGGCCGTGTTCGATGGCCGCAACATCTACCAGCCAGCGACGGTGTCGTCGTATGGCCTGCATTACGAGGGTATCGGCCGCGTCAGTTCCGCAGCCTGAATATGATTCCCGGGCCTGCGGCCCGGGAATCATATCTTGTACGTGAAAGCGCCCGGTCCTGCCGGGCGCTTTGCGTTTCAGCGCTCCAGGCTGACGCGCAGGAAGGCTTCGAACATCAGCACCGACCACAGCGAGGCGCTGTAATCGCTGGCGCCCGACTCGTGCTGCTCGACCATGTGGCGCAGATAGCGCTCGTTGAAGATGCCGGTGTCGAGCAGCCGCTGGCTCAGCACCGCGTCGCGCACCGCCTGGCGCAGCGGGCCGCGCAGCCAGGCCGCGACCGGGATCGAGAAGCCTTTTTTCGAGCGGTACAGCACCTCGTCCGGCAGGAAGGGCTCGAGCGACTTCTTGAAGATGTACTTGCCCTCGCCGCCCTGCAGCTTGATGTTCGACGGCAGTCCCGACACCCACTCCAGGAAGGTATGGTCCAGCAGCGGCACGCGCACTTCCAGCGAGTGGGCCATGCTGGCGCGGTCGACCTTGGTCAGGATGTCGCCCGGCAGGTAGGTCTTGAAGTCGAGGTATTGCAGCACCGACAGCGGATCGTCGGTCGGCGCATTGGCCGCATGGCCGCGCATCACGTCGATCGCGCGGTAGCCCTGCAGGCGGCTGCGGAAGCCGTCGCTGAACAGTTCGTCGCGCACCCGGTCCGGCATGATCGACACGCCGTGGAAGTAGCCCTCGACCAGGTCGCGCGCCAGGGCCTCGAAGGTGGTCTTGGCGCGGAACATGCGCGGCGCCCAGTCAGCCTTTGGGTACAGGGCGCCCAGGGTGCCGAACAGGGGTTTGCGCAGGCCGGCCGGCAGCTTCGAGCGCACGCTGTGCTCGGCCATCGCATAGCGGTAGCGGCGGTAGCCGGCGAAATTCTCGTCGCCGCCGTCGCCCGACAGCGCCACCGTCACGTGCTGGCGCGCCAGCTGGCAGACGCGGTAGGTCGGGATCGCCGAGCTGTCGGCATACGGCTCGTCGTACAGGCCGGCGAGCGTGTCGACCAGACCGTAATCGTCCTTGCTGACCACCTGGGCATGGTGGCGGGTGGCGTAGCGCTGCGCCACCATCGACGCGTATTTGGATTCGTCGAACTCGGGGTCGTCGAAGCCGATCGAGCAGGTGGTGACCGGCTCCTTGCCCTGCTGGGCCATCATGGCCACCACGGCGCTCGAATCGACGCCGCCCGACAGGAAGGCGCCCAGCGGCACTTCCGATTCGGTCTGCGACAGCACCGCTTCCTGCAGGCGCGCAGCCAGTTCTTCGGTGACTTCAGCTTCCTGCCGCGGCGCGTGCGGGCGGAAGGGCAGGTCCCAGTAGCGGCGCGGATTGACTTGCGTGTCGCCGACGCGCAGCGTGATGCAGTGGCCCGGGCTGAGCTTGAAGGCGTTGTTGAAGATGGTGTTCGGTTCCGGCACGTAGCCGAAGGCGAAATACTCCTCGACCGCGCGCGGGTTCAGCTCGCGCGACAGTTCGGGGAAGGTCATGATCGATTTCAGCTCGGAGCCGAACACGAACAGGCCGTTGGGCAACAGCGAATAGAACATCGGCTTGACGCCCACGTGGTCGCGCGCCATGAACATCAGCTGGCGGTTGCGGTCCCACAGCGCGAAGGCGAACATGCCGCGCAGGCGGCGCAGGCAATCCTCGCCCCAGGCTTGATACGCCTGCATCACCACTTCGGTATCCGACTTGGTGCGGAACACGTGGCCCAGCGCGATCAGTTCGTCGCGCAGCTTGCGGTAGTTATAGATCTCGCCATTGAACACCAGGGTCATGCTGCCGTCGGCGCTGCGGAAAGGCTGCTGGCCGGTGGCGATGTCGATCACCGACAGGCGCCGGTGGCCCATGCCGAGCCCCGGCTCCAGGTACAGCTCGCCCTCGTCGGGCCCACGATGGTGCTGGCTTTCGTTCATGCGTCGCAGCGCTTCGCGATCGATCCCGCGGCTGCCGCGGGTATCCAGGATGCCGACAATTCCGCACATAGTTCTGGGTGTTCCTTAAGTTGCTCTAAACTTACTTGAAGTTAATTTAATATTATTTAAGCGTCGCGGCCTGGGGCCGGCGCAGTTTCTGCTGGCGGAGACGGTCGTACAGCTTGCCGTATTCTTCCAGCATCGCGCGCATGCTGAAGGCGTTCTCTACCCGCGCACGGGCGGCCTCGCCATGGCGCTGCAAGAGGACCGGGTCGCGCACGTAGGCGGCCAGTGCCGCCACCAGCGCATCGACGTCGCGCGGCGCTACCAAGGTCCCTTCGCGGCCGTTGGTGACCACTTCCGGGATGCCGCCGACGCCGGACGCCACCACCGGCAGGCCGCAAGCCATGGCTTCGAGCATCGACACCGGCGTGCCTTCGGCCAGCGAGGGCAGGACGAACAGCGAAAAACCGTGAAGCAGGCTGGCCACGTCGGCGCGCGCGCCGGGCAGCCAGACCGCATCGGTCAGCCCGAGGCCGGCGACCTGCTCGCGCACCGCCCCCATCAGGGGACCGTCGCCGACGATGCTCAGGCGCAGGCGCTCGCGCTGTTCCGGCAGCTGCTCGCGCAGGCGGGCAAAAGCGGTGACCAGGTCGCGGTGGTTCTTGACGTCCTGGATGCGCGCCACGGTGCCGATCACGATATGCCCGCCGTCGTCCCATGGCGAAGCGCCCGTGCCCGCCGCGGCTGCGGCGAACTTGTCGGTATCGACGCCGTTCTTGATAAACAGGGTCTTGGCCGCCGGGATGCGCACCGTCTCGCCCAGCCAGCGCTGCAGGTCCTCGGAGACCGGGACGAAGCAGTCGACGAAGGGCGCCATGCGGCGGCGCAGGAAGTTGTGCTTGGGGTTCAGGCCATGCGGGTCGCTGGCGTCACGGCCGTGTTCCGCATGCACCCGCACCGGGATCCCGGCCAGCGTCCCGCTGAAGGCATATTCCAGGGCCGACAGGTTATAGGTGTGCAGGATGGCCGGACGCAGCTTGCGCATCAGCTTCCAGAACTTCAGGTGGGTGCCCAGGCCCAGCCCGGGCGGCTTGCCCAGCGCGTACACCTCGACGCCCGGCTGGGTGATGCGCTGCGCGAAATCGGTATACCGCGTCAGGCACACCACGGCATGGCGGTAGCGTTCCGGTGGCATGCGGTTGATGCAGTCCACCAGCAGGGTTTCCAGTCCTCCGACATCGAGCGCATAGGTCAGGTGAACGACCAGTGGGCGCTGCATGCTCAGGTGGGCGGAGTCATCGCGCATGCGTCAGCGTCCGCGCGCCTGCAGCAGGGCGCCGTCGATCGCGGCGAAGTGCTGGTCAAGGAAGGCGCGCAGCGTGGCGCGCGCGGCGTCCGCATTGCCGCCGTCGATCGGCGCGGCAATCGCCACCAGCGCGCCGTCGTCGCCGCGGAACTGCAGCTTGCCCTTGGCCTGGTGCAGCTTGCCGGCCACGTTGCTGGCCGTGTAGCGGCCATCGACCCACATGACCTGCCAGACCACCAGCGGTCCGCCCGGACTGTCGAGCACCGCTTCGCGCAGCGGCAGGGTATGGCCGGCTGCCTGTTCGGTGCGCATCGCCGAGGCGGTTTCGTGGAAGGCATCCTTCTCGCCGACGAGGCGGTTGACGGAGCTGATCAGGCCCTTCTGCTTGCTCTGGTTACGGTAGTACAGCATCTGCAGCAGCACCGGGCGGCCTTCCGGCGCGCGGTAGACGCGCGCGATGCGGGCGTCCGGTTCCATGTAGTCGACCTGCCAGTCCGGGAAGGTCGGGGCCAGCGGCCAGGACACGGCCGGCTCGGCCAGCGTCACCGCCTGCGGATTGTGGTTGGCGCGGTCATTGAAGGCGGCAAAAGCCGGCCAGACAGCGCTCAGCGCGACCACGGCCAGCGCCATCGGCAGCAGCGAGCGCGCTGCGCCGTGCAACTCGCCCGGTGCGGACGGGGCGGCGGCAACGGACGCCGGCAGCTCGTCTTCGCGCCAGTAGCTGCCGATCCAGAACATGATGAACATGATCACGCCGAAGAACAGCCAGCCGTAGACCAGGTGGTCCACGCCCGTGGCCAGTTCCATGCCGCTCAGGTGGCCGATCATGACGATGCCGTAGGCGCGCAGCCAGTTGGCGACGATCGGCGCCAGGATCGACAGGCCGATGAACACCGTGCGGCGCAGGTTGGAGCGGTAGGTCAGGTAGGCGTACAGGCAGCCCAGGGTGATCGAAGAGATCAGGTAGCGGATGCCGCTGCAGGCTTCGACCACCGACCAGCTGCCGGTGGGCAGCTCGAAGCGGGTGCCGTTGCGCAGCACCGGGATGCCGGTGGCCTGCACCGCCCAGACCGTGAAGTCGGCGGTGTACTCGATCAGCGGGCCGACGAAGACTTCGCCGAAAGGCACCGCGAACAGCAGGAACAGCAGCGGGAAGGTAAATTTGGCGGCCAGGCGCGGGCCCAGCAGGGTCAGTGCGGCCAGCGGGAACATGGTCACGAAGGCGTATTGCATCACCACCTGCACGTCGCCCATGCGGGCGGCCAGCCAGGCCGCGCCGGCGCAGGCCAGCAGCACCAGGCCCGGGCGCCATGGCTGCGCCGGCAGCTGCCCGAACCAGGCGCGCTGGCGCCAGATCAGCGCCAGGCTGATTGGCAGGATGATGTAGCCGTGGGCGAAGGTCTCGGAGCTGTTCCAGATCGACACCATCGACGAGGCGGTGGCGAAATACAGCGCGAAGGGCGCCAGCAGGGCCAGCGCCAGGACCAGCATGCCGGCGCGCGGCAAGGTGGCCGGCGTCTGGACCGGGCTGTCGATGATGCCGGGTGGCGGTGTCAGGAACATTCGAGTCGCTCTCCGATGCAGGCCAGGTTGCTCGGCCAGCTGTATTTGTTTTCGACCTTGGCGCGCGCGGCCAGGCCGATCTCGTTGCCGGTGCGTGCCAGCAAGGCGGCGACCGCATCGGCGAAACCGGCGGCGTCCTGGGCCAATACCAGCTCCAGGCCCGGCTCGGCGTCGATGCCCTCCAGGGCCTGGGGCGAGACCACCACCGGGGTGGCCATCGCCATCGCCTCTAATACCTTGTTCTGGATGCCGCGCGCAATGCGCAGCGGCGCCACGGCCGCCTGGGCGTGCGCGATATACGGGCGCACGTCCGGCACTGTGCCGGTGACGACGATGTTCGGCTGCTTGGCCAGTTCCAGCACGGCCGGCGAGGGGCGCGCGCCGACGATGTAGAAACGCAGGTCGGGGAAGCGCGCGCGCAGCAGCGGCATCACGTCATCCGCGAACCACTGCACCGCGTCCACGTTGGGCCAGTAATCCATGGCGCCGGTGAAGACGATGGCGCGTTCTTGTGGCGCGAACGGGCTGGTATTGACTGCCTCGGGCGAGAAGTAGTCGGTGTCCACGCCATTGCTGAAGAAACCGATCTTGGCATCGCTTTCCGGCGCCAGCTGGCGGAACAGGTCCGCTTCGGGACCGGAGACGAACAGCGAGGCGTCGTAGTCGCGCGCCACCTGGCGCTCATAGGACAGCAGCTGGCGCGCCTCGTGGCGGTACAGCCAGCTCATCGGCCAGGATTTCTTGTCGGCGTACTGGCGCCATTTGTCCGAGTCGACGTCGCAGAAGTCGACCACGCGCCGCGCGCCCGGATACTTGTCCGCATACTGCGCCATGGCGGAGGAGAACACCAGCACGCGCTCGATGCCGTGGGCGGCGACGGTCTCGTCGACCCAGCGCTGCATGCCGGCGTCGCGGTAGTAGTCGAGCGAGAGCGAGCGGTTGGTGGCGAGCGCCTTCAGGCTGCGCACGCGCGCCAGCAGCGGGTTCAGGCTGGCGAAATGGCTGCTTGCGCACAGCTTTTCCACGGTCGGCACATGCTGCCAGTCGTCGGCGTCGTCGACAAAGGTCGCCAGGTGCACGCGGTAGTCGCGCGCCAGGTGCTTGAGCAGGTGGTAGGAACGGATCTTGTCGCCCTTGTTCGGCGGGTAGGGGATCCGGTGGATCAGCAGGAGCAGGTCTTCCACGGTTTATCCCAGGTTGCGCACGATGTAAGGGCCGAGGAAGTTCGCCACCGGCAGCGGCAGCTTCTTCCACATCTTGATGAACAGCTGGTACTTCGGGTTCAGCGGATTGTTGTCCGGCAGCGCGCTCGATGCGTACAGCTTGTATTCGTAGGGCAGCGGCTCGGCGTTGAAGCCCCAGTTCTTCTTGAAGTCGTAGGCGCCGGTACCAAGCTTGCTGCGGCCGTAATCGAAAATGCGGCAACCGCGTGCGGCCGCGGCCTGCATCAGGTTCCAGTACATGAAGTCATTGCCGGCCACTTCGCGCGCCAGGTCCATGCCGCCGCCGTAGTAGGGCACGACCTCGTCGCGCCAGTAGAAGGACAGCACCGAAGCCACCAGGCGGTCGTCGCTGGTGTAGATGCTGCGCACTTCGCATTCCTTGCCGAACACCTGCTGCAGCTTGGCGAAGTACTTTTTCGGGAACACCGGGGTGCCCAGGCGCAGCACGCTGTTGGCATAGGCCTCGAACATGCGGTCGACGTTATCCTCGACCACGCCCTTCAGGCCCAGCTTGATCCCCTTGCGCACCATGGCGCGCTGCTTGCGCGGGATGGCGTTCAGGTTGGCCTCGTCGTCGCTCGAGATCTCCTTGCGGAAGGTGACGTAGAGTTCCTTGGTATGCCAGCTGTCGTCGCCCGGGTGGGCGCGCTGCATGCCGCGGTATTCCAGGTGGCCCACGCCCAGCTCGCGCGCCAGCTTGTCGGCTGCTTCGTCGAGCAGGACACGGGCGCCATCGTCGAGCGCGGCCACGCCGCCGTACACGCAGAAGGGCATCGCGCCGAGCGAGTGGCCGAACAGGCGGCTCTTGATCTCGGCCAGCGGCAGGACAGCCTGGATCTGGCCATCCTGCTGGACGTAATAGAACCAGGTCTTGATGCCGAAGGATTCCTCGATCACCTTCTTCCAGCCCGAGAGGTGGAAGAAGGTGGCTTCAGGGCAGGCGCGCACGAACGCGTCCCAGCGAACATAATCCTGCGGCTGCAGCAGGTGCAGGGTCTGTGGTCCGGTAGCCTGCGCCGGCGCGGCGCGTTTGGCCTGGGCTGCTTCGATGATCGAGTTCATGGTGCGGTTTGCCTAACTTTTATTTCTTGTCCAGGAAGATGCGGTCCATGCGGTCCCACGCGAAATCGCGTGCCAGCCGCTCGAGGCGGCCTTCCATGCGGTCGATGTTGACGTAGTGGCGGAAGCGCGACTTGGCGTCCAGGCCATCCGGGCGCGGCTGGCCGGGATCGACTTCCCACGGGTGGAAGTAGAACAGCGCCGGCTGGCCGTCTTCGCGGTTCACCTTCTGCATCATCCAGCGCGACAGCGCATAGGGCAGCAGGCGGAAATAGCCGCCGCCGCCGGCCGGCAGGTTACGGCCGAACATGTTGACGGTGGTGACCGGCACTTCCAGCAGGCCGTCCGGGCCGTGCGGGTAGAAGGCGAAGCGCGGTGCGTCCGGCATGCCGTAGTGGTCGTGCGCGATCGGGTAGATGCTCGAGCTGTAGCGGTAGCCGGCTTCGTGCAGCGCTTCCAGCGCCCACAGGTTGGCGTGGCCGATCGAAAAGCTCGGCGCGCGGTAGCCCAGCACGGCCTGGCCGCCGAGGTCTTCCAGCAGGGCCTTGCTCGAGCGGATGTCGTTGTCGAATTCGGCGCGGCTCTGATCGGAGGCGCGCAGGTGGCCATAGCCGTGGCTGGCCAGCTCGTGGCCGGCGGCGACGATTTTTTTCACCATTGCGGGATAGCGCTCGGCGATCCAGCCGAGGGTGAAGAAGGTCGCTTTCACGCCGTGGCGCTCGTACAGCGCCAGGATGCGCTCCATGTTGGCTTCGACCCGGCATTCGCGCGCGGGCCAGCTGTCGCGGTCGATGTAGGGGGCGAACGCGGAGACCTGGAAGTAATCCTCGACGTCGCAGGTCATGGCGTTCTTGATACGCTGGCCCGGCATGGGGGCGGGGCGGGCGACCGGTTCGTAGGGTTTCATTCCTGGTTGTCCATGTGCTGGGCCGCCGCGCCCTGCGGCGTGGCGACGATTTTTTTCAGGATCGACAGTACCGAGACGATCGATTTCTCGAGCCGCATCATGCGTTCGTCGAGCAGCTCCACGCTGGCGCGGCGGTCGCCGCCACGGGTGTCCATGGTGCGCAGCTCGTGCTGGGCCATGGCGGCGGAACCGGTCGAATCGGATGGGTCGGATGCGCTGGCGCCCTCGGGCAATTCGAATTCTTCCGAGATGTCGCGCACCACTTCGCTGATGTCGGCTTCGGTGAAAGCGTGCATCTCTTCCAGGTAGCCCATCAAGAGCACGCGGTCCATCAGCGTATTGGTCTTGCGCGGGATGCCGCCGCTGTAGGCGAAGATCGCCGCATGGGCGCCGTCGTCAAACGCAGGGTCGCCCTGCCAGCCGACCGTGGCCAGGCGGTGCTCGATATAGGCGCGGGTTTCCTGCGCATCCATCGGGCCCAGGTGATAGCTGGCGATCACGCGCTGGCGCAGCTGCTGCATGCCGGGGCTGTGCAGCGTGGTGCGGAACTCGGGCTGGCCGAGCAGGAAGGTCTGCAGCAGCGAGCGGTCGTCGGTCTGGAAGTTCGACAGCATGCGCAGTTCTTCGACCGTGCGCGCATTCAGGTTCTGGGCTTCGTCGATCAGGAGCAAGGCGCGCTTGCCCTGGCGGTCGACACCGCGCAGGAACTGCTCGAGGCGGTTGAGCAGCTCGGCCTTGCTGGCGCCTTCGTAGGGCAAGCCGAAGCTGGACACCACCATGCGCAGCGTGTCTTCCGGATCGAGGCTGGTGTTGACGATGTGGGCGGCGACGATCTGGTCGAGCGGGATCTTGTTGAGCAGGTTGCGCACCAGGGTAGTCTTGCCGGCACCGACTTCGCCGGTGATGACGATGAAGCCCTCGCCCTGCGACATGCCGTACTCGAGGTAGGCCATGGCGCGCTTGTGGCCCTTGCTGCCGAAGAAGAAGTGGGGATCCGGGCGCAGCTGGAACGGCTTGGCCGACAGACCATAATAAGTTTCGTACATCGCTTGCTGCTCCTTAAAGCTGCGCGGACAGGGTGGCCGAAATGGCGTTTTCCCGGTAGTTGCCCGCGTTGATGCCGACGCCGCCGCGCATGTGGCGGAATTCCGCCGCTGCGCTCAGCTTGTTGCCCAGCCGGCGCGTCAGGCCGACGCGGAACTGGCGGCTGTTGTCTTCGTATCCGGTCTCGAGCGAACGGCTGCGCATCAGCAGGACCGAGGCCAGCGCGCTGGTGCGGCTGTTGAGCCGGTAGGTGTAGTTCGAGCTGACGCCCTTCTGGCGCACGTTGTCGTTGAGCGAAGACAGTTCGGTGCCCAGCAGCGGGGCGTCGCTCTCCTGATTCGACAAGGCGATACGCTCGCTGCTGAAGGCCGACACGATCAGGCCGCTGCGCCCCTTGGTGTAAGCCATCGAGGCCTGCAGCTGCTTCTGGCGCACGTAGCGGTTGCTCAGGTAATTCACGCTCTCGGCCAGCGAAGGCGGCAGGCCGCTGTTGCGGATATAGCCGGCCACGGCCTGCTGGCGCAGCACCGGGTCGGTGATGGTGGCCGCGAACAGGCGGTCGAGCAGGGCAGTGGTGTCGATCGCCGCCGGTAGCAGGAATTGCGAGCGGCTGTTGGTGATCGCATCGTCGTACACGATGCTCCAGTTGGTGTAGCGGCTGCGATGGCTGGCGTTGAGCTTGCCCGTCTTGCCGTAGAAATGGTGGCCGATCGCGGCGCTCACGCTGGTGCGCAGCGAGGGCGCCCAGTCGAAACCGGCCGACCAGTTGCGCCCTGCCGTATCTTGGCCCGGACCTTCGTAGTCGTAGCGGTCGTAGCCGGCGGTGGCGGTCAGCGCAAAGCGCCGGTTCAGTGCGTAGCGCAGGCTGGTGCCGGCTGATTCCGAGGACGATTCGCCGGTCAGGTCGTTCTGGAGGTCCTGGCGCTGGTAGTTCAGGCCCAGGCCGAGGGCCTGGAACATCGATCCGCTGTCCAGACTGGCGCTGAGGGTGTCGCCCAGACTGCTGCCGAAGCGGTTGACCGTGCCCGCATCGACCGAATCGCGCGAGTAGCGCACCACGGCGCGGGCATCGTTGCTGAAGCGCTTGTCGAGGGTAGGGGTGATGCGCCAGGTCTTGATCTTGGCGCGGTTGCCCGTCGCGTACAGGTTATTGCCCAGCTGCGGGCCGAAGGCCGACACCGGCTGCTGCGAGGAGCCGCCGGCCGCGTCGATGAACAGCAGGTCGTCGACCAGCATGCCTTGGCCGGCGAAGCTGTATTCGTGCAGGTTGTCGATCGTGCCGGGCAGGTCGCCGTCGCTGTATTCGTAGTGGCGCAACTGGCTGCTGGCCGCGACCTTGTAGCGGCGCCCGCTGCCCGATATGGCCAGGCCCGGGGTGAATTCGGTGACGAACTGCGACTCTTCCTGGCCGCGCGGGCGCAGGTTGACATTGTCGGTATAGGTCTGGGTAATGCCGATGGTCGGATAGATCTTCCAGCCGGCCTGGCATTCCGATGCCAGCAGCATGGCGGCGGCCGCCAGCGGCGCCAGGCGCAGCGCCCGGCGTGGCGATTTAGCCGTAATGGTAGTCATACGTCTCTTCGATGCCGGGAATGTCCCTGGTCTTGTTATAGATGAGATTGACGTTGGTGCAGCCTTCCAGCTGGTGCAGCGCTTCCTTGAGCGCGTGCTGGGTCGTGGTCTGGGATTCGACGACGACCACGATCTGGCCCATGTGCGAGGCCAGGGCGCGGGCTTCGCTGGTGAGCAGCAGCGGCGGCGAATCGAAGATGACGATCCGGTCCGGGTAGCGGTTGGCGATTTCACGCACCAGCGAAGTCATGGTCGAGCTGGCCAGCAGCTCGGTGGCGCGCGGCGTGCTGGTGCCGGCGGCCAGGATGCTCAGGGTGTCGACGTTGGTGCGCAGCAGCACGTCGGACATGTCGAGCTTGTCGTCGATCAGCAGGTCCATCAGGCCGCGCTCGGCCGGCAGGCCGAGGTTACGCAGCACTGACGGGCGCGCCACGTCGGCGTCGACCAGCAGCACAGTGTGATCCAGTTCCATCGCGATGCTCATCGCCAGGTTGATCGCGCAATAGGTCTTGCCTTCGCCCGGTAGCGAGCTGGTCAGCATGATCAGGTTGCCCGGGTTGCCGCCCGCGGTGCGCTCGGCGAAGGCGCGCTTGAGCAGCGGGCGCTTGATCAGGCGGAAGTCTTCGAGCAGGCTGGTACGGCCGCCGGCGGCGGTGACCATGCCGGTGGCGCGCATCTTGGCAAGGTCGAGCTCGACCTTGCGGGTGTTGCCGCGGGCGGCCGGGGCCGCCTCTTCAGCGTGCACGACCTGTACAGCGTCTGGCGCCGGCATTGCCGGTGCGGCTGGTGCGGCTGCGGTAACGGGGACGACTGCCGGTGCGGCCACGGCCAGCGTCTCGCTGGTGTCGATGCCGTCCGGGGAAGGCGTTACGGGCGCCGGCGGTTTGGCCTGGCCGCGGTCCAGGTCGATGCGGCGTGCCGCTTTTTCGATAATGCTCACGTCTGCTCCTTGGATTCGGTTACAGGCCGTTCGGACGGACCAGGATGGCCGTCACGCCCGCGCCATAGAGGGCCAGCAGCAGCAGCACGGAGGCGCCGAGCGCCAGCAGGCGGCGCTTGCGGCGGACGGTCTGCTCGCCGGTCCAGTTCATGCTGATCGAGCCCAGGATCGGCAGGCCGGTGGCGTCGCGCAGGGCGGCCTGGCTCAGGAAGGTCGGGCGCAGCTGGCTCATCAGGAAGGCAGCGGCCAGGCCGGCGCCGAGCGCGCCGACGAATACCAGCGAGAACAGGCGCAGGCGGTTCGGGCCGGACGGCTGTGGCGGTGCGGTCGGCGGGTCGATCACGCGGAAGGTCAGCATGTCGGTGGCCGAGGACAGGTCGCCCGACAGCTTGGCCGATTCGCGGCGCTCCACCAGTTTCTGGTAGTTGTCGCGGTTGACTTCGTAGTCGCGGTTGAGCTGGGCCAGCTGGGCTTCGATTTCCGGCGCCAGGGTGCTCTGGGTGCGCATGCGCGAGGTGCGCGCGCTGTATTCGTTGACGCGGGCCTGCAGCGAGGCCACGCGCGCTTCGGCTTCCGACAGCGCCACGTTGAGCTGCTGGAGCATCGGGCTGTAGCCGGCACCAGGATCGCTGCTGCGCTTGCGGTTCTTGGCTTCGTCGCGCTTGCGGGCCAGCAGCTGCTCGAGCAGGCGTGCGTTGGCGACGATGTCCGGATGGGCTTCGGTGTATTGCGTGCGCAGCGTGTCGAGCGTCTTGTTGACGGTGGCGATGCGTTCGTCGAGCTCGGGGTTGCTGACCGGCGCCACGGCGCTGTCGCCCGGCAGCGATTCGCCCGAGATGCGGCGGCGGATCGCATTGCGCGCCTGCTCGGCTTCGGCCAATTCGAGGCGCGCGGTGCTCAGCGCCTCGGTGCTGGCCATCATGCGCGTGCCGAAGTCCGCGCCTTCCGACGGCAGCATGCCGACGTGGCGGATCTTGAACTCTTTCAGGGAGTTCTCGGCAGCCGCCAGTTTCTCTTCATAGTTGCGGATCTGGTCGTCGATGAACTGGACGGCCTTGTCCGAATCCTGCTTCTTGCCGCCGCCGCCTTCGACGAAGATCGTCAGGAGCGCCTGCACCACGTCCTTGCCCAGCTTGGGGTCGGGAGCGGTGTAGCTGATGGTATAGATGTCGTCGCGCTCGGTGCCGGCGATCTTGATCTGCGACATCAGCTCGTCGACGATCTCGTCGTGCTCCTTGGCGTTGGTGGCCTTGACGTCCAGGTCCACCATGCGCATGACGCGTTCGACGTTCGGGCGGCTGATCAGGGTGCCGCGCATGAACATCACCTGCTGCTCGATGTTCGGCAGGGTGGTCATGCCCGACAGCAGCGGCTTGAGGATACTCTGGGTATCCACATAGACGCGGGCCGAGGTTTCGTACTGGTTCGGCAGCTTCAGCACCACGGCCCAACCGACGATCGCGACGGCCCAGGTGATGAAGACTGCATGCCAGCGGTACTTCCCGATCGCCTTGAGGAAAGTAAGAATTGAGGCTGTGATATCTGCCATGTCGTGGATCTCGCCATAAAGGCTTGCGCCAAAAAACGCAAGCCTATCAATCAATAAGAGTGTGCATGATCGCTTGTTGACTGAGCAATTGCAATTGCAGGTCGGAAAAAAAAGCGGCTAGTGTCACAAAAATGGTGTTTGTGCAACAGGAATTCCCAAGGACAACATCAAATCTATGGGTTCAGAGCAATTTACCAATAGTTTATTGCTGTTTTACAACGATTTGCCGAAGAAAAAGTTGTTTGGAAGTAAGTTCGTCCGTCTCTTCAACCGACTACTTGGTCAACAACGACTATTGCTTTGAATCAAATGCTATATTTTAATGTCGGAAATACAAAAGAGGCCACACAATTGATTCCTAATCGAAATGACATCATGCCAGTTAAAGGACTGCGCCGCCTGTTGCTGGGCGCGCCGATGCTGCTGTGCACCATGGCGCTGCCCGTCGCCGCCCAGGACCTGGTGCGCGAGGCGCCCCAGCCCTTGCCGCGCACGGTGGCCCGGGTCAAGCCTTCGGTGGTCGGCGTCGGTACCCTGCTGAAAACCCGCCAGCCGGCCATCGTCTTCAGCGGCACCGGCTTCGTCGTCGGCGACGGCCTGAGCGTGATCACGAATGCCCACGTGATTCCACCCACGCTCGACGTGGCGCGCATGGAGGAAATCGGGATCGTCATCGGCAACGGCGGGGAAGCGGTGAGCTTTCGCAGCGCGCGCGTCGCCGCAGTCGACCGCGAACACGACCTGGCCCACCTGCGCCTGAGCGGGCCGGCCCTGGCGCCGCTGGCGCTGGCAGGGGAGGGTGCGGTGGCCGAGGGCCAGGCCCTGGCGTTTACCGGCTATCCGCTCGGCATGCGGCTCGGCCTGCACGCGGCCACCCACCGCGCCCTGCTGGCGGCGATCGCACCGGTGGTGCGGCCGTCGCTGAACTCGCGCCAGCTCGACCCGCGCGCCATCGCCCAGCTGCAGCGCCGCTCCTTTGACATCTACCACCTGGACGGCACGGCCTATCCCGGCAACAGCGGCAGTCCGCTGTACGACCCGGCCAGCGGCGCCGTGGTCGGCGTCATTAACATGGTCTTCCTCAAGGGCTTGAAGGAAAGCGCGGTGTCCGACCCGAGCGGCATCACCTATGCGATCCCGGTACGCCATGTGCATGAGCTGTTGCAAAGATCCCAATAGGCGTTTTTCAGTTGTGCACAAGATTGCCGAAGTGCTATGGTATAAAATAGCGCTCGACAATTTTGCGAGTACGGCAGTGGCCTCGGCCAGACGGCTGCCGCCATGCCAACCAGGGGATTTTTGACGTGAGCACGAAAACGATGCAAGGAATCAAACGCGCAGCCCAGGCTGCAGCCATTGGCTGCCTGTTCGCAATGGCCGGCTGCGCCAGCACCCCGCCTGCGGTGGTGGACACCCAGGTGGTCAACCCGGAATACCTGATCGGCCCGGGCGACAATATCAACATCATTGTGTGGCGCAACCCGGAAGTGTCGATGTCGGTCCCGGTCCGTCCGGACGGCAAGATCACCACGCCGCTGGTCGAAGACCTGCCGGCCGCCGGCAAGACCTCGACCCAGCTGGCGCGCGACATCGAAGGCGCGCTCGCCAAGTTCATCCAGCAGCCGGTGGTGACGGTCGTGGTGACCAATTTCGTCGGCAATTACAGCGACCAGATCCGCGTGATCGGCCAGGCAACCAAGCCGCAAGCCCTGCCATACCGCAAGGAGATGTCGCTGATGGACGTCCTGATTGCGGTCGGCGGCGTCACCGAATTCGCCGCGGGCAACCGCGCCACCGTGATCCGCACGGTCGACGGCAAGCAGCAGCGCCTGCAGGTGCGCCTCGATGACCTGATCAAGGATGGCGACATCTCGGCCAACATCACGATGCGTCCAGGCGACATCCTGGTGGTCCCTGAGAGCTTTTTCTGATCGGCTGTCGAAAATTCTTACACAGTGACCGGCGTACTGGCTAGACTGGTAGGACAAAGGCTGAGCAATTTGCTGTAGGTGCTTGTTTTTGCAGCAAGTTTCAACGCTCGTGCTTTCGAGGCATAATTCTTGCTTATTCGAAATGCCTGCCGTCTAGGCATAACCACCTTGTGAGGATGCACCGTGTCGACCGAACATCAACCAGACCAAGCCAAATCCACGGCGCCGATGAGCGCGCGTGGCGCGGCGCGCCGCCGCCTGACCAAGGCCGGGCTGGGTGCGGCCAGTGTCCTGTGGACGGTCGACAGCCATGCCACGATGAGCAGGATGGTGTGCGTGTCGCCCTCGGGGGCGCTGTCCGGCGGTCTCAGCAGTAACTATGCCCGGCCCCAGCCTGCCTGCAAGGGCAAGTCGCCGGGCTACTGGAAGAACCACGGCGGCTGGCCAACCCCCCAGGGTACGGATTTCAGCGACGTGTTCGCCTGTTCCGGAAACAACGTCAGCACCTACGGCAGCAAGTCGCTGTACGAAATCATGCAGGGCTGCGATTTCGACAAGTCCAACTTCGGCAAGCATCTGGCTGCCACTTACCTGAACGTGCTGTCGGGCCGGATCGGCTTCCTGTCGGTGCAGACGCTGCAGCAGATGTGGAGCGAGATCCAGAGCAGTGGCACCTACAAGCCGGCCAAGGGTATCTTCTGGAATGCCGAGCAGACCAAGCGCTACCTTGAGGCGACCCACGATTAAGAACCGCGCTTGCCGATGTGGCGTGTAATTCCCGGGCAGTCGCTGGCCTGCCGCGCCTGGGACGACCAGGCCTTGTTGTATAACGACCTGTCCGGCGCCACCCACCTGCTCGGCCCCGCGGCACTGTGCCTGCTCGAGGCGCTGCGCGCCGGTCCCCTGGACGAAGCGGCCCTCGGCGCGGCCCTGCTCGACGAATTCGAGATCGACGCCGCCGCCCTCGCCGGCGAACTCGCGTCAGTGCTGGACGACCTCGCCCGCCTCGACCTGGTCGAACCCTTCCCATGCTGACCCTGGCCGGCCTGACGCGGCAGGAAGTGCTGCGCCGCTTTGCCGGCCCCGGCCTGGTGCTGCATACCGGCCCTTTCCGCAGCCGCATCCGCACCGACATCGCCCAGCTGGCCGACACCATCGCCCGGCTGTACGCCGACTATCCGGTCGAGGACGACGGCTTCGCCGATTTCCAGCTGAATTTTCGCCGTGCGGGCGGGCTGCGGCGCTGGTTCCGGCCGCAGGTGCGGTTCGACCAGGACGGCGCCGCACCTTTTAAACCCTTGCCGCTGGACCAGGCCCACCCGATGTTCGAATGGGTCATGAACTGGTGCGTCACCAACCACGCGCACACTTACCTGATCGTGCACGCGGCCGTGCTCGAGCGCGACGGCTGCACCGTGGTCATGCCGGCGCCACCCGGTTCCGGCAAGAGCACGCTGTGCGCGGCCCTGGCCAGCCGCGGCTGGCGCCTGCTGTCGGACGAGCTGGCCCTGGTGCGCCCTGGCGACCTGGCGCTGCTCCCGCTGCCGCGGCCGGTCAGCCTGAAGAACGCCTCGATTGGGATCATCCGCGCCTACGCGCCGCAGGCTGTGTTCGGGCCGCTGGTCCCCGGCACCGTCAAGGGCACCATCGGCCACATGCGCGCCTCCAGCGCCAGCGTGGCGGCCGCCGCCTCCAGCGTGCCGGCCACCCACATCGTGTTCCCGCGCTACCTGGCCGGCGCCCCGGCGCGCCTGGAACCGGTGCCGAAGGCCCAGTTGTTCATGCGCGTGGCCGATAACGCCTTCAATTATCCGGTGCTGGGCGCGACCGGCTTCGACACCCTGGGGCGCCTGGTGGAGCGCTGCGCCGGTTTCGAATTCAGCTATGGCGCACTGGACGAGGCCATGGCCGTGTTTGACGCGCTGGCGGGAGGCGCTGCATGAATCTGCCGCTACTGGTCGAGGTGCTGCGCGCGCCTGGCAGGGCCGCCGCGCTCGGTATGGCCGAATGGGAGCTGCTGCTGCGCCAGGCCGCCAGTGCCGACCTGACCGCGACCCTGCGCGGGCTGCTCGAGGAGGCCGGCGCGCTGGCGGAGGTGCCGCCGGCGCCGCGCGAGCATCTCGAATGGGCGCAGGTGGTTGCCGTGCGCCACCGCCGCGCGGTGCGCTTCGAGGTGCGCTGCATCGGGCGGGCGCTCGAGGGGCTCGGCCTGCCGCTGATCCTGCTCAAGGGCGCCGCCTATGCCATGGCCGGCCTGCCGTCCGCGGGCGGCCGCATGTTTTCCGACGTCGACATCCTGGTGCCGAAAGACCGGATCGTCGAGGTCGAGGGCGCGCTCATGCTGCACGGCTGGGCCGGCACCCACCAGGATGCCTACGACCAGCGCTATTACCACGAATGGATGCACGAGTTGCCGCCGATGGAGCATGTCCGCCGCGGCAACGTGGTCGACGTGCACCACGCGATCCTGCCGCAAACGGCGGCAGCGCGGCCCGACCCGGTGCTGCTGCGCGCGGCCGCCCTGCCGATCCCGGGCAGCGACAATCTGTGGACGCTGGCGCCCCAGGACATGGTGCTGCACAGCGCGGTGCACCTGTTCTCGGAAGGCGAGATGCACCACGGCCTGCGCGACCTGCTCGACCTGCACCGCCTGCTGCTGGAGTTCGGCGCGGCGCCCGGCTTCTGGGCCAGCTTGCCGGCGCGCGCCGTCGAGCTGCAGCTGGCGCGGCCGCTGTTCTACGCGCTGCGCTATGCGGCGCGCCTGCTCGGCACGCCGGTGCCGCCTGGCGTGATGGCGGAAGCCGCCGTTGCCGGACGGCCCCCAAGTCCGCTGCTCGCCCTGATGGATGGCTTGTTCCTGCGCGCGCTGCTGCCCCCGCATCCGAGCTGCGCCGGCGCCTTGAGCCCGGCCGTGCTCTTCGCCCTTTACCTGCGCAGCAACTGGCTGCGCATGCCTCCGCTGATGCTGGCGCGGCACCTGTTCCACAAGGCTTTCCTGTCGCCGCGCAAAGGACAGGAAGAAACCCAGGCGCCGGTCTAGCCAGGACCTTGACTTCCGGATACACCTGCAGCGATACCGCTTGTTGCAAGGTGTGAATTAATCTATTATCAATTGCCGCACTCAGCCGGCGCAGCGTCGACCCTTTATCCGGAAGGTGATCCATGACTGACCATGCAAAGCGCCTGGTGCGCCTGCAGGACGTGCAGGCCCTGCTCGCCAGCGGCAGCCTCGACGACAACCTGCATAGCCATGCCGAGCTGGCCAAGCGCCTGGTCGGCGCCGCCAGCTGTTCGGTCATGCTGCTCAACAGCGAATCCCCCGACGACCTGCGCATGCGCCTGTGCGCCAGCGCGGGCGAGCTGCCGCCGGCCGCCGCCAATGCCCTGGTGGCAAGCGGCGAAGGCATCTGCGGCCAGGTGCTGGCCAGCGGCCGCGCGCTGCTGGTCGAGGACATTACCCGCTCCGCCTTCGCCGGCTTGGCCCGGCGCAAGCACACCATGCTGCCGGCCCTCATGTCGGCGCCGGTGCGCATCGACGGCCGCCTGGTCGGGGTGGTGAACGTCACAGGCGCCGCCTTCAGCGAAGCCGAGCTGCACCTGCTCGAGGTGGTGGCGCTGTTCATCGGGAAATCGGTCCAGGTGATCCAGCTGCAGCACCTGCTGGCGTCGCGCTTTGCGCAAATGGCGCTGGTGCGCGATGCGCATGAACGGGGGCAGGAGGGGCAGCACCGGGGTGGCGCCGCGCCCGGCACCGCTTACCAGAATCCGGAAGATGTTGCGCGCATCCTGGCGCGCTCGTTCTACAAGGAGATGACGCGGGCCGGCTTTGCGCCCGGCCAGATCGTCAGCGCGGCGACCGAACTGATCGGCCAGCTCAAGGGGACGCTGCAGGAGGGCGCCCGCGCCGGCAGTTGAGGGCACAATGAAAAAGGCCGGATCCCTTGCAGGATCCGGCCTTTTCAGCCTTCATGCCACGGCCGGGTTGCCCCGGTCGTGTGCAGGAAAATTACTTGGCAGCGCGGCGGCGGCGCAGGCCAGCCAGACCGGCGAAGCCCAGACCCAGCAGGGCCAGCGAACCTGGCTCAGGGATCTTGTTGGCGCGGATTGGATCGTTGATCAGGCCGACGAAGCAGGTGTTGTTAGCAATTTGTGCGTCCGTGCAGGTGCCCGAACCCTGGCTCGCGCCGTTGGTGCTCAGCGTGAACTTGCCGTCGAAGTCGTGACCGAACTGGCCGTTGGTGTCCCACTGGGTCTTCGCGGTGCCGCCGATCACGTCACCGAAGAACTGGCCTTCGCCAGCGGCTGGCAGGGTCGCGCCGGTAGCGGTCTGGACCAAGGTTGCCAGGGTCTCGTCGGCGCCTGGATTGGTGCCGCCTGCCACGTTGACGGTCTGCTTGCCTTCGCCAAAGGTGACTGCCAGATATTTTTCCATGCCAGCGAACAGCGAGTAGCTGTCGTAGCCGGTACGACCAGCCGGGTTGGCATTGAAGTTCGAGGTCAGCTCGAGCAGGTTGGTGGTCGAACGGTAGATGTCCAGGTGGATCTCGCCGTCAGCAGCGCCACCGGTAGCGCCGATGTTGTAGATGCTGAACTTCTTCGAGACATCATCATAGATGATGTTCTGGTCAGCGATACCGTAGATCATGTAGTACAGGTAGGTGCCATCCGACACGCCCGAGAACCAGTTCTGGCCGCCGGTGCCGATGATTTGGGTGATGTTACCTACGCCCCAGGTCGTTTCGTTGGTGCCGGCAGGGTTGTTTGCTTCGGTGGTCAGGCCGGTCAGCTTGATGTTCAGGGCGCCGGTCATTGCGTCCAGCGGAGTAGCCGATGCGGACAGTGCTGCGAAGCCGAGGGTCAGGGCGGTAATCAGTTGTTTCAGTTTCATTCTAATCTCCAGAGATTTAATTTGGTGCTGCGGGGAGCGACACGAGGTATTAAGCAATCCGCGTGCCAGCAAAATGTTGCCCGTTGCAACTGATTGATTTTATTGGGCTTATTTTCTCGGCGGGAACTAGTCCTACATGAGCTATCCGGGCTCTTTTTTACCCCTGTAAAGTTCTTCGACACGCTGATATATCTTGCGGACATAGAAGTTGTTGCGATGAATCAAACTACAGCGCATTTGCCAGTTTCAGCATTCGCGATGGGTTTACAGGGGTGGGTAAGAGATGGGACAAGCCTGCCGCGGTCTCAGCCAAGCTGAAAAGCCGGCAGACTGCAGCGCAGCTGTAAGGAAAACCGACAGTCAAATTGAGCCCATTGAAAAGCTGGCTGACACGGCCAGAAAATGGCATGATGCCTCGCATTATTTGCAAGGAAGTGGCGCGCTATTTATGGGCGTACGACGCGTACTTTCCTGCACCATGCCAATGCGGCACCATTCCGATATGAGGGTTCCATGACCAACGCTTTCGATTACGATACCTTTACCACGCGCAATAACGGCTATGTGTCCAGCGACACCCAGGCAAAGATCCGCAGCACCCGCCTGTTGATCGCCGGTTGCGGCCTGGGCGCCTCGACCGCCATCTGCGCCGCGCGCATGGGCTTTAGCGAATTCGTCCTGATCGACGGCGATACCGTCGACGCACACAACCTGAACCGCCAGTTCTACGACTTCGACGACATCGGCTCGCCGAAAGTGCAGGCCCTGAAGAAGCACATTTTGCGCATCAACCCGGAAGCGAAAGTCGAAGCGGTCCAGGCCAACCTCGACGCGGGCAATGCCCAGTCGCTGGTGGACAGTGTCGACATCATCTTCGATACCATCGATTTCCTCGACCTCGAAGCCATCCTGGCCCTGCACACGAATGCCCGCGAGCAGCGCAAGGCCGTGTTTACTGCGCTGTCGATCGGTTTCGGCGCCGGCGTGCTGTATTTCCCTGCGGGCACCAGCGCCTCGCTGGCCGACGTCATCGCGCACGATGTCCAGCACGCCCAGGGCGAAGGCGATGCCAGTTATGCGAACGTGTTCGGGAAAATCATGGGCCGGATCGGCGCCCACCTCGACCGCCAGGTGGTCGAGCAGGTGGCCAAGGCACTGACGATCATGGAAGACGGCCGTCCTTGCCCGGCATCGCAGATCGCGGTGGGCAGCTTCACGGTCGCCGCGCTGGCCGTCTCAATGATGCACGACATGCTGGCGGGAATGGATGTGCCGGCATCGCCGAACATGGTGGTGCACAGCTTCCGCAACCACACGACCAAGCTGGTGAATATCGCTGCTTAATTGATGTCGTTGCCCGGATTGCGGACCACGTGGACGCGGGAAGGGTGGGTGTGTTCGACCACTGGCGGTTTTTCGTTGAACCAGGCCGCCAGGGTCGGGTTGCTCGTCGAGAGCTTGCGCCGCAGGTCATGCAGGTCCAGCACGTAGGGCGTGACGGAACCGTAGTAATTCGCTTCCGGGCCGATGGCCATGAAGCGGAATCCCATTTTCTTGAGCGCGTGCGCGAGCGACCGCTCCATCGCGGCATACCAGTACCGGATGCCGGCTTCCTGGCTGTGGCGGAACATTTCGCGGTACATCCCGAGCAGCAGCATCGGCGAGCTACGGTCGCGCCGGTCCACCGCCGGATCGAATTCGACCGCCGGCTCGTGGCTCGGCAGGAAACCGGGAATGCCCAGCACGCTGTCGGCGCGCCGGCGGCGGTGGCTTTTCTTGACCACCAGGCGTGAAATCTCGGCCGACTGTTCGCGGTCGGGCATGTCGAAATCGTCGAATACTTCGCAGTGCAACTCGAACGGGTAGGGCTTGGGCGCCACGGGCTGCACGAGCCTGACCGCGCCGATCAGCTTTTCTTCAAGCGTATAGGCCGCGAAGTGGGTGGAGGCGTCGTCGTAATCGTCGAGCTCCATGCCGTCGACATACTGGTCGGGCTGGAGGAAGGCACATTCCAGGCAATACACCTGGTGGCGAAGCTTAAAAATGTCACCTGGGATGTTGGCTAAGTGGCTGCCCAGGTAAGCGCGGAAAATGTTGCTGTTGACGTGGTCGATCGTTTCCTGGTGCGCCCCGAAATCTACACGGGACAGGAAGGCGTCAGGGTCGACGCGGGCTTTTCCGTTGTCCATCTGTTTTTATTGTCCAGTCTCGGACCCTAGTTATTTTTTCCTGAAGCGTGCCCCCAGATAATTTCCGACCATGGTCTTCACCATGATCCAGATGGGAATCGGTTCGTCATTGAACCAGGCTGCCAGGAACTTGTTTTCTCTCTTTAAGCGCTCGTTCAGCTCATTCAAGTCGACCATGTGCGGTGTAACGGGACCATAGTAATCGACCTGCGGCCCAATCGGCACGAACTTGAATCCCATCTTATCCAGCGAGCGCGCCAGTGACCTTTCCATAGCGGCATACCAGTAACGAATCCCGTTCTGACGGCTATGGCGGTACATCTCACGATACATTCCTAGCAATAATAGCGGACTATTGCCGCGCTTGTCGCCGCGCACGGTTGAACTTGGTTGAATTGCCTTGGTGCTACCTTTTTCGCGAAAGTCCTGCGAAATGCCCTCCATCGAGTCGCCGCGGCGCCGGCGATAGGTTTTGCGCACTACCAGGCGCGAAATTTCGGCTGCCGAGTCGGGCGCTGGATAGGTGAATTCTGGAAACGGAACGCAATGCGACTGGAAAGGATATTGCTGGCCTGGATGCGGTTGCACCAGGCGAACGGTGCCGACGATATCGTTGCTCAGCGTATAAGCGGCGAAATGAATCGAGCAATCGTCATATTCATCGGTTTCCATTTCCTCTTTGCAATTACTTGCCTCAAGATAATGTCGTTCGATGCAATACACTTCATAGCGGAGCTTATAAATCTCTTTCAACACATAGGACTCCATATTCCCTTTTAATACCTTACGGAAATTAAAATAGGGAATAAGAATGTCTTGCTTGCCGGTAAAACGGCCGGTCAGGCGGGCAAAGAATCCAAGCGGGACTGGTTCGCACTCTTGTGGTTGGATAACAGTTGTCATGGTGGGGAAGAGACAGGCCGGGATGCAGGTGGGATACTGCGGCCGCCGTAGCGGCCGCAGGCAGCTTAGAGCTGGCGCAGTAATGCCTTGGTGTCGTCCAGGCTGGCGAACGGCTTGCCGCCGGCAAGCGCCGTCTCGGCTTCCTTGCGCGCGCCCGCCTTGTCGCCGGCTTTCGCCAGGCCGGCGGCGAGGTGGTAGCGCAGGTCCGGCGCCTGCGGGCTGGCCGCGACGGCCTTGCGCAGCAGCTCGACGCCGCGCGCGGTGTCACCCTTCTGGACCAGGATCCAGCCATAGGTGTCGAGGATGGCCGGGTTGCTGCCGGCCAGCTTGAACGCCTGTTCGGCAGTCGGCAGCGCGCGCGCATCGTTTTCCTGCTGGTAGGCCCAGGCCAGGTTGTTCAGGGCGGCGGCATTCGACGGGTTGGTCTTGAGCGCGGCTTCCAGGCTGGCAATGGCCGGCTTGAACTGGCGCTTGGCCAGGTAGCTATCGGCAACCACCATCGCGACCAGCTCATCCTTCGGGTTGGCCGCATGGTATTTCACCATGCGCGCTTCGGCTTCGGCGGTCTTGCCGCTCTGCGCCAGCGCCTGGGTGGCCTTCATCAGCACCTGTGGCGAATTCGACAGCGCAAACGCCTTGTCATAGGCCTGGGCCGCGGCCGCAGCTTTCTTCTGCGTCATCAGGAGGTCACCCTCGAGGACATAGCCGGGCACCGCTTTCGGGTCGTCCTTCTGCATCTGGCGAGCAACGGCGAGCGCTTCCTCGGGCTTGTTCGTGCGCATGGCCAGCTCGATCTGCGCAATGCGTGCCTGGTCGAATTTCGGGTCGAGGGCGAGCGCGCGCTTCAGGTCTTCAGCCGCAGCAGCATTGTTCTTCATCAGCATGTGGATCGCTGCCAGGCGCACCTGCGCCTGGGCCGACTTCGGCACGGCCTTGGCCAGCTTGTCGTAGGACTCGAGGGCGCCGGCATTATCCTTGGTGGCGATCTGGGCCTGGCCCATCAGGTCCAGGACCTCCGGCTCGCTCGGGTGGATCGCCAGCGTCTTGCGCGCCAGCGCCAGCGCTTTTTCCGGCTGCTTGATGCGCAGGTAATGCGAGCCCAGCGCCAGCGCCGGACGCACCGCTTCCGAATTCTCGCTCTGGGCTTTTTCCAGCCAGCTCGTCGTCCCAGCGACATTGTTCTGCGACTGTTCGATCAGCGCCAGCGCCGTCATCGCTTCAATGTTCTTCTTGTCTTTCGCCAGCACGGCCTCGAAGCGCTTCTTGGCGCCGGCAACGTTTTTCTCGTTCATGTCCAGCTGGGCCAGGTTCGACACGGCCTGGAACATGGTCGGCTCGAGCGTCACGGCTTTTTCGAAACTGGCGCGGGCGTTCTTGACGTCGCCCTTGGCCATGTAGACCCTGCCTTTGGCATTCTGGACCGCAGCGCTGTTGGGCTGGGCCTTTTCCAGCGCCGCCGCGGCGGCCAGGGCCTTGTCGTACTGGCGGCGGCCGAGCTCGACCTGCACCAAAGCAAACCCGGCGTCCAGCGATTTCGGATCGAGCGCGGTGGCCTTTTCCAGTTGCGCCACTGCATTGCCGATATCACCCTGGCCGAGCTTGGACAAGCCGAGCGAGGTGTGGATGCTGGCGGCCGACGGCGCCAGGGTGCTGGCCTGCTCGAGATAGGACGAGGCCTTGGCGAAATCGCGCGTCTGGAGGTAGGACTGGCCGGTGAGCGCCAGCAGCTGCGGGTCGGTGGATGCGGTCTTCAGGGCCGGGGCGAGCACGGCGGCGGCTTCGGCCGGCTGGTTGGTTTTCAGCAGGACCTGGGCCAGCAGCTTGCGTGCGTAGACATTGTTCTCGTTGTTGGCAAGATAGCCACGCAGATATTGCTCTGCTTGCTGATAGGCGCCGAGATTGAGCTCGACGGCGCCCGACAGCAGCAGGCTCGGCATGTGGTCTGGCGCTGCGCGCAGGATCTTTTGCAGCGATTCTTTCGCTTCCGCGTTCTTGCCGCCGGTGAAGGCGAGCAGGGCCTGCACGTAGGTCGTGTTGAGGTCGCCCGTACCATGCTTGAGCGCTGCGTCCACGTCGGCCTTGGCCGCCACCAGGTCGTTGGTGCCGATGTGCACATAGGCTTTTTCGATGTTGGCGCTGCGGTGCGCCGGGTCGATCGCCAGCGCCTTGTCATAGGCGGCCAGCGCTTCCTTGGTCTTGCCCTCGCTGCGCAGCAGGCTGCCCATCAGCATCCAGGTTTCGGCGTTTTTCGGGTCGCGGGTGGTGGCGTCCTGTGTGAAGCGCTGGGCGCTGGCCAGGTCGTTGCCGGCAGCGGCGTGGCGCGCCATGCCGATCAGTGCGTCGCCGGAATTCGGGTTCAGCGCCAGCGCGGCATCATAGGATGCGCGCGCCTTGGCAGCGTCGCCCAGTGCCAGGAAGGCGTCGCCGCGGCGTGCCAGCAGCGGGGCCGAGACCTTGGCCTTGTCTTCGGTGATCTCGTCCAGCAGCGGCTGGAATTTGCCTTGCATCAGCAGGCTTTGCGCCAGCATCGGCAGCGTCTTGTCGGCTGCAGTGCCCAGGCTGGCAGCCTTGCGCAATTCCTTGTCGGCCGAGGCCGGATCGCCCAGCTCCAGGTGCAGGGTGCCCAGGCGCAAGCGCGCTTCGGCGTTTTCAGGATTCTGTGCGACAGCGTTCTTGAGCTGGATCAGCGCCGCCTTGCGGTCGCCCTTGGTTTCGTATTGCTGCGCTTCGGCCAGCAATTCTTCCGCAGTCTGGGTGCGGTTGCAACCCGCCATGCCCGCGCCCAGCAGGATAGCGCCGGAGACCACGGCAACGGCAAGTTGTTTTTTGGTGAGATTACCCGGCATTGTCTTTCCCTTTGATGAAGGCACTTGCGAATATCGTGTGTAGGGTGCAAGCGAAGTTTCCCGACTGTTAATAATACCTCACGGAATGCGTCGAAAGCGTCCGCAGCTCATCCGTTATTGCAAATAGCTTTCTGCTGTTGCTATTGTGCGAGATGAGCGACTGCTAGTGTTGATTTGCAGAAAGATGGCAGGCGATCGCAACATTTAAGAGCGCAGTGCCAGGCTCAGGATTTGCGCAAGCGTCCCAGCAGGGCTTCAACGTCGTCGCCCACTGGCAGGCCATGGCGCCGCAGCAGCTGGACGTGCAGCACGAGGTTCTCCAAGACCAGCTTGGCCGACACCGCGAGCAGGGTCGTCAAGCGGTCTTCGGTACTGAAATTCTCCATCGCAGCGGCCATTTCACACAGGTGGGTGGCCACCAGCGCCCGCAATTCGTCCTCGGGAAAGGGGAGATCGGCGAAATCGATCGGGTCTTCCTGTTCGACTTCATGCATCAGGGCGGCAAGCTGCTCGGGCTGGATCGGCATGGTGAACTCCGCTGGACAAGGAAAGTCCATTCTAGGCCAGCATCGCCACCCCGGGCGAGCCGATTGGACAGTAGCCGCGCGAGCCCGGCGCGCATACAATCTGGGCAATCCAGGGGAGACCGATGGCACACGTATTCTTTACGCAGCAACTGGCGCGGTTCACGAGCCTGCCGCAGGTGGACACCGCGGCCGGCGAGCTGCGCGCCGCGCTCGAAGCCGCGTTTGTCGCCAATCCTCGCCTGCGCGGCTATGTCCTCGACGACCAGGGCGCGCTGCGCGCCAACGTCACGATCTTCATCGACGGCCGGCGCTGCCGCGACACCCGGCGCCTGGACGATCCACTCACCCCCTCCAGCCAGGTCTACGTGCTGCAGGCCCTTTCCGGAGGCTGAACCATGAACCAGCGTGCCTATCTATCGACCCGCAAGGGCCTGTTCGAGCTCTATCGAGAGAAGGGCCGATGGACCTTCGGCCCGGTGCATTTCCTGGGCGAGCCGGTGTCGATGGCCCTGGCCGACCGCCGCGACGGCGCCCTGTACGCGGCGCTGAACCTGGGCCATTTCGGCGTCAAGCTGCAGCGCCGCCGCGCAGGCCTGGAAACCTGGACCGAATTGCCGGCCCCCGCCTATCCGCCCAAGCCGGAAGGCAGCGAGGACAAGGTCGACTGGAACAACCGCCTGGTCTGGGGGCTCGAAGCCGGCCTGCCCGAGCAGCCCGGGCTGCTGTGGGCAGGCACGCTGCCCGGCGGCCTGTTCGTCTCGCGCGACCATGGCGACTCCTGGGAGCTGGTGCGTTCGCTGTGGGACGTGCCGGAGCGCGCCAGCTGGTTCGGCGGCGGCTATGACGTGCCGGGCATCCACAGCATCTGCGTCGACCCGCGCGACGGCCGCCAGCTGCTGGTAGGTGTGTCCTGCGGCGGCGCCTGGCGCAGCGAGGACGGCGGCGAGAGCTGGACCATCAGCGCCACCGGCATGCGCGCCGACTACATGCCGCCCGAGATGAACGAGAACGAGGAAGTGCAGGACCCGCACCGCATCGTGCGCTGCTCGGGACAGCCGGACGTGCTCTGGTGCCAGCACCACAACGGCATGTGGCGCTCGACGGACGGCGGGCGGCACTGGCAGGAAATCACCGGCGTACCGCTGTCGCATTTCGGCTTCGCGGTGGCGGCGCACCCGCTGGACGGCGACACCGCCTGGTTCGTGCCGGCCGAAGCCGACCAGCGCCGCATCCCGGTCGGGGCCGCGCTGGCGGTGCTGCGCACCCAGGATGGCGGCAAGAGCTTCGAGGTCGTGAACAAGGGCCTGCCGCAGGAGCATTGCTACGACCTGGTTTACCGCCACGGGCTGGCGGTGGCCGACGACGGCCGCACCCTGATCATGGGGTCGACGACAGGCGGGGTGTGGATCTCGGAGAACGGCGGCGACAGCTGGCAGACCTTGTCTACCTCGCTGCCGCCGGTGTATGCGGTGACCTTCGGCTGAGCGAACATCACCGCACGCCGCCCGATTGACGCGGGCGGCGGAAGGACCGGGCCGCGTACGGCTTACATATTGCGACGGTACTGCCCGCCCACCTCGAACAGCGCGGTCGTGATCTGGCCCAGCGAGCAGACGCGCACCGCGTCCATCAGCTTGGCGAACACGTTCTCGTTGTCGATCGCGGCCTGCTGCAGCGCGGCCAGGGCGGCTGGTGCGGCGGCTGCGTTGCGGCTGTGGAACTCGTCCAGGCGGGTCAACTGCGACTGCTTTTCGTCGTCGGTCGACCGCGCCAGCTCGATGGTTGCGGGGGCGCCCGTGCTGTTCGGGTTGCGGAAGGTGTTCACGCCGATGATCGGCAGGGTGCCGTCGTGCTTCTGGTGCTCGTACAGCATCGACTCTTCCTGGATCTTGCCGCGCTGGTAGCCGGTTTCCATCGCGCCCAGCACGCCGCCGCGCTCGGCGATACGCTCGAACTCCTGCATCACCTGCTCTTCGACCAGGTCGGTCAGCTCGTCCATGATGAAGGAACCCTGGTTCGGGTTCTCGTTCTTGGCCAGGCCCCATTCGCGGTTGATGATCAGCTGGATGGCCAGCGCCCGGCGGACCGATTCATCGGTCGGCGTGGTGATCGCTTCGTCGTAGGCGTTGGTGTGCAGCGAGTTGCAGTTGTCGTAGATCGCGATCAGCGCCTGCAGCGTGGTACGGATATCGTTGAAGTCGATTTCCTGCGCGTGCAGCGAGCGGCCCGAGGTCTGGATGTGGTACTTGAGCTTTTGCGAACGCTCGTTGGCGCCGTACTTGTCGCGCATCGCCACGGCCCAGATGCGGCGCGCCACGCGGCCCAGCACCGTGTATTCCGGGTCCATGCCGTTCGAGAAGAAGAACGACAGGTTGGGTGCGAAATCGTCGATGTGCATGCCGCGCGCGAGATACGCTTCGACAAAGGTAAAGCCGTTCGACAGCGTAAAGGCGAGCTGCGAGATCGGGTTCGCGCCGGCTTCGGCGATGTGGTAGCCCGAGATCGACACCGAGTAGAAGTTGCGCACCTGGTGGTGGACGAAGTATTCCTGGATGTCGCCCATCACTTTCAGCGAGAACTCGGTTGAGAAGATGCAGGTGTTCTGGCCCTGGTCTTCCTTCAGGATGTCGGCCTGCACGGTGCCGCGCACGTTCATCAGGACCCAATCCTTGATCTTCTGCGCTTCGTCATCGGTCGGCTGGCGACCGTTGTCGGCCACGAACTTGTCGATCTGCTGGTCGATGGCGGTGTTCATGAACATCGCCAGGATGGTTGGAGCAGGGCCGTTGATCGTCATCGACACTGAAGTCGACGGGCTGCACAAATCGAAGCCGTCGTACAGCACCTTCATGTCGTCCAGGGTGGCGATCGACACGCCCGAGTTGCCGACCTTGCCGTAGATGTCCGGACGGATGGCCGGATCGGCGCCGTACAGGGTGACGGAGTCGAAGGCGGTCGACAGGCGCTTGGCGTCCATGCCGGTCGAGACCAGCTTGAAGCGGCGGTTGGTGCGGAAGGCATCGCCTTCGCCGGCGAACATGCGGGTCGGGTCTTCGCCCTCGCGCTTGAACGCGAACACGCCGGCCGTGTACGGGAAGGAGCCCGGCACGTTTTCCAGCATCAGGAAGCGCAGCACTTCGCCGTGGTCCTCGAAGCGCGGCAGCGCCACCTTGCGGATCGGGTTGCCCGACAGGGTCCTGGAGACCAGGCGGGTACGGATTTCCTTGTCGCGGATCTTGACCACGTAATCGTCGCCCGCATAGGCGGCCTGCATGTCGGGCCACATGGCCAGCAGTTTTTTCGCGCCGCCTTCCATGGCGTTATCGCGCTCGCTGATCAGGTCATCCAGCACCACTTCGCGGTTGGCGATGGCCAGCATGCGTTTGGCTTCAAGCAGCTGCTGGCGCTCGCGGGCCAGCGTGACCTGCTTTTTCACGTTGCGGTGGTAGCCGCGCACGGTGTCGGCGATTTCGGCGAGGTAGCGTGCGCGTGCCGGCGGAACGATCACGTTCTTGCCGCTCGAGTACTTCGACGTTGGCGCGGCCAGGCGGCTGGCCTCGACCTGCAGGCCGAGTTCCGCCAGCTTGGGCAGCAGGCCGTGGTACAGCGCCGTGACGCCGTCATCGTTGAAGCGCGACGCCTGGGTGCCGTAGACCGGCATCTCGTCCGGGCTCTTGCTCCACTGTTCACGGTTGCGCTGGTATTGCTTGGCGACGTCGCGCAGCGCATCCTGCGCGCCCTTGCGGTCGAATTTGTTGATCGCGATGAAGTCGGCGAAATCGAGCATGTCGATTTTTTCCAGCTGCGACGCGGCGCCGAATTCCGGCGTCATCACATACATCGAGGTGTCCACGTGCGGCACGATGGCGGCGTCGCCCTGGCCGATGCCCGAAGTCTCGACGATCACCAGGTCGAAACCGGCGACCTTGCAGGCGGCGATCACGTCCGGCAGCGCCTGCGAGATCTCGGAGCCGGCTTCGCGCGTGGCGAGCGAGCGCATGAAGACGCGCGCCTGGCCATTCCACGGGTTGATCGCATTCATGCGGATACGGTCGCCCAGCAGGGCGCCGCCCGACTTGCGGCGCGACGGGTCGATCGAGATGACGGCGATGTTCAGGCGGTCGCCTTGGTCGAGGCGGATGCGGCGGATCAGTTCATCGGTCAGCGAGGATTTACCTGCGCCTCCGGTGCCGGTGATGCCGAGGGTCGGCACGTTCAAGCCCTCGGCGGTGTCGATGACCTGCTTGCGCAGTTCGGGGTCGACCTTGCCGCTTTCCAGCGCGGTGATCAGCTGGGCCAGCGGACGGTGGCGCTGGCCGATGTCGCCTTCGCGCAGGGCGTCGATGCTGGTCGGCGCATAGGACGACAAATCGACGTCGCAGGTTTCCAGCATCGAGCGGATCATGCCCACCAGGCCCATGCGCTGGCCGTCTTCCGGGCTGAAGATGCGGGTGACGCCGTAGGCGTGCAGTTCTTCGATTTCGCTCGGGACGATCACGCCGCCGCCGCCGCCGAAGACCTTGATGTGGGCGCCGCCGCGCTGGCGCAGCAGATCGATCATGTACTTGAAGTATTCGACGTGGCCGCCCTGGTAGCTCGAGATGGCGATGCCTTGCACGTCTTCGTTCAGCGCTGCGGTGACGACTTCGTCGACCGAGCGGTTGTGGCCGAGGTGGATCACTTCGGCGCCGTTCGACTGCAGGATGCGGCGCATGATGTTGATCGAGGCGTCATGGCCGTCGAACAGGGAAGCAGCGGTGACGAAGCGCACCTTGTTGGCCAGCTTCGGCTGCTCCGGCAGGTCGAGTTTGGCGGCGGGAGTGATGTCGTTCATTGGATGTGGTCCTTGGTATCGGGAGGACAGGGGTAGTTTGGTACGGTATATGACGTTAACGTTAACGTCAAGCTGGCTACGTGTGCGTGAACGTCGTTCCGGCGCAGGCCGGAACCCGAGTTCGTCGCGTGTTGATCAGGCTGCGATGGCTCGCGGCAGGGAAATTGGATCCCGGCCTGCGCCGGGATGACGTTGTTTTAGACCAGTAACAGTTTACGCGGCGCGTTTCTTGACGTTGCCGGAGAGCAGCTCAGCCTTGCGCGCACGGAATTCCGCGACGGCCTTTTCCTTTACGTGGCCGAAGCCGCGGATCTGTTCCGGCAGCGAGGCCAGTTCGACTGCATCCGCATGCGTGCCAGCATTCAGGCCACCCAGCAAACCTTCCATCATCTCGCGGTATTCAACAATCAGCGCACGTTCCATCTTGCGCTCTTCGGTATAGCCGAAGATGTCGAAGGCACCGCCGCGCAGGCCTTTCAGTTTGGCCAGCAGCTTGAAGGCGCCGAACATCCACGAGCCGTACTGCGCCTTGACCATGCGGCCCTTGGCGTCCTTCTTCGCGAACAGCGGCGGGGCCAGGTTGAACTTGAAGGAGAAGTCGCCTTCGAACTGGCTCTTCACCTGATCGAGGAAGGCCCCATCGGTGTACAGGCGCGCCACTTCGTATTCGTCCTTGTAGGCCATCAGCTTGAAGTAGTACTTGGCGACCGCGGTCGAGAGCTTGTTGCCCAGGCCTTGCGCGGTTTCCTCGGCCCGTACGCGCGCGACCAGGTCTGCATACACGCCCGCATACGCGCTGTTTTGGTAGCCGGTCAGGAAGTCCACGCGCTTCTTGATGATGGTTTCCAGGCTCTGCGGCATCTGCACCACGATCGATTGCGAAGGCGTGGCCTGCTTCTCGACGCGCTTGAAGTCCACGGCGGCGCGGCGGCCCCACAGGAAGCTCATCTTGTTCGAGGCCACGGCCACGCCATTGAGTTCGATCGCGCGCAGCAGTGCGGCTTCGGTCAAGGGGATGCGGCCCTTTTGCCAGGCATAACCCATCAGGAACAGATTCGTGGCGATCGAGTCGCCCATCAGCGCGGTGGCGATGCGGGTCGCGTCGACGAAGTCGACGCCACTCTCGCCACCGACGGCTTCCAGGATCAGCGCGCGAACATCAAGAGCCGGGAATTCCCAGTCCGCGTTTTGCGCGAAGGTGCCGGTCGGCTGCTCGTGCAGGTTGACGATGGCCAGGGTGCGACCGGGGCGCATCTTCGATACCGCGTCGGCCGCGCCGGTGGTCAGGATATCGCAGCCCAGGATGAGGTCCGCTTCGCCGGTGGCGATGCGCTGGGCGCGCAGGCGGTCCGGGGTGACGGCGATCTTCACGTGCGAGGTCACCGAGCCGTTCTTCTGACTCATGCCGGTCATGTCCAGCACCGAGGCGCCCTTGCCCTCGAGGTGGGCGGCCATGCCCATCAGCGCACCGACAGTGATGACGCCGGTGCCGCCGATGCCGTTGATCAGGATGTTGTACGGTTGCTCGATGCTTGGGAGCGTCGGCTTGGGGAGCAAGCCCCAGCCATCGTCGGCGCCTTGCTTGCTGACGCCGGCTTTGCTCTTCTTGAGCGTGCCGCCTTCGACGGTGACAAAACTCGGGCAGAAGCCCTTGGCGCAGGAATAGTCCTTGTTGCAGGAGGACTGGTCGATCGCGCGCTTGCGGCCAAATTCCGTTTCCTTCGGCAGGATCGAGACGCAGTTCGACTGGATGCCGCAGTCGCCGCAGCCTTCGCAGACGGCTTCGTTGATCACCATGCGCTGGTTCGGGTCGGCGAATTCACCCTTTTTACGACGGCGGCGCTTTTCCGCGGCGCAGGTCTGGTCGTAGATGATAACGGTCACGCCCGGCAGTTCGCGCAGCTCGCGCTGGATGTCGTCCATGTGCTTGCGGTCGTGCAGGGTGACCAGCTCCGGCAGGTTCGAGCGGTCGGCATAGCGCGACAGGTCTTCGGTGACGAGGGCGATGCGCTTGACGCCTTCGGCCGCCATTTGCTGCGCGATCATCGGCACCGAGGTCTGGCCGTCGACCGGCTGGCCGCCGGTCATCGCCACCGCGTCGTTGTACAGGATCTTGTAGGTGATGTTGACCTTCGCGGCCACGGCCGCGCGGATCGCCAGGTAACCGGAATGGAAATAGGTGCCGTCGCCCAGGTTCTGGAATACGTGCGGCACTTGCGAGAACGCGGCCTGGCCGATCCAGGGCGTGCCTTCGCCGCCCATGTGGGTGGTCAGCTTGTTCATCGAAGGGTAGATCGAGGTCGCCATCACGTGGCAGCCGATGCCGGCCAGCGCGAACGAGCCGTCCGGCACCTTGGTCGAGGTGTTGTGCGGGCAGCCGGAGCAGTAGAAGGCCGGGCGGAAGGGCGTGGTGATCGCCTTCTGCAGCACGGCGTCCTTCGCATCGAGGAAGGCCAGGCGTGCCTTGATCAGATCACGGGTGGTGTCTTCCAGGTTCAGGCGTGCGATGCGGCCGGCGATCACGCGTGCGACTTGCGCGACCGAGAAATCGGCTTTCGGGGGCAGCAGCCAGTCGCCGCGCGGAGCGACCCATTCGCCCTTGTCGTCGAACTTGCCGACCACGTGCGGACGCACGTCATCGCGCCAGTTATAGAGCTGCTCTTTGAGCTGGTATTCGACGACCTGGCGCTTTTCCTCGACCACCAGGATCTCGTCCAGGCCTTGCGCGAATTCGCGCACGCCGTCCGGTTCCAGCGGCCAGATCATCGCGACCTTGTACAGGCGCAGGCCCACCTTGGCGGCCTGCGCCTCGTCGATGCCCAGTTCTTCCAGCGCTTCCAGCACGTCGAGATAGGATTTACCCGACGCGATGATGCCCAGTTTCGCGTCCGGACTGTCGATGGTGACGCGATTGAGCTTGTTTTCGCGCGCATAGGCCAGCGCCGCGTAGATCTTATAGTCCTGCATCAGCGCTTCCTGCGCGCGTGCCTGCTGGCCCAGCGGGACCGATGACAGCCTGGTATTCAGTCCACCTTCCGGCATCGTGAAGTCCTGCGGAAGCTTCACTTCAACGCGGAAGGGATTCGCGTCGACCGAGGCGCTCGATTCGACCGTATCCGCCAGCGCCTTGAAGGCCACCGCGCAGCCCGAGAAGCGCGACATGGCCCAGCCATGCACGCCGAGGTCCAGGTATTCCTGCACGTTGCACGGGTAGAGCACCGGGATCATGCAGGCCGAGAAAATGTGGTCGGACTGGTGCGGCAGCGTCGAGGAATAGGCGCCGTGGTCGTCGCCGGCCACCAGCAGCACGCCGCCGTGTTTCGCCGTGCCGGCGTGGTTCATGTGCTTGAAGACGTCGCCGCAGCGGTCTACGCCCGGGCCTTTGCCGTACCACATGGCGAACACGCCGTCGTATTTGGCCGGGCCGATCAGGTCCACGGTCTGGGTGCCCCAGACGGCGGTGGCGGCCAGGTCTTCGTTCACGCCCGGGACGAACTGGATCTTGTTCGCTTCCAGGTGGCCCTTGGCCTTCCACAGCGTTTCATCGAGGCCGCCCAGGGGCGAACCGCGATAGCCCGAGACGAAACCGGCCGTGTCGAGACCCGCGGCGGCGTCGCGCTCGCGCTGCATCATCGGCAGGCGTACCAGGGCCTGGATACCGGACAAGAAGATGTTGCCGGTCCTGGCGGTGTATTTGTCGTCCAGGGTGACGGTGGTGAGGCGGGACGCGTAGTCCGGGCTCAGGGCCTGGGGCGTGACGGTATCTGGCATGGGGTCTCCATTATGTGGTTCGGTGCTGTGCTGCCTTGCGCCGGGTAGGCGAGGGCGCTTTTTGACCGCGTGGAGTGTAGGGACTTGGACCAGCCAGGGCCAATAGGGATTGCGGATGGGGGTATAAGAAAAACTGATGACTGTTATTCAGAGCAGGCGCGCACCCGGCCAGGCACCGTGCGCGCAGAGCTCTTCGGTGACCTCGCGCACCAGCTTCCCGATCGCCGCCGCCGCATTCGTGAGCGGGATGTTCCGGGAAGCGCACAAGGTCACCCGGCGCGTCACCGCCGGATCGTGAACCGGCCACGCGGCCATCGCGCCGCGTTCGATATCGGCCTGCAGCGGCGCGACCGGCAGCAAGGTGGCGCCCAGGTCGGCCAGCAGCGCCGAGCGCAGGATGGCAAGCGAATTGATCTCGAGGATGCTGCCGGGCGCCAGGCCGGCGCCATGCGCCACCTGCTCGACCAGCGGGCGCACGCCATGCTGGCGCGCCGGCAGGATCAGGGTGCTGGCCAGCGCTTCTGCCAGGGTGAGCGAGGCCTTGCCTGGTGCGAACGCTGAACCGGCGCGGCAGATGAACATCAGGTCTTCCTCGACCAGCGGCGTGCTGTTGAAATGCGCGGCCGGGACGTCGTCGAACAGCACCGCCAGGTTCAGGCGTCCCGACTTGAGCTGCTCGGTGAGGCTGCCCGAAATCTCCTCGGTCAGTTGCAGGGTGATTTCCGGGTAGCGTACACGCGCGCTGCTCAGGATCGGCAGCGCCAGCGCCCCCGAAATACTGTGGGGCAGGCCGAGCGTCACGCTGCCCGAGGGCCGCGTGGTGGACTGCACCACCGCCGAGCGGGCATCGGCCACCTGCTTCAGGATCGCCTGCGCATGCTCATAGAAGATATTGCCGGCGTCGGTGCTGAGCACGCCGTGGGCCGAGCGGTGCAGCAGCTGCGCACCGAGTTCCTCTTCCAGCTGGCGCAGCTGCTGGGTCAGTGCCGGCTGCGCCACGTGCAGGACCAGTGCGGCGCGCGAGAGCGAGCCGTGGTCGACGATGGCGACGAAATAGCGCAGCTGGCGGAGTTCCATGCAAAGAAGTGTGTCTTAAAAGAAACAAATAATAAAAATTGGTAACAGTATTGCTATACTGCATCATGGCCGATCGGTGCCGACATTATCACAGAGCAGAGAAGAATCATGTTAAAGAAGGTGGATGCATCGCAGCTGAAGATCGGGATGTTCATCCACGACCTGGATTGCGGCTGGATGGATCATCCGTTCGTGCGCGCGCATTTCGTGCTGACGACCGACGACGAAATCCACAAGATACGCAATGCCAAGATCCGCGGCGTGGTCATCGACTGCAGCAAGGGCCTGGACATCGACGACGCGCTGACGCTGGCCGAAGCGGAGGCCGAAACCGAAGCGGAAGTGACCGCGATCGCGACCAAGCCGCTGATCGTCACCCGCGTCTCGCTGGCCGAAGAAATGCAGCGCGCGGCCCAGATCCGCAAGCAGGCCGCCGGCCTGGTGCGCACCGTGATGGCCGATGCACGCCTGGGCAAGGCAGTGGAAATGGACAAGGTGGCCCCGGTGGTCGAGAGCATCACCGAATCGATCCTGCGCAATTCGGGCGCGCTGCTCGGCCTGCTGCGCATCAAGAACAAGGACGACTACACCTTCCTGCATTCGGTCAGCGTGTGCGCGCTGCTGGTGGCCTTCTGCCGCTCGCGCAACATGGACGCGGAGACGATCTACCAGGCCGGCCTGGGCGGCCTGCTGCACGACACCGGCAAGGCGCTGGTGCCGGACGCCATCCTGAACAAGGCAGGGCGCCTGACCGACGAGGAATTCGACATCATCAAGCGCCACCCGCGCGACGGCTACGACATCCTGGTCAAGTCGCCGGAAATCGGCCAGATCCCGCTCGACATCACGCTGCACCACCACGAGCGGCGCGACGGCAGCGGCTATCCGGACAAGCAGGGCGAAAGCAGCATCAGCGAGCTGGCGCAGATGGCGGCGATCGTCGACGTGTACGATGCCATCACCTCGGACCGCTGCTACCACAAGGGCATGCCGGCGGCCGAAGCGCTGCGCAAGATCTACGAATGGAGCAAGTTCCACTTCAATCCGACGCTGGCGCAGGAATTCATGCGCTGCGTCGGCATCTACCCGGTCGGCACCCTGGTGCTGCTCGAGTCGGGGCGCCTGGGCGTGGTGATCGAGCCGCACGAAACCAGCCTGCTCACGCCGAAGGTCAACGTGTTCTTCAGCACCAAGACCCCGGGCTATATCAAGCCGCAGACCGTCGACCTGTCCAAGGCGCTGGGCTTTGGCGGCGGCGACAAGATCGTGCGCCATGAGGCGGCCGAGAAATGGAACGTCAACCCGCTGCAGTTCATGAACATCGCTTGAGGCGCCAGGTGCGCCGGGCCCCGGAGATGCGACAATGGCATCCCCTGGGTTTTTTTTACCATTTGGTAAGGATTCGCGATGCACGCACCCATCGAATTCTGGTTCGAGTTTGGCAGCAACTACAGCTATCTCTCCCTGATGCGCATCGAGGCGCTGGCACGCGATGCCGGCGTGCCGCTGTCTTGGCGGCCCTTCCTGCTCGGTCCCATCTTCCGCGAGCTGGGCTGGCACAGCTCCCCTTTCAACGAGCAAAAGGAAAAAGGCGATTACGCCTGGCGCGACATGGCGCGCCGTGCTGCGAAATACGGGCTGCCGTTTACCCGGCCGACGACCTTCCCGCGCCAGGCACTGCTGCCGATGCGCGTCGCCCTGCTCGGGGCGGAGCAGCCGTGGATGGGCGAATTCTGCCGCCGCATCATGCTGCAGAACTGGTGGCAGGATGCCGATATCGACAAGGCCGATGTGGTGCTCGCTGCGCTGGCCGGGCTGGTCGACGATCCGGCCGCCATCGTGGCGATGGCCGGAGAAGAAGCCGCCAAGACGGCACTGCGCGCGCAGACCGCGGCCGCGCGGAAGCTCGGCATCTTCGGTGCGCCTACCTTCATGGTCGACGGCGAGATGTTCTGGGGAGACGACCGCCTGGAAGACGCGCTGGAATGGGCGCAGGCTGCTCCAGCCTGAACCGGCCTCAGAAGAATTCGGCGGTGTCGTTGGTGGCGATGGTCTGCAGCAGGCCGCTGGCCACCAGCTCTTCGTAGTAGCAAGCGCGGTTGCGCCCATTGGCCTTGGCGAAGTACAGCGCCTGGTCGGCGTGGCCGAGCGTGACCACCGGCGAATCGGCGGCGCGGATGCTGGTGAAGCCGACGCTGACCGTCACCCGTCCCACTTGCGGGAATTCGTGCGTCTCGACATCAAGGCGGAAGCGGTCGATGATTCTGTGCGCATTCTCCAGCGTGGTGGAACGCAGCAGCACCACGAACTCCTCGCCGCCGAAGCGGAATACCCGGTCCTGCGCGCGGAACGACGACTGCAGCAGGTTGGCGACCAGGATCAGCACTTCGTCGCCATACAGGTGGCCGAAGCGGTCGTTCACTCCCTTGAAATGGTCGACGTCGACCACGGCCAGCCACTGCTTTTCCTCGGCGACGTGATGGCGCCGCTCGGGCAGGCCCGGCACCACGGGTTCGGCGTCGGGCGTGTGCAGCATGCGCGCCAGCTGGTCATCGAAGGTCTTGCGGTTGAGCAGGCCGGTGAGCGAATCGCGCTCGCTGTAGTCGAGCAGATTCTGGAAGTTGCGGTAGACGCTGACGATCCCGCTGATCATGTGCACCGTATCGCCCGTGAACTCGCCCTGGTGCGTGATCTCGAGGCAGGTCGCGGCCTTGTCGCCGAACCAGATCGGTAGCCAGAGCACACGCAGGCCGTCGGGCCCCGCAGCTTCGGCGCGCGAATCGTGGTGGTCAAGGCAGTGCGCCAGCGCGGGGAATGCGAGGATCGGCTCGCCCGGGCTGCCATCTTGCGCCTCTTCGGGGCAGGCGACGCCGCCGGCACGGATGCAGGCGCGTGCGCGCACGAAGCGGTGCCCGCAGACCGTGGCGATCGCCAGCACGCGGGTTTGCACCGCGCCCGACAATTCCTGGACAGCCGAAATCACGGAGATGTCGAGCATCGTGTGATCGCGGTGGCCAGTCATGTCCACCATGTGTCTCAGCAAGGAATCCATGTCGTTCACAGCACCAAAGTCACGCAAAAGCACAGCTTGTCGATACCACGGGAAAGTGTCGCTTTTTTAAGCGCACAAGGGAGACAGCATAATGCCTTTTTGTATTACAGGCAACTATTCTTGACAATATTGAGCGCCGATTGCGGCTGGTCCGGGAACCCAGCCCTGCGGCGTTTGTCCATGCGCAAACGATCAGGGACAAAATCATTTCCGCGTGGAAAAACTTGCCTAACATCAACTTGCCGTATGGAACTATTCGGTACAGTGAACTCACTGACAGACGCAACAGAAAGCAGCAACAAGGACGGGGCCCCGTCTGCTGTCAGTAAGTCCCTTTAACCACCATAAGGAGTTGTCATGAGCACCATTACCTCCGCCATCAAAACTTTCATCGCCGATGAAAACGGTGTGACTGCCATCGAGTACGGCCTGATCGCAGCCCTGGTCGGTGTCGCGATGGCGACGGTGGCCGGCCAGGTCGGCGGCAAAATCAAGCTCGCTTTCGAGACCATCCGAGATGCGTTCAGCACCCTGCCTGCCGCTCCGGCTGCTCCCGCCGCCTGATCGCTGACGCCCCCAGATGCCTTGCGGCCCCTGGGGGCTTTTTTTTGGAGCTGATCATGGTTGTCACCCTTTACCTCGACATCTTGCTGCTGCTGCTGGTCAGCGCCGCGGCGATCAACGACCTTGCCAGCCGTCGCATCCCGAATCTTCTGCTCTTGTCCGGTCTCGCTGCCGCACTGGTCCTGCATGCGCTGTCGCCGGATCCCGGCAAGGCTCTGCTGTCCGGCCTCGGCGGCATGGTGACAGGCTTTTTGATGTTCATTCCCTTTTACCTGGTCCGCGGCATGGCTGCCGGGGACGTCAAGATGATGGCGACCATCGGCGCCTTCACTGGTCCCCTCGTGGCCCTCCAGATTGCCATCTTCGCATGGTGCGCCGGCGGCATCATGGCAGTCGCCATCATCATTTGCCGCGGTCGGCTGAGGCTGGCGTTGGGCAACCTGTGGCGCATCTTGCGGCCCGTCATGCTGCGGCTTCCGGCAACGCCCGGAGCGGTGCAGGAAAGCGCCGGAACGATGCCCTACGGGGTGGCGATAGCGGCCGGCACCATCTACGTTCTGGTGGGCAATTACTCCTGATTTTCGCGCTGAGTTCGCTTCCTTGCCGGAGGTCAAACGGGGGGAGGTAGTGATGGCTAGAATCAATTTAACAAATGTAAGAAATATCCGCACCGAGCAGGAGGTTTCCCCATGGAAGTATTAACAGCGACTTCGGCCGATGGTCTCGACGCGCCGCCGGCGCCCATGCCGGGCGGCGTGCCGGAGGCCGAGCTCGCGCCGGTGCTGCCGCGCCAGCCGCGAACGGTCCGCGATACCGGTCTTGAACCGCGCTTCCTTACCGCCCTGGTCGTCAAGACCATGCATGCAAGCGGAAAGACCGCCCTGTCGGTGCTCACCGGCCGCCTGCGGCTGTCGATCGGCGTGGTGCGCGAAGTGCTGCAGGGGCTGGTGGCCGAGCAGCAAGTCGAAGTCGCTTGGTGCGGCGATTCCGACATCGACGTGCACTACCAGCTGACCGCCTTCGGCCAGCGCGCCGCTGCCGACTACCTGGCCGAGTCACGCTATGTCGGCCCGGCCCCGGTCACGCTCGACGCCTACCGCATCATGGTCGCGCAGCAATCGCTGAGCCAGCCCGATGCCATGCGCGTCACGCCGGCCGCGCTACGCGCGGCGCTGGCGGAAGATGGCATCGAGCCTGCCGTGCGCGACCTGCTCGGCGCGGCGCTGCATTCGAACCGCCCGCTGATGCTGTACGGCCCTTCCGGCAGCGGCAAGACGACGCTGGCGCGCAAGCTCGCGCGCCTGCGCCAGGAACCGATTGCGGTGCCCTACGCGGTGGTGGTAAACCACGACATCATGCAGGTGTACGACCCCAGCCTGCATCCGGCACCCGTGCTGTCGCGCGCCATGGAAGAACGGCGCAGCTGCGACGCGCGCTGGGCCCTGTGCCAGCGCCCGCTGGTGCACGCCGGCGCCGAGCTGGCGCGCGACATGCTGGAGCTGCGCATCGATGCCGCCAGCGGCGTCCTGCGCGCGCCGCCGCACCTGCTGGCCAATAACGGCCTGCTGGTGCTCGACGACGTCGGCCGCCAGCGCGTGCCGGCCGGCGAGGTGCTGCACCGCTGGCTCGGCGCCCTCGAAGGCGGCGTCGATCACGTCGCGGTGCCCGGCGGGGCGACCCATGCACTGCCCTTCGACGTGTCGCTGGTGCTGGCGACCAGCCTGTCGCCCGAGTCGGTGCTGGACGAATCCTGCCTGCGCCGCATCGGCTACCGGATCCCGGTCGGCCCCCTGTCCGAAACCGGCTATCGCACGCTGCTGCGGCACCAGTGCCGGCTGCGCGGCATCGAGCCGGACGAAGGGGCGATGGATTACCTGGTCAACGAATTGCACCGCCGCACCCGCCGCCCCCTGCTGGCAGCCTGGCCGCACGAGCTGCTGGGCCGGATTGCCGACTTCGCCGGCTTTGCCGGCCACACCCCGCGTTTCGACGTGGACAGCGTGGCCCAGGCCTGGAGCAGCCTGTTCGGCGCCACGGCGGCGCCTGAATCAAGCAACCTGGGAGACGCCCGATGAAAAACAAGCGTGCCGTGATCGTGATGGCGCTCGCGATCCTGTTCGGCCTTGCCGCCGTGGTGCTGGCCTCGCGCTGGCTCCTGACCCAGCCTGCTGCCAGCGCCGGCCGCATCGTGGTGGCGGCGGCCGACATCAACATCGGGCAGCGTCTGACGCCGGAGATGCTCAAGCTGGTCGAATGGCCGGCCCACAGCGTGCCGAAAGGCGCGTTCGACGATCCGCAGAAGCTCAGCGGCCGGGTGCTCAAGACCAGCCTCCTGCTGGGCGACCCACTGAGCAAGTCCAAGCTGGCACCGACCGGTACGCTGGGCGGCCTGTCGGCCCTGATCACCGAAGGCAAGCGCGCCATCACGGTGCGCGTGAACGACGTGATCGGCGTGGCCGGCTTCGCACTGCCCGGCAACTACGTCGACATTATCGTCAGCACCGAGACTGAAACGCAGGTGCAGTCCGGCACCCCGCGCGAGCACAGCATTTCGAAGATCGTGCTCGAACGGATCCTGGTGCTGGCGGTGGCCCAGGAAGTCAACCGCGACGAGACCAAACCGAAGGTCGTGAACGCGGTCACGCTCGAAGTCACGCCCGAGCAGGCCGAGATGCTCGACCTGGCGCGCAGCGTCGGCACGCTGTCGCTGGCGCTGCGCAACCAGATCGACCCGGCTGCGGCCCAGACCTCGGGCGCCACCAAGCAAAATCTCCTGCCGGTTGTCGCCGCGCCCATCAAGCAGGTAGCGATGCCGCTGCCGGCGCCGCGGCCCAGGGTGCAGGCGCCGCGTCCGGCGCCGCAGCGCGACTGCGTGAAGGTCATCAACGGCCTGCACGCTTCCCAGGAATGCTTCTGACCCCCAGCGAACCCGGATGGATGCCATGAACAGACGCCACAATGTTGCACAGCTCGCAGCCAGCCTGGCGCTGGCTGCCATCGTGCCGGCCCACGCCGCCCCCGCGCCTGCCAAAGCTGCAGCCGCAGCCCCGGCCCCGGCTAAACCCGACGCCGCGGCCCCCGTCAAGGCTGCAGCCGCGGCTCCGGCCAGAACGCCGGAAGCGCGGTCCCAGCCTGCGGCCGGTTGCCGTGGCGAAGCTGCCCGCCCCGCCAACCTGACGCTCCACATGGGCAAGTCGACCATGCTGCGCCTGCCCGAGAAGGTCGCCCACCGCAGCGTCGGCAACCCCGCCATCGTGCAGGCGATGCTGGTGGCGCCGGACACGCTGTACATCGCCGGCGTCGACGTGGGCACCACCAACATGATCGTCCAGGGCAAAAGCGGGTTGTGCAGCGTGGTCGACATCGTGGTCGCGATGGACCCGGCCGCGCTGCAGGCCACGCTCGCCGCCGCCATGCCCGACGAAAAGGACATCCGGGTGATGTCCGCCGCCGACTCGCTGGTATTGACTGGCACCGTCAGCGACGCCGGCGCGATCGCGCGCGCGCTGGAGCTGGCCGGCGCCTACGTGCGGCGCCCGCTGCGCCAGCTGACTGTCGCGGAAAACGATACCGGCGGCGTGGTCGGCCTCGGCAGCAGCGGCAACAGCAGTGGGGGAGCGTCCAATGCGGCCCGCGTGGTCAATCTCCTCAATGTCAGCGCGCCGCAGCAGGTGCAGCTCGAAGTGAAGATCGCCGAGGTGTCGAAGACACTGCTGGAACGGCTCGAAGCCAACACCGCCTTCCGCTTCGGTTCCGGCAGCTGGACCACGACCCTGGTGTCGAACTTCCTGACCGGCCGCGCCCAGGCTGGCCTGGACGCGGTCAAGAGCAACGGCAACCGGCTGGGAGTGGATGCCGACAAGCAGGACAGCCTGGTGCGCGTGCTGGCCGAACCGAACGTGCTCGCCATCAGCGGCCAGGAAGGCACCTTCCTCGCGGGCGGCAAGTTCTTCATCCCGGTCGCCCAGGACGACAAGAAGATCGTGCTCGAGGAAAAGGAGTTCGGCGTCGGCCTGCGCTTCACCCCGACCGTGCTGGCCGGCGGGCGCATCAACCTGAAGGTGGCGCCGGAAGTGTCCGAACTGTCGCGCGAAGGCATCGGCGTCTCGGCCGCAGGCATTTCCGGCACCGCGATCCTGCCCTTGATCACCACGCGCCGCGCCAGCACCACGGTGCAGCTGTACGACGGCCAGAGCTTCGCCATCGGTGGGCTGGTCCGGAACAACCTGGTGGCCAACCTGAAAGGCCTGCCGATGCTGGGCGAAGTGCCGATCCTGGGCGCGCTGTTCCGCAGCACCGACTACCAGCAGGACCGCACCGAACTGGTGTTCGTGATCACGGCGCGGCTGGTCAAGCCGATGCCGGGCGCCAGCTACTCACTGCCGACCGACAAGGTCGGCGTGCCGACACGCGCGGGCGTGCTGCTCGGCGGACGGCTCGAAGGCGAGGCGCCGGCCACGATCACCGCTGCCGCCTCCACCCCGCCGGCCGCGCAGCCCGCCGCGCACACCGCCGGCGGCTTCGAACTCAAATAGGAGCTTATCGTGACGACGACGATCCGACTCACCGCAGTGGTCCTGCTGGGCGCCTGCCTGCAGGGCTGCGCGCAGACCACGCCGCAGTGGGACCACTACTTCGGCAGCGCCACGCGCAACAACCTGGCCGCCCAGGTGATCGACCCGGGCGCCTCGGCCAACAAGTACCCGGCCACCGGCATCGACGGCCGCGCGGCCAAGGGCGCGCACGACCGCTACCAGCGCAGTTTCGCGCAGCCGGAAGCGCAGGCGCCGACGCTGGTCATCAATGCCGGCGGCGCGCGATGAGCACCTCCATCCGATCCTGATCCGAATGTGTCCGCCACGAGGCCCGCCATGAAAGCGCTACTCATCAGCCGCGACAGCCAGCTTTACGCGGAAATAGCCTCCCAGGGCGCTGCGCGTGTGCCGCCGCTGAACCTCGGCGCCATCCGCGCCAGCATGCGCGAGGCGTTGGACCGGCCCGAGGCCGACAGTCCGCAGCTGGTCATCGTCGACGCCACCGATACCGAGCCGTCCGAAGTGGCGCTGCTCGAGCGCCTTGGCCGCCAGTATCCCGAATCGCACCTGATGCTGCTGACCGACCAGAACCAGCCCGAGCTCCTGATCCGCGCCATGCGCGCGGGCGTGCGCGAAGTGCTGCAGCTGCCCCTGGTGCACCGCGCCTTCCACGAGTCGATGGACCGGATTTCGGCCGCCGCCGGCGTTTCCGCCATGCGCGACGGCAAGGTGCTGGCCTTCATCGCCTGCAAGGGCGGCAGCGGCGCCACCTTCATCTCGAGCAATTTCGGCTATGCGCTGGCCACGCTCGCCGCCAAGAAGGTGCTGCTGATCGACCTGCATGGCCAGTTCGGCGACGCCGCGCTGTATGTCTCCGACCAGAAGCCGACCATGACCCTGTCGGACGTGTGCGCGCAGATCGCCCGCATCGACGGCCCCTTCCTGGAAAACTGCGTGGTCCACGTCACGCCCGGCTTCGGCGTGCTGGCCGCTGCCGACGATCCGGGCCATGCCAAGGAAGCCAAGCCGGAACACATCGACACCATCCTGCGCGTGGCGCGCCAGCACTACGATTACGTGCTGCTCGACGTCGGGCGCCAGATCGACGCGGTGTCGCTGCGCGCGCTCGACGTCACCGACACCATTTATCCGGTGCTGCAGCTGGCGCTGCCCGACATCCGCGATGCGCGCCGGCTGCTCGATATCTTCCGCTCGCTCGGCTACGTGCTCGACAACATCCGCCTGATCGTGAACCGCTATGAAAAGGGCGGCAAGCTGCGCCTGCAGGACCTGCATGGGGCGCTGGGGTGCGAAGTCGTGCATACCTTCCCCAACGATTACGTCGCCGTGACCGATTCGGTCAACCAGGGCGTGCCGGTGCTGCAGCTGTCGCGCTCGAGCGCCGCCGCGCGCAGCCTGGCCGACATGGTCGAACTCGTAACCACCCGCCGCGTCCAGGAAAGCAAGGGCCTGTTCGACCGCCTGTTCGGGCGCGGCGATTCCGACGACTGAACGCAACCACGGATACCACGGATACCACGGAGCATCCCATGTCCCTACGAGAACGTCTCGCGACCTCCACCCCGGAACGCCAGTCGGGCGTGGTCCTTCCGGACACGTCCAATCAGGCCTACCAGGACCTCAAGAAGTCCATGCACCAGATGATCCTGGACCGCATCGATCTCGAGCGCCTCAAGCGCCTCACGGCCGAGCAGTTCAAGCACGAGCTGGCGCTGCTGATCCAGCGCATCATCGAGGAAGAGCGCATTGTGCTGAACCAGCACGAGCGCCACAACCTGGTGCTCGACATCCAGCACGAGATGCTCGGCTTCGGCCCGCTCGAGCCGCTGCTGAACGACCCGACCGTCTCGGACATCCTGGTCAACACGGCCAGCAAGGTGTATGTGGAGCGGCGCGGCCGCCTCGAACTGACCGACATCACCTTCCATGACAACGCCCACCTGATGAAGATCATTGAGAAGATCGTCTCGCGCGTGGGCCGGCGCGTGGACGAATCGAGCCCGATGGTCGATGCGCGCCTGCCGGACGGCTCGCGCGTGAATGCGATCATCCCGCCGTTGGCGGTGGACGGGCCGCTGCTGTCGATCCGCCGCTTCGGCAATACCCCGCTGTCGGTGCAGAACCTGCTCGACTACAAGAGCCTGACGCAGCCGATGATCGACGTGCTGCAAGCCTTGGGCGCGGCCAAGGTGAACATCCTGATCTCGGGCGGCACCGGCAGCGGCAAGACCACGCTGCTCAACCTCATTTCGGGTTTCATCCCGGCCAGCGAGCGGGTGGTGACGATCGAAGACGCCGCCGAGCTGCAGTTGCGCCAGCCGCACGTGGTACGCCTGGAGACGCGCCCGCCCAACATCGAAGGCAAGGGCGAGGTGACCCAGCGCGCCCTGGTGCGCAATGCGCTGCGCATGCGCCCCGACCGCATCATCTTGGGCGAGGTGCGCGGTGCCGAAGCGCTCGACATGCTGCAGGCGATGAACACCGGCCACGAAGGTTCGCTGGCGACGATCCACTCGAACACCCCGCGCGACGCGCTGTCGCGGCTGGAAAACATGGTCAGCATGGCCGGCGTGAACCTGACCGCGCGCGCGATCCGCCAGCAGATCGTGTCGGCGGTGACGGTGGTGGTGCAGGCGTCGCGCCTGACCGACGGCACGCGCAAGGTGGTCAGCCTGCAGGAAATCACGGGCATGGAAGGCGAGATCATCTCGATGCAGGAGATTTTCCACTTCGAGCGGAGCGGCGTCGATACCGACGGCAAGGTGCTGGGCCGCTTCAGCGCGACCGGGGTGCGCCCGCGCTTTGCTGACCGCTTGAAGATGTATGGCGTCCCGGTACCGGACAACGCCTTCGATCCGGACCGGACGTTCGATTAAGGGAGGATGCATGGACGCGGTGTTCTATGCTTTTGCGGTATTCCTGTTCGCGGCGGTGATCCTTGCGATCGAAGCCAGTTACCTGTGGTGGGTGGGTACCTATGGCGCGGCGGCGCGCCGGGTGGCCCGCCGGCTGCAGCTCATGTCCGGCTCCGCGGGACGCAGCGGCGAGCGGATCTCGATCCTCAAGCAGCGGCCATACAGCCGCAACGCCGCCTTCGACCGGCTGCTGCACGGCTTTTCGCTGGCGCACCGGATCGACGCCCTGCTGGTGCAGGCCGGATCGAGGACGACGGTAGGGCAGTTCCTGGCCTGGTCGTTCGGCTGCATGGCTGCGCTCGGGCTGCTGTCGCTCGGATGGCCCCTGTCGGCGCCGGCGCGCGTGTTCCTGGCCGTGCTCGGGTTGAACCTGCCCTGGTTCCTGCTGCGCCGTGCGCGCCAGCGCCGCCTGATCCGCATCGAGCAGCAGCTGCCCGAGGCGGCCGACTTCATCGCGCGCGCCCTGCGCGCCGGCCATTCCTTCACCAACGTGCTGCAGATCGTCGGCACCGAGCTGCCCGAGCCGCTTAGCGGCGAATTCCGCATCGCCCGCGAGGAAATCAACTACGGCGTGCCGATGAATGAGGCGCTGCACGGGATGGCCGCACGGATCCCGCTGACCGACCTGCGCTACCTGATCATCGCAGTGCTGATCCAGCGCGAGTCCGGCGGCAACCTGGCAGAAATCCTGGGGAACATCAGCCAGATCATCCGCGCCCGCCTGAAGCTGGTGGCGCACGTGCGCGTGCTGTCGGCCGAAGGGCGGATGTCGGCCTGGATCCTCGGCCTGCTGCCGTTCGGCGTGGTGGGCATGATGGCGGTATCGAGCCCCCAGTACGTCAGCATGCTCTGGACCGACCCGCAAGGCGTGCGCTTGCTCTGGTACGGCCTGGGCATGATCGCCTTCGGGGTCATCTGGCTGCGCAAGATCATCCGTATCCGCATCTGAGGTTAACATGACGTCATCCCAGCTGACCTTCCTGCTCCTCGTCCTGTGCGTCGTCTGCGGCCTGGCCCGGCTTGGCCTGGTGCTGTTCGCGCCGCTGGCCCTGCGCGAGCGCTTGAGCCGCTTCCTCGGCAGCGCGGTCCCCGGCCAGCTCGATGCCGGCGGCGGCTGGATCGAACGCGTCGCCAGCGTCGCCAAGCCCCTGACCAGGCTGTCGATCCCGGACGAAGGCTGGGAAAAATCCACCCTGCGCACCCGCTTCATGAATGCGGGATGGCGCAACCCCGCCGCGCCGACCCTGTACTTTGCCTCGAAGACCGGGCTGGCGCTGCTGCTGCCGGCGCTGGCGGCGCCCTTTGCCTTCATCTACGGCAGCGCGCTGCCCAGCGGGCACCTGCTGGCGCTGCTGCTGGCGGCTGCTTCGCTCGGCTACTACCTGCCGAACATCGTGCTGGGGCGGACCGTGGCGCGCCGCAGCCGCGAGATTTTCGAGACCGTCCCCGATGCGCTCGACCTGCTCACGGTCTGCGTCGAAGCCGGCTTGAGCCTGGAGCGGGCGATGGTCAAGGTGGCCAGCGAAATCCACATCAAGAGCGCCGTGCTGGCGCAGGAACTGCAGCTCGTGCTGATGGAGATGCGGGCCGGCTTCAGCAAGGAAAAGGCATTGCGCAACTTCGCCCTGCGCTCGGGCGTCGAGGACGTGGACACGCTGGTGGCGATGCTGATCCAGTCCGAGCGCTTCGGCACCAGCGTGGGCGACGCGTTGCGCGTTCACTCCGATAACCTGCGCCACAAACGGCGCGTGCTGGCCGAGGAGTGCGCCGCCAAGATCGGCCTGAAGCTGCTGTTCCCCCTGATTTTCTGTATTTTCCCGACGCTGCTGATGGTGCTGCTCGGCCCCGCCGCGATGCAGATCGGGCGTGCCCTGGGTGCGCTCCCTGGCGTGCAATGAGTACGAAGGAGCCTGTGATGCGAATCCCTACCTTGTTTACCCGCCTGTCGCTGCTGTGCGCGGCTTCCAGCCTGCTCGCATGCGCGCCGTTTTCCGGCCGCGGCGGCATTGACTTCGCCGTCGCCGTGTCGGCGGCCGACGAGAGCTACCTGGCGGGCCGCAATCATCACCTGGCGCGCCGCTACGACGACGCCCGTGCGGCCTACCAGGCGGTGCTGAAGGTCTTGCCGCAGCATGTCGACGCCCGCAACGGGCTGGCGACCCTGCATGCCGAGCAACGCGAATTCGCCGTCGCGATCACGCTGTGGCGCGCGCTGACCGACTCGCTGACGCTGGCCTCCGGTCCCGGCAAGGCTTACCTGTTCGGCAACCTCGGCCACGCCTACTTCCTGAACGGGGACTACGACAAGGCACTGGTCACGCTCGAAAAAGCCTGCCTGCTCGATCCGCTGAACCACCGCTCCTGGCAGCTGCTGGGCGAAACCCTGCGCAAGCTCGGCCAGGAAGAGCGTGCCCGGCAAATGCTGAGCCAGGCCGATGCCTTGCGTACCCATGATTTCCAGAAGGACTATGCCGCCGCCGGCAGCCAGAGCAGCGTCGCGGCGATCGACCGCGCCGTCAAATCGCCCACCCGCGAGGAACCGGGCTGGAGCCAGGTGCAATTGCACGTGGGCGCCAATGGCATGCTGGAGTTGCGGCGCGGCCCGGCGTCGTTGCCGCTGCCCGGCCCGCTGCCGGCTCCGCTACCCGCGGCGCCGGGGGACCTCGCCCCGGTCACGGTTGAAATACGCAACGGCAATGGTGTGCAGGGGATGGCGCGCACGCTGGCACGCCAGCTCGGCACGGCCGAATGGAAGGTGACACGCCTGTCGAACGCACCGGGCTTCGGCGTGCCCAGCACGCGCATCGAGTACGACACAGCGAACCGCGCGCTGGCTGAGCGGCTGGCGGCCCGGTTCGGCGCCGTCTCCCTGCAAGAGGTGGCCAACTGCGCGCCTGCGGGCCTGCGCGTGATCATCGGGCGCGACATTGCGCGCCGCGGCTATGCCCTGAAGCCGGCGGTCCCGTCCGGGGAAGCCGCACCGGTGCTGGCAGCGAACAATCCTGGTTGAAAAAAGGTCCGGTTGCACGTTTGCTCAGCATCAAACGCAGGGATGCGGCGCCCGGGAGAATGAATTGATTCGACTTCTCTTGGGAGCCCGCCATGAACCTTTCCTACCGTCGCCACTTCATCCTCGCCGGCCTCTTGCTCGCGGCACTCACCGCCTGCGCGCCGACCAGCACGCGCCAGGGCACCGGCGAATACATCGACGATGCCGTTATCACCAGCCGCGTCAAGGCCGCTTTCGCTGCCGACCCGGAGGTCAAGGCAACCGAAGTACAGGTCGAGACCTTCAAGGGGACCGTGCAGCTCAGCGGCTTCATCGAATCACCGGAGAGCGCCGTGAAAGCGGCACAGATTGCGCGCGCCGTACCGGGCGTGAAAGAAGTGCGCAACGCCATGGTCCCCAAAGACACACGGCGCTAGCGGCACGCACCGCGCACGCGCCGGCTTATTTCCAGGCCACCCTGCCCATGCCGCTGGTATTGACCTTGCGGGTCGACGGGCTGCCGTAGACGGTCGCAGAGCCCATGCCGCTCAGGTCGACATCGGCGGCACGGCTCGCGTGCACGGTCGCGCCACCCAGTCCGCTCATGTCGAGGTCGACCGTGTCGGCGCGCAGTCCCTGCGCCTCGAGGCTGCCGACGCCTGCCAGCTTGGCGTGCAGCAGCTTGCTTTCGCCGGTGACGCTGATGCGTCCGGCGCCGCGCAGGTTCAGGTCGAGGCGCTCGGCGCGCACGCCGTTGAGGGTCAGGCCGCCCACGCCGCCAAGGCGAGCATCGATCGTGCGGTAGTTGCTGCTCATCGTCACCGAGCCGGCGCCATCGAGCGCCACCTTCAACGCATCACCGGAGAAGCCGGTGACGGTCGATGCCCCCACGCCCTGCGAGGCGAACTCGCTCAGGTTCGGCACGGTCAGCTCGGCGCGCAGTTTCTCGTGCCGGTTGCCGTCGCGGGAATTGAACGATTCGGTACCGATTTCCAGCGTATCGCCGCGCTGGGACGTCGTAATGCGCTGCACGTAGCGGCGGTCGCCCGACACCACCAGCGAAGGGGTAGCGCCCTGACGCAGCACGAGATCGACGACGCCGCCCAGTTTTACCTTCGTCACCCTGGCATCGATGTTGCGGGTTTCGCGCACGACCTCGTCGGCAAGGGCAGGGCTGGCAAGCAGGGCGAAGGTGGCGGCCACGGCCGCGGCGCTCAAGAATTGTTTCATGCTTGTTCTCCGGATGGGATGTCGATGGGACCACTATAAGACGCAAGCGGCATGCTCCCGGAGCGATTGCGATGAACTGCGCATTCCGCGGTCTGGAGTGTAAAAAACGGTGAATGACGGCCGCGGGCAGTTCCAGGGCAACTGCCTGTATCGTTTCATGACAGCGACTCTGCAATCACCTCACTTTATCGATCCAGCGCGCATTGCCGGCCTTTGCCGAGCGCGCGGCCCAAGGGCAAGCCCCCCTTGCCCCCCCGATGTTCAACGAGACCTTCACCTAACGTTGGGAGCGGGTGATCGATTTCCTCATGCTGCACTATGTCCTGAGCCGCCGCGAGGGGGCCAGTAACCCCACCGGCTACTGCGGGACAACCGCCGCGCCGATACGATTCCGGGCCGCCTGCACCACTTGCTGGCGCTGTGGACGCACCCTCCGCCCTCACGCTACGACTTTAATCTCATCCAGGAGGTGTTCCCGGCGGCGAGTTACCAGTATATTTTGTACGGGATGGGATTTCTCCCTGAGCCGGGCCTAGTGCGGCGTGACCGCGCCGGCGAAGGCAATGGCGAGATGGCGGATGCATTCTTCCGCCAGGCGGCCGACCTGACGCGCAAGATGCTGCCTGCGCTGCCCGATAACCGCACGCTCATCGCGCACATCCTGCGCCATGGGCTGCACAAGCATTAACGACAACCGATAAAGAGACACCGTAATGGCAAACCCTGTACTGCTCAATAACATCGAACACAAAGACCTGCGCGTGATCACCCGTCATGGCCGCGACCTGGGCGACAGCCACCCTTATGTACAAACCTTCGCCGGCGAGTTCCGCCTGCTGCAGGCGCATTACCCAATCGTCTTTACCAAATCCGCCGAAGACCAGCCCTTCGAGCCGGTCGCCCTGTTTGGCTTCGAGAACGACGAAAACCTGTTCCTGACCGAGAGCGGCTGGGACGCCACCACCATCCCGCTTCTGGTGGAGCGCCTGCCTTTCCTGATCGGCAAGCACGGCGACGAGCTGATGATCCACATTGACATCGACAGCCCGCGCATCAGCAAGACCGAGGGCGAGCCGATCTTCCTGGAGCATGGCGGCATGACGCCCTACCTCGAGAACATCAATTCGATGCTGGTCACCGTGCATGAGGGCCTGCAGTCGAATACCGCCTTCGTCGAGGCGCTGGTGAAGCACGACCTGCTCGAATCGTTTGCGCTCGATGTGCAGCTCAACGACGGCTCGCAGCACCGCATGACCGGCTTCTCCACCATCCACGAAGAAAACCTGAACAAACTTGATGCGGCGGCGCTGGACAGCCTGCACAAGCAGGGCTACCTGGCCGCGATCTTCTTCCAGCTGGCGTCGCTGTCGAACTTCCGCGCGCTGATCGAGCGCAAAAATGCACGCAATGCTGCCAAAGGCTAAGCTGCCCGCAGCCTGAGCAATCCGCGAGGTCGCCGGCTTGAGCCAGCGCGACCTTGGCCCGGACATCCTCGAGGCCACCGACCCCTGGTGCTGCGCGGTCTGGTCGCAACGTGGCCGATGGTGGCCGCCGCGCGCGAATCGGCTGGGGCGGCCGACGCCTGCCTGCGCCGCTTCTACCGCGACGCCGCCGTCACCGCCGTGCTCGACACGCCCGAGATATGCTCGAGCAGGGTGCGCGCAGCCATCCGGCCGCCTAGCGTGTGGTCGACCGTGAAGCACTGCTCCGGGATGCCGGTGATTTCGTGGTTCAGCGCCACCAGCTGGCGCCGTTTGGCGCCGAGGGTGGCCAGGTCCCCGTCGCTGAGCGCGCTGGTCATCATGATCAAGCCATCGCAGCCGCGTTCAATCAGGAACTAGATGCCTTCCATCGCCTGGCGCCGCGCATCGCCCAGGCCGACGCCGAAGGCAACCACCATGTGCAGGCCGGCGGCGCGCAGCTCGGTGTCGATGATCTGCAGGATCGGGGTGTAGAAGATACCGTTCAGGACCGGGATGTAGACGCCGATCATCCGGCTGGTGCCGGACAGCAGGGCGCGCGCCGCATGCGAGGGGCGGAACCCGAGCTCGTCGATCGCTTGCGCACGCGTTCGAGCGTGGCCGGGGAGACCGAGCCCTTGCCGCTGACCACGCGCGAGGCGGTGCCGAGACCGGCCCCGGCGAGACGCGCTACGTCCTTGATGTTGCCAATGACGAGCCTTATTGCCTAAACGCTTATTCGAAAAACACTGAAGCATACTGTATTCGTGGAGCACTGGCATCTGCCTTCAGACGCGCTTTCCGGTGGCCGGGTCGAACAGCGAGACGCGCGCTGCATCGATCGCGAAGCGTACCGCCTGCCCGGTTGCCAGCGAACGGCGGCCATGTGCCGGCTGCCGTCAAAGTGCGTACTGTGGACATCGTGTCTCCGGTTGCGCGATTATTTTTGGTAACTTGGAAACCTTACCATCAGCTTTGGGCGACTATGGCATCGGGCAAAATCGTGGTGCAATCAATATTGCAATCATGAATTTTGGCGCAGTTTTGCTGGCCGACATACAAGCATTTCCTGGACGAACAGCTTTGCTCGACCGCAAGCTGGTTGTTCCATTTCCATGACGATGATCGAACTGCCGCGTGCTTCTGCGCTTTCTCAACGGTTCACCCGAACCGTTTTCTAAGATGAGTTTGAGGTCTGCCGTCGGGCAGCATCGTATGAGGAGGCGTCATGAACTTGCGCATGAATAATCGTCTTGCAGAGAACGAGGCGTATTTATCACACCCCAACGTCGCTGCCTTCATGAAGGCAATCGCTGTGGCGGAGGGGGGCGGATATGACTTCAAGTATGGCGCGTTAAAGGGACGTAGAAACGACCGCTGGCGCTTTACCGACACCTCGACGCACCCGGGGCCGGGTTTCGATGGCAAGACCACGGCGGCGGGAATGTACCAGATCACCAAGCCTACTTGGGAGCATCATGGCGGCAAGTTAGGCCTGACAGATTTTTCGCCGCGCACCCAGGACCTGATTGCGGTCGAGATTCTGCGCAGTCTGGGTGTGATCGAGCAAATCAAGGAGGGCCAGGTTGCCGCCGTGATGCCGAAGGTGGCCCGGACCTGGGCGGCCCTGCCGAAGGGACCGGGTCAGCCGAACCATTATCCGCACCAACGGTATCTGAACTTCGAGCGCTTCGTGTCGGTCTACCTGAACGCTGGCGGCCACGTTTAAGCCTTGATCACTGCGGGAAGTCGACGCCATGACCCAATCCTCCGCGCTTTGGCGTGGAATGCGCCGCCGGCAAGAACAGCGCGCCCGCCACCGTGTCCACCTCCATATCCCCAGCTGGAGCTTCCGGCTGCGAATATTGCTCATACCCGCACCGCGTTGTTATGGCTGCTGCTGGTTGCAGCAGCCTCCCTGTTCGTCCGCGCTGCGCGTGGGGGGAGCCTTGCTGTGCAGTATGCATTTGCTTGGCCTCATCTGGAGGGCTTCACGACGCGCCCGTGTGGCCGGCGCGCCAGGATGTGAATCGACACTGTAAGGCAAACCCTGGATCGGATTGCTGCCGACCGCAAACGACAAGGGCGATGTCCGCTGAAGGGAAATAGCAAAAAGCCCAGCCAAAAGGCTGGGCTCAATGTTTGAGGATGCTGGTGCCGGCTGCCGGTTTCGAACTGGCCACCTGATGATTACAAATCATCAAACTAGAACATCCATCGTTGTTGATTTGCGTTGCATTAGAGAGAAATAGCTGGATCTCGCGGAGCTGGCCTGTCGTCAAAGGTTCTTTAAAGCCCATGCCGAGATAATACTGTATGCCCATACAGTAAATGCGCTCTCTACGGCAAGAACACTGCTGCAGGTAGTAGGGTGTGATCATCTTAAGGAGAGTGCAGAGATGCTAGTCAGGGATGTACCGCGCATCCTTCTGGACGCACCAGATCCGCCCGATCTTGATGGGTTGAGGATGGATGAAGCCCTCGTGCACCCACCTGAGGACCGTGTTGTAGTGTGGCTTGTGCTCACCGAGTAGAAGCTCAACCCAGACCGTGACCGGCAGATAGCGGGGATGCTTTGCCAGATCCTCGGGCGCCAAGCACATGGACCTGGGATGCTTGGCTGGTGGCGTGCCCTGGCTCTTTCGCGCCCAGTCGGCCAGCGATTCCCTCTCGGCGAGTGACTTCTTCGGCATGCGTTTCTCCTAAGCGGCTCTAGTTCGAGCAGATGCGACCCCTTTGCGCAGCCTAAGCCAGGCATTCGATGCCCGCTCTTTCCGAGTCAGAACAGATTGATGCCGGCCGCGCGCAGCGTAGACTCCCGCCACCCCTTCGTGCGGAAGGACAGGTTCACATCGGGCACCGGCAGCTTGCCATCCCGCATCCAGCGCCGGATCGTCTCGCTCGATACGTGGGCTGCTTCCTGGATCTCCCGGCGCCAGATCACGCGGTCTAGGGCTTAGTCTGATATCCCATAGTCAGTACCTCCTTGGAGTCAAGCTTCGTAGGTGGTGCCACAGCCCTTTCCCGCGGTTTATGGAAGAGCTACCGGCAATCATAGACCTTATTGTTTCTAAACGCTTTTAATCGTGAATTTTCATTAAAATCATATATTTGCATGATTGACGGCCGGCCATAACTGAACGTTTTTGAGTGCTATTTAAGCGTTACCGTTCAAGCTGACTCAATGCTCTGAGACAGCCGAATCTATCTCCAACGAGAGATCGTTGCTCGATTGAGAGATGTGGCAGACTTTTCAGCATCGACGAATATCGCAGTAACGTACAGCAATGACAAACTGACGGGGCAAACTATGAGAAGCTTTCGCTTGCTTACGGCTCTACTTTTTTGTTTCGTCCAGGCATCCTGCTCCAGCGTTCCTAACATCTCTTATCATCCCGTTTGCGAGACGCCTCCTTGCACTAGCGAACAACTAGCTAGGGCTGTAGAGGTAAGAAATGTTCTTGTCGAACGCCATGGATGGAAAGCAGATCTTACCGGCACTAATCCATCAAAATGGCGCACCGTGTCTTATCATCGAGCATGGCTTGAGTACTCCAGCAGCACTAATGATAAGTTTGATGGCGAGCAGAAGCGCGCAATAATCAATCGTTTGAATGCACTTTCCGCTACGGGCCAGCCGCTTTATGCGGTCGTATATGTTCATGGCTGGCATAACAACGCAGATGATTCTACAGATGCTCCTGGTACGAACGCAGGAGCTTTCGATTTTCTGATGGGGCGATTTGTTGATCAACTAGAGCGCAGACATCTTCTTAATAAGAAAGGAGTGATGCCTAAAGTATTGGGCATTTACGTTGGCTGGCAAGGCGAATCTGTTCGTGGTTCAAAAATTCTAAATGTCCTTTCTATAGGTGATCGCGCTCGGGCAGCTGATCGATTGGCTACCGGTCCAAGCTCAGGAAACGGATTGCGTGTCGACCTTAAAGATATCGCAGCAAAGGTAAAAGCAGCAAATCCTGACAGCAAGTTGGTTGTCATTGGACATTCTTTGGGTGGTCGTATATTGAGTATTGCCTTTCTCGATGATTTTCTTAATCCTGGCATTCACACGCCCCGACAACCATTAGGCACTGGCACAACTATCATAACGGTGAACTCGGCAATTAGTGCTGACTGTTTCGACAAAGCCGCTGCAACGCCAGAAATAGGAGCGCAACTTTCGGTTCCAACGTGGTTAAATGTGACCAGTGCAGATGATGGAGCTACTCGTGGTCCGTATTCGCTTGGTGCATCAATAAAATTAATTCCGTCGTGCTCGAATACAGAACGAGGTAAGATTGCTATCGGACATTTTTCCCGATATGTAACACATGACCTCCAAAATGAGCAGATCGCTGAAGCACAGCCTTGGCCGAAAAGTAGGGATCAGGCGGCGAGACTCGGATTTTCTAGTGCGCCTTCAAGCTATCCGCCGCTTTCAATCGGAAGTTTCAATTTTTCCATCCCAATAGAGCAAATCGTGACTTTGGCTTACCCAATGATCGACGGGCCGCGCGAAGAATTAAGCGGGGTGAAGTACGACTACCAAAGTGTGCACTTTTACTCCGCACGCTTAGCTCCAGCAAAGATTTCTGTGTTCCCTAAACAGCTATGGAACGTTCGAACGGATAGAAACACGATTAATTTTTCTGAGCACGGCGACACCATTGGAGCGCTGCATAACGGATTTATTTCAACAAACCTAACTAGGATGATAGTTGACGTTAGTTATGCAGTACCTTAGATATACATGCTTTCGCTAGAGTTACGAGCAGTGGTCTGAGTTTGTTCGTTAGCTGCAATTGAGCTTGGCAACGCGAAGTTACTCGTGGCTGCAGTCAGCTTAGGAAGACACATGGGTTGCTGTATTTATGCGAGCTGGCTGAGCCCTTCGTTTGATTGCTGAGAAAAAGGCATAATGTCTCTGAGCGATGAGGAAGATCTAGTCTTTCGGCTCCCACTTCGGCTTCGGCAGCGTGACGGTTTTTGACGGTCCATCAATGGCCGAGCGCGGGACGACTGGCGCATGGATCGCGTTGACTCAAAACGGGATGCCCATCTTCCGCAACTGCTCGATCTGCTGCCGCTTGTACTTCCGGGCTGTGAGAGTGACCAGCTCTTCCTTGGTGAGGAATGTGTCAGACATGGGATCTCCTAAATAAAAAGGGCTGCATTTTCTTGGCGACCTATGTGGCAACCTGCGTTTGGGACCATGCTCAACGCCGCTTAGGACAGCCGGGCTTCCGATGGGAGAGCGTATTTCTTAATAACTGACACTTTGAAAGATCGCCGACTTCGACTGCCAAAAAACACTAGGTTGGCCTTTGGCGCTAAACATGCTCCAGCGGGCTGGCTGCGGCCAATAGTGTTTTTGCGCCGCGCCATTGTTTCGATTTAACATTTAGAGCTAGCCATTTTGCCTTTGTTGGGTAACCGCCACTCACAGGTTTTTTCCTACTCTCCGTGACAGGCTCAGGCGTAATATTAGTGAGCGAACGGCACGCACCGATGCCGCTGTCGGAGAGAAAAATGAAAAACTGGGCAGTAGCTGTAACAGCTGTATGCTTGGCTTCCGGATGCGCAACTTCGATGAATTACAACCCGCCTACCGCGGTTGGCGTTGTCAACTCAGCAAAGGTGGATCGGCCTTTTGATGCGGTTTGGGATCAATTGGTACGCGAACTCAGCAGCGATTTCTTTGTGATCAACAATATTGACAAGAACTCGCGTCTCATCAATATCTCCTTCAGCAGCACTCGTCCATCTGACTTTGTTGACTGCGGTCGTACCGCTCGATCGTCGAACAGCATGTTCGCTGACGGCACGACTCAGTATGCGACGGCTGATTCCGTCAATTACCGTACGGCGACCACTCTGGGACAGCCCGTCGACGTCAATCGCATAACCAAGTTGGACGGCCGGACCAATATCTATGTTGCACCCGAAGGTACGAGCACAAGCGTCGTCGTTAACACAAAGTACATCCTAGACGTCCGAACGACGCTCACTGCACTCAACGGCAATACGGTTGGCCAAACGTCTGGAGCTATCGACTTCTCGACAAAGAGCCCCTCGGCGCCGACATCCACTCAGCCGGCATGCATGACGAAAGGTGTAATCGAAGCAAAGATCCTCTCATCTGCTGGGCTGAAGACGTAGCCGCGCACATCGTCTGAATACCAATCCAAACCGGCTTCAAATGTCTGAAGACACCCAGCAGCGTAAATTATCGAGAACTCGATCATCATGGCCTACAGACCACTTCCCCAGCACAGACGGAATATCGAAGGCGTTCTTTTCCCGCTAACCGCGGCCATTCATTTGGTCTTTGGAAGTCGAGCCCAAGACCATGGGAGACCCATCGGCGCGTTCTATCCAGTCCACGTCAGCAATACGAGATGGGAACCCTTGGGTGGGATCTGGTATTGCGCTCGGGACGAGCAGGCGGTTTTAGGCCGCAGCGTCAATGCTGATGTCGTGCAGGCATTCGCACAGAGTATCCTTACAGGAGAGGATGTCGTGCTACCAAATGGCAATCTCATCGCCTGGGAATTGATTCCTGTCTTAGAGGCATCGCGCTTGCCGCCACCTCTCAGCACTGCCACCTAACAATTCGCTAGTGCTGCGCCACGAAGGGGGCTCCTGCATGTCGCAAGACTAGCTCTTAAGAGGTAGTGCGTACGGTTGTCGATCGCTTGACGAAAAAATCTTCCTGCCGTAATCTGAATACGTCCCCGAGAAAAAGGGGAACGAGTTTGGCGACTCTAATAGACAAGGGCGGACAACCGCTGTCAGGCGGCTTTTTTTCGTCCGGCCACTGCATCTCCTATGAGCGGCGGTGGTGGGGATACCTTCGGGTATGCCGGTTGCCTTTGTCGCCGGTTCGCCAACCTCGCCACTTGCCGCTCTCCCCGTTTGGCGACGGGACTGCGGTCCTAACCGCTGACAAAGGAGGTTCACATGCCTGGCGCTACTCCAACCCCAAATTCCCGTCTTGAACAACGCTCCCTTGCCGCGCTTCGCGCCATGGAGCCGCGCAAGCAGGCCGAGATGCTCCTCGTGCTCGATGCAATGGCGAAAGCGTTCCCTGCGCGGCGCCCTGTCTCGCTGATGCTTGCCGCCACCAACGACAGCCCGGCCCAGAGTGCCCACGTACCGGCCCCCTGCAGGCTAATCAAGGGAGGCCGGTCATGATGAGGTACCTCTCACCGGAACAGAAGGCACGCGCCGCAGGTCGCGAATGTGCTCTTGAATGGAGCGGCCCGAGCTCCAAGACGCCAACCATTCAAGCAAGGCGCGACGACGCCCGAGCTACCATCACCTCCTTTTTCGAGACCGGTCGCGGCTGCGACTTTTGCGCGAATGACGCCACTCGCGAAGAGTTCGATCACTTGCTGGCCGAATGGGAGCGAGGATTTGAGGAGGCCGCGAAGGTGCTTTTCGGGTCGCCTGAGGATCGCACCGCGGCAATCGAGAAGGTCACAGCGCGTGCCAATGCCATGTGCTCGCTGTTGGGGACCATGAATATCCTCCCGGAGGCAGCCAAGCTCCACAACCTTCGCGCGTGTGCGCAGCTTGGAGACGAGATCGCAGATGACCTGTTGCTACTGGCCGGAGGTGAAGCATGAACGGGGACGGTATTGATGCAAGCAAGCTCTCCTCACTGGAGGCCCAGGTGCTCCGCAACCTCCAGCTGATGGATCAGCGAGCGCGCGGCGAGATGCTCAGAATGTCGACGGCCTGGGCTGACGCACATCCGGCGTGTCAGCGCCCCTCGCTTCGCCTGATCAAGACTATTACGGGAGGTGGCAAATGAACCACAACAGCCCAGACGTCAATAAGCTCACACGGCTGGAAATCGAGATGCTGCGCGCTCTGAAACGGACGGCTCCAGAAAAGCATGCACAGATGGTCGAGGTAGCCAAGATCTTCGCCGGTATCTTTCCGAGGCCCCCGGTGCTCCGCCTGGTCCAGTCCAGTAGCTGAGCTCTCGTTGTAGGGTAGTGTCGGCCGGGCCATTTCGGCGCCGGCGCGTCAACAACACTGGAGGAGGACAGAATGGACCAGACACTGCACAAGATCAGCAACGCGATGAAGCGCCTCGACGTCTGCCGGGCGACGATCTATCGCATGGCCGCACGCGGCGAGCTCGAGCTGGTCCGGATCGGCGCTCGCGCCACCCGGGTTACGGGGGAGAGCCTTGACCGAATTATCGCCGCAGGAAGGATCGTGATGAAATGAGGAAAAGTAACCTATCTCAGCTGCAGATCTAATGAATCATCACCTCGGGGTAAAAATACCTCCACCCTGCCATTAGGTGACGGGTCGAGACCCCCTTTGAACCCATCACCTAACCGCGCTGAACGGTGGTTAGGTGATCAGTTGCACCTAACAGGTTCGCTGCTGTTAGGTACCCGGTTTAGCTAACTCACGCCCTGCATGCGCAATGCGAGCTCAGGAAGCATTTTGCAACCACGCCCGATCGAACCTGACAACATCAACGCATCTTGTTCGATTGAAGGTTGGGGGCTATGAGCGACTTTAAGCGGGAAAGCTACGGTTCGATTGGGCCGAAGTTCGTGTCACTGGAATACGAAGCGCGGAGCCATCTAGGTACTGCAGAGAAAACGCAAACTTCCCCGCTTTTCACTGGAGCGGGTGAAGGGAATCGAACCCTCATCGTAAGCTTGGGAAGCTCAAGTGCGGGTATGCATGCCGGACGCCATAGTTTTGTAGGCTCGTCCTTACAACGAATATGCGAACTCGCCATAATCCTACACAAGCCCTACATAAGGCTCAGAAAGCACTTAGCCCAGCCAAAAGGCTGGGCTCAATGCTTGAGGATGCTGGTGCCGGCTGCCGGTTTCGAACTGGCCACCTGATGATTACAAATCAACTGCTCTACCAAATGAGCTAAGCCGGCGTGATCTTTAGGACAAGAATTATACCTTACTTGATCCGGGTCAGCGTTGGACGCCCACCCTTCTTGGGCGGCTCATCGTTGTCATCTGGCGACGCTGCCGATTCAAGCGAAGCTTCCGCCTGCTGCCTGTCCGGCACCGCCGACAAGGCTGGCGCCGACGTTTCTTCGACACTCTCCGAAGACACCGACTCGGAAGCCGTCGCCCCCACCTCGAACGCCATCCCCTGGCCGTTCTCGTTCGCGTAAATCGCCAGCACGTTCTGCACCGGGATATACAGCTCGCGCGAGACGCCGTTGAAGCGCGCGCGGAAATGGATCGCGTCGTTGTCCATCTTCAGGCCCGAGGTGGCGCCGTAGCTGATGTTCAGGATGATCTCACCCTTGCGCACGTATTCCATCGGAACCGTCGTGGCGGCGTCGACCTTGACGGCGAGGTAAGGGGTGTAGCCGCTGTCCGTGCACCATTCGTAGATGGCGCGCAGGAGGTAGGGCTTGGTGGAGATGTCTGACATTGGTTCTGGTTGATAACAATACTGTTCGTCCACGCAGTTTACTGGAATCGCCTCGAGCGCGTCCGAAACTGGCGTGTACCGGATCGGCGATGCGGCGTGACGGACATCAAGCCCGCCACGCCGCATCAGTGCGTCGATTTAACGGCGCATGACCTTTTCGGACGGGGTCAGCGCTTCGATATAGGCCGGGCGCGAGAAGATGCGCTCGGCGTATTTCATCAGCGGGGCCGCGGTCTTCGACAGTTCGATGCCGTAGTGGTCCAGACGCCAGAGCAGCGGGGCGATCGCGACGTCGAGCATCGAGAACTCGTCGCCCAGCATGTACTTGTTCTTCAGGAACAGCGGAGCCAGGGTGGTGAGGCGGTCGCGGATTTCGGTGCGGGCCTTGTCGTGGCTCTTGTCGTTCGTCTTGTTGCGCTCGCTTTCCAGCACGTGCACGTGGACGAACAGCTCTTTTTCGAAGTTGAACAGCATCAAGCGGGCACGGGCGCGCATCAGCGGGTCGGCCGGCATCAGTTGCGGATGCGGGAAGCGCTCGTCGATGTACTCGTTGATGATGTTCGATTCGTACAGGATCAGTTCGCGCTCGACCAGGATCGGCACCTGGCCGTACGGGTTCATGGTCGAAATGTCTTCCGGCTTGTTAAACAGGTCGACGTCGCGCACCTCGAAGTCCATGCCCTTTTCGAACAGGACCAGGCGGCAGCGTTGGGAGAACGGGCACGTGGTGCCGGAGTAGAGAACCATCATGGTTTATAGTTCCTTAAGAAACAAAGGGGTGAAGCGCCTAGCGACTCACCCCGAAAAATGATTGCCCGTATTATAGCCAACCGGGCAATGAAAGCGAATTTACTTGACGTTTTTCCAGTACGATTCGTTCAGGCGCCAGGCCAGGAAAGCGAAAAGGGACAGGAATAACAACACAATAGCGCCCAACTTCTTGCGCGTGTCTTGCGCTGGCTCAGCCATCCAGCTCAAGTAGGCAACCAAGTCAGCCGTGGCGGTGTCGAATTCCTGCTGGCTCATCGTGCCTGGCGTGACCTGCTCGAAGCCCGTGAACTTGTGGACCTTCTTGCCAGCCTCGTGCGGATCGGCCACTTCCTCGAACTTGGCGGTGCGGATGCCCTGCATTTGCCACATGGCGTGCGGCATGGCCACGTTCGGCACGACCATGTTGTTCCAGCCGGTCGGGCGTGCGCTGTCGGCGTAGAAAGTGCGCAGGTAGGTGTACAGGTAGTCCGCGCCGCTGCCGGCCGGAGACGATTTCGCGCGGGCGATCACCGACAAATCAGGCGGCATGGCGCCGAACCATGCCTTGGCATCGTCCGGGCGCATGGCGGTCGTCATCATGCCGCCGACCTTGTCTTGCGAAAACAACAGGTTGGCTTTGATTTGTTCTTCCGTCAGACCAAGGTCGCGCAGGCGGTTGTAACGCATGCTTGATGCCGAGTGGCAGTTCAGGCAGTAGTTGACGAACAGCTTGGCGCCGTTCTGCAGCGACGACATGTCGGCCCGCTCGGGCGCGGGCTCGAGCGGATAGCCGCCTTCGGAGGCAAAAACCAGTCCCGGCACCAGCGCCAGGACTGCGATCAGTTTCTTCGCAAAGAATTTCATGTGATGTCCTTGTGCTCTTGTTCTTCGATTAGTGTGGCGTGAAGGTCAGGCGCGTCGGAACCGGCTTGAACCGGCCCATCGTGCTCCACCACGGCATCAACAGGAAGAACGCAAAGTACAGCAGGGTCGCCACTTGCGAGATGATCGTGAAAGTCGCCGTCGGCAGTTGGGTACCCAGGTAGCCCAGCACCACGAAGATCACTGCGAACAGCAGGAACACGGTCTTGTGCCAGTTCGGGCGGTAGCGGATCGAGCGTGCCGGCGAGTGGTCGAGCCACGGCAGGAAGGCGATGATCACCACCGACGAGCCGAACAGCACCACGCCCCAGAACTTCGCATCCAGCACCTGCGGCAGCATGCCGATGACGATCACCAGGCCGATGACGGCGATGATGAGCTTGGTGCGGTAAGCCAGGCGCGACTTCAGCCAGATGAACACGACGTAGGCGGCCACGGCTGCCATCAGCACGTACATGAAGTCGGCGGTGGTGGCGCGCAGCACCGAGTAGAACGGCGTGAAATACCAGGTCGGGGCGATGTGCGACGGCGTCTTCATCGAATCGGCCGGCAGGAAGTTGTTGTACTCCAGGAAGTAGCCACCCATCTCAGGCGCGAAGAACACGATTGCCGAGAAAATGAGCAGGAACACCGACACGCCGAAGAAGTCCTTCGCCGAGTAGTACGGGTGCGACATGATGCCGTCCACCGGGTGGCCGTCCGGGCCCAGGTTGTCCTTGATCTCGATGCCGTCCGGGTTGTTCGAGCCGACTTCGTGCAGCGCGATCAGGTGGGCGGCAACCAGGCCCAGCAGCACCAGCGGCAGCGCGATGACGTGGAAGGCGAAGAAGCGGTTCAGGGTGGCGTCCGACACGACGTAGTCGCCGCGGATCCACAGCGACAGGTCAGGACCGATCAGCGGAATGGCGCCGAACAGGTTGACGATCACTTGCGCGCCCCAGTACGACATCTGGCCCCATGGCAGCAGGTAGCCGAAGAAGGCTTCCGCCATCAGGCACAGGAAGATGGCGAAGCCGAAGATCCAGATCAGCTCACGTGGCTTGCGATACGAGCCGTACATCAGGCCGCGCGCCATGTGCAGGTAGACCACGATGAAGAACATCGAGGCGCCGGTCGAGTGCATGTAGCGCACCAGCCAGCCCCACGGTACTTCGCGCATGATGTATTCGACCGAACCGAAGGCCAGGTTGGCGTCCGGCTTGTAGTGCATGGTCAGGAAGATGCCGGTGATGATCTGCAGCACCAGCAGCAGCATGGCCAGCGAGCCGAAGATGTACCAGAAATTGAAGTTTTTCGGAGCGTAGTACTTGCCCCACTGGTCGTTCCAGAGTTTGGACAGCGGGAAGCGGTCGTCGACCCAGGCCAGGGCCTTGTGGCCGGCCGGTGCGGTCGCCGGGAGCGTCGTTTCTTTGAATGCGCCTGCCATGTTACGCCTCGCCTTTCTCGTCTTTACCGATCACCATGCGGGTATCGGACAGATACATGTACGGTGGGACATCCATGTTGGTCGGCGCCGGCTTGTTCTTGAACACGCGGGCCGACAGGTCGAAGGTCGAACCGTGGCAAGGGCAGAGGAAGCCGCCCGGCCAGTTGTCCGGCAGGTTCGGCTGGGCGCCTGCTGCCAGGCGCGACGACGGCGAGCAGCCGAGGTGGGAGCAGATACCGACCGTGACCAGCACTTCCTTGTGCTCGGCGCGCGCGCGGTAGGGATTCTTGGCATAGGCCGGTGTCGGCAGCTGGTACTCTTTTTCGGAATTCGGATCGGCCAGATCGCCCGAATCCTTCTCGAGGGCGGCCATCATTTCCGGCGTGCGGCGCAGGATCCAGACCGGCTTGCCGCGCCATTCGACGACCTTCATTTCCCCCGGCTTGACGTCCGCGATGTCGACCTCGACCGGAGCACCGGCGGCTTTCGCACGCTCGGATGGCTGGAAGGTACTGACGAGAGCGCCCGCCGTGGATACTCCAACGACGCCACCTGCTGCGCATGTAGCGACGAGCAGCCCGCGTCGGCCTGAATCGACCTGTTTTTCGTTACTCATACCAACCCCACTCCGTGAAAATACGAACCTTAAGAATCTAGTAAAGAGCTTCCAGCAACACAAAATTATATGTGAAGGGCAATACCGATTGGAAAAAAATTATCAAGCGGACACAACAAGCTTGAAATTTGAAGCATTTTTGGGCTCTTTATAGGCCGTGCATACACGCCCGGTAGCTTACGGTATGATGGACATCCTTGCCTCAATAATAATGAAAGGTGTGGTCATGAGCATGATGGGCGAGTTCAAAACGTTCGTAACACGTGGCAACGTCGTCGATCTTGCTGTCGGCGTGATCATCGGGGGCGCATTCGGGCGCATCGTCGATTCGCTGGTCAAGGACATCATCATGCCGCCGATCGGGGCGTTGTTGGGCGGCCTGGATTTCGCCAATTATTATGTGCCTTTGAACGGCCAGGGTACTACCTTGCCGCTGGTCGAGGCCCAGAAAGCCGGCGCCGTACTCGCTTACGGGAATTTCCTGACCGTCCTCCTGAACTTTATCCTGCTGGCGTTTGTCATCTTCCAAATGGTGCGGATCGTGAACCGTATCCGCAAGCCGGCCGAAATCACCGCGGTGGAGGCTGAGGAAATCCTGCTCTTGCGCGATATCCGTGACTCCCTGAGAAAGTGAAAGACGGCACCCTCCATGAGATCCGGCCAGCCAGGCCGCTGCGGCGGCTCTGGCTGCTGTTCGCGCAAACCGTCACGGTGGCGCTGGCACTGTATTTCGTGGTGGCTGCCTTGCGGCCCGAATGGCTAGCGCGGGCCCCGACCCAGGTCATGATCGGAAGCGGCAGCATGCCGGGCAAGGCCGTGCCGGTGCTGCAGGGGCCGGTCCTGCCGGCGGGCGGCAGCTACCGCGAGGCGGCCGGACGCGCCATGCCGGCCGTCGTCAACATCCTCACCAGCAAGGCTTCGCGCGAGACCCATCCGCTGCTGAAAGACCCCTTTTTCCGCCGTTTCTTCGGCGACCGCATGCCGCCCGCCGAGCAGCTGGCCAGCCTCGGCTCGGGCGTGATCGTTAGCACGGACGGCACTATCCTGACCAATAACCACGTGGTCGAGGGCGCGGACATCATCGAGGTCGGCCTGGTGGACGGGCGCAAGATCCCGGCGCGCATCGTCGGCACCGACCCGGAAACCGACCTGGCCGTGATCCGCATTTCGGCCAGCAACCTGCCGGTGATGGTGCTGGGCGACCCGGAGCGCGCGCGCGTGGGCGACGTGGTGCTGGCCATCGGCAATCCGTTCGGGGTCGGCCAGACCGTCACCTTGGGCATCATTTCGGCGCTGGGGCGCAACAACCTGCACATCAACCACTTCGAGAATTTCATCCAGACCGACGCCGCCATCAACTTCGGCAACTCGGGCGGGGCCTTGGTCGATACCAACGGCCACCTGCTCGGGATTAACTCGGCCATTTATTCCCAGACCGGCGGCTCGGTCGGCATCGGGTTTGCTATTCCCGTGAGCACCGCGAAGACCGTGCTCGATTCGATCGTCAAGCACGGTACGGTGGTGCGCGGCTGGATCGGCATCGAATCCCAGGACATCACGCCCGAGCTGGCCCAGAGCTTCGGCCTGGGCCGCGACAGCGGCGCCATCATCGCCGGTGTGGTACGCGGCGGCCCGGCCGACCGCGCCGGCATCGAGCCGGGCGATATCCTGGTGGCAGTCGGCAGCAAGCCCGTGGCCAATACCAGCGAGATGCTCAACCTCATCGCCCAACTGGAACCAGGCGAAAAGGCGCCCTTCCGTATCATGCGCAGGAACCGCGAGTCCACGCTTGCCGTCACCGTGGGCAAGCGCCCGCGCCAGCCCCAGTAATTTTTCTTTTTTTTGGAATTTGCATGCACCTGCGTGACCTGACGCAATTTTTAAGCGAGCTCAGCGAGAACAACACCCGTCCCTGGTTCATCATGAACAAGCCGCGCTACGACATCCTGCGCGCCGAATTCCTCGACGTTCTCACCGAACTGATCCGCGAGCTGGGGACCTTCGACAAACAGGTGGCAGGCTGCGATCCGAAGAAGGCGATGTTCCGCATCCACCGCGACGTGCGCTTCGCCAAGGACAAGCGACCCTACAAAACCCATTTCTCGGCCGGCATCGCCCCGCTCGACAAGCGGCGTCCGAGTGCGGCCGGCGGGCCGACCTATTACTTCCACATCGAGGCCAACGGCAACCTGCTGTTCGGGGCCGGCGAGTACCTGCCGCCGGCGCCGCGCCTGAAGGCGATCCGCGAGCACCTCGTCAACGATGCGACAGGCTTCACGAAAATGTTGAAGAATAAGCATCTCCGGTCTACCTACGGCGACCTGCAGGAAGAAGATAAATTGCAGCGCCCCCCCAAGGGCGTCGATCCGAATCACCCGCTGGTCGAATACTTGAAGCTCAAGAGCTTTTTCGTCTGGGTCGAGGTGCCGCTGCTGCTGAATGCGCCGGAACTGCTGGTGCCGCAACTGGCCAGCGGCATGAAGGACGCGTTCGCGCTGGTCACCTGGCTGCGCGGGGTGCCGGAGAAGCACGAAGAGCCGGAATAACAGAACACATTCATTACGGAGGGCGACATGGCCTTGCAACATGCAGTTTCAGGCGAACGCATCGCCTTGCAGCGCAGCGACGACGACATCGCGCATTTCACCTCGATCGCCCTGATCAAGACCGAGCACATGGAATTGATCCGGCTGGTGCTGCCGAAGGAAAAGCCCATGCCAGAACACAAGGTTGAAGGGGAAATGACCCTGGTTTGCCTGGAAGGCGAGATCGCGTTCGACGCGTATGGGCGCACCACGATCCTGCGGCCGAACGAGATGGTCTACCTGGCGGGCGGGGAACCGCATGCGATCCGGGCGAATCATGACGCGGTGGCCTTGATGACCATTTTGCTGGGGCCGGTGCGCGGCGGTGGGCCGACGAATAATCCGCGTGGGTCGGGCAATTAAGCTTCGCTGCGCTCTGACGAGTTAGCGATACGCGACGAAATTGCGGAGCCAATGCCAATGGCATTGACTCCGCCTTCGCCGGGATGACGTTGTTTTTTGTTAGCGGGACACCGAATTCGTTAAAGCCGTCACCCTTAAAACCGCCGTGCCGGCGCAGGCCGGTACCCAAGTTTGCTTGAACAGCCAATAACCTAACCGTTACGCCAACTCATCCCGCGGATCCCTTGCCAGCAACTGCTGCGCCATCTCCGTCGCCGCCACCCCATCGAACAGCACCGCCGCCACCGCCTCGGTGATCGGCATGTCCACGCCCAGCCGGCGGGCCAGCGCGCGCACCGACTTCGCGCACGGCACGCCTTCCGCCACGTGCCCCAGTTCGGCCACGATGGTATCGAGCTGCTTGCCTTGGGCCAGCGCCAGGCCGACACGCCGGTTGCGCGACAAGTCGCCCGTGCAGGTCAGGATCAAATCGCCCATGCCGCTCAGGCCCATGAAGGTGCCCGGCTGTGCGCCCAGGGTCACGCCCAGGCGGGTGATTTCGGCGAGGCCACGGGTAATCAGGGCCGCGCGTGCATTCAGGCCGAGGCCCAGGCCGTCGGCCGCGCCGGTGGCGATCGCCATCACGTTTTTTACTGCGCCGCCCACTTCCACGCCGACCATGTCGTCGCAGGCATAGACGCGCAGGTTGTTGCCGTGCGCCGCGGCGACCACGCGTTCGCGCAGCTGGCTCGAAGTCGAGGCCACGCTCAGGGCGCAGGGCAGGCCGCGCGCGACTTCCTGCGCGAACGACGGGCCCGACAGCGCTGCGCCGTCGACCGAATCGCCCAATACTTCCGCCACCACCTGGTGCGGCAGCAGGCCGGTGCCGGCTTCGAAGCCCTTGCACAGCCAGACCACGTTCGGGAGGGCCGCTCCAGACATCGCGTGGCCTTTCAATTGCCCCAGCAGCGGGCGCAGGCCGGCCACCGGGCAGGCCAGGATCAGCAGTGGTGCTTGGTCTGAATCGGCATCGACCACGTGGGCCAGCGCGGCCTCGAAGTCGGCGCCGACGCGCAGGCTGGAGGGCAGCGGGAAGCCCGGCAGGTAGTGCAGGTTCTCGCGTGCAGCCTGGGTTTCGGCCATCTGTTCGGGATTGCGTCCCCACAGCAGCACGTCATGGCGGGCCGCCAGCGCAATGGCCACGGCCGTGCCCCAGGCACCGGCGCCCAGGACGGTAATCTTGGATGGTTGTTTTTGTTCTTGCATTTTTATTGAGCAGGCGACATTACAGGCCCCAGAGGTCGTTCGAGCGCATATAGCCGAGGATGCCGTCGCGGTGGCGCACGCGCACCCAGGCGATCGCGCTGGGGTCGACCAGTTCCAGTACCACGCCCTTGTCGGCGGTCATCAGGACGGGGGAGGTGTCATCCGCTTCGGCGAAGACCTTGGCGCCGGGCGTGCTGACGATGACGTTGCGGCGCGCCACCAGCCCCTTGGCTTCGGTCCAGGCCAGTTCGCCATTCACGTCGCGCACCTTGACCCAGTCGCCATAGCCGATAACAACCTGCAGCGGCATGCCGCGCGGCGCGATGTACAGCTTGGCGCCCCGGGTGGTGGGGGTGTCGTACAGGATCACGGGGGCCGGGCCGACGCTCTTGAAATCGAAGCCGAACGCAGCCGGTGCGGACAACAGGAGCACGCTGGCGAGGAGACGGGATGGGATCATGGCGAGCCAAAGATCGGATCAAATCCGCGGATCAAAAATCGCGGGTAAACCGGGGTAATACCGTGGACGCCGGAAGGCAAGCACGGGCACCGCTAGCGATGCCCGCGAAAGAACGACTTACTGTGCCGGAGCTTCGGCAGCCTGTGCCATGGCTTGCTGGCGCTGCTGGTAGAAGGCTTCGAAGTTGATCTCGGCCAGGTGCACCGGTGGGAAGCCGGCGCGGCTGATCACGTCGGCGATGTTGGCGCGCAGGTAAGGGTAGACGATGTTCGGGCAGCCGATACCCAGCAGCGGATCCATCTGCTCGGCAGGGATGTTGCGGGCTTCGAAGATGCCGGCCTGCTTGCCTTCGACCAGGAAAGCGACCTTGTCCTTGACCTTGGCGGTGACGGTGATGGTCACGGTCGACTCGTAGATGCCGTCGGCGATACTGTCGGCGCCGACGTCCAGCGACACTTCGATGGTCGGGGCTTCCTGCTCGAGGAAGATCGCCGGGGAATTCGGTTGCTCCAGCGACATGTCTTTCAGGTAGACGCGTTGGATTTGGAAGACTGGTTGCAGGTTTTCGTCGGACATGGAACGCTTTCGTGAAATTTTGGATGGACGGACGCGCCGTCACGGTGCTTTGGTCAAACGCGACGGCAATTGTATCAAAATCAATTTGGATAAAATACCCCCGCCGGCGCGCCGCCCAAAGCCTGTCAAATCAGGCGTACTTTGGCGGATTTACTGGCCTTGCAGCAACGGGTCCAGGCGGCCTGCCTGGTCGAGGGCGTACAGGTCGTCGAAGCCGCCGACGTGGGTCTCGCCCACATAGATTTGCGGGACGGTACGGCGGCCGGTGCGCTGCATCATGATCTGGCGCTGTTCCGGATCGAGGTCGACACGGATGCGTTCGATGGCGGTCACGCCCTTGGCTTCGAGCAGGCGCTCGGCGCGAACGCAGTACGGGCAGCTTGCGGTGTGGTACAGAACGACGTGTTGGGTCATGATGCTTCCTTCCTGAATGGCATTGGTTACTTGGTCACCGGCAGGCCAGCCGCGGTCCAGGCCGTCAAGCCGCCTTCGAGCGCATGCGCGTCATCGAAGCCGGCGGCCGCCAGCAGGCGCACTGCCTTGTCGGCGCGGGCGCCGGTCTGGCAGACGACGATGAAGCTGCGGCCCTTGGACTTGTCCAGCTCGCCGATACGATTGTTCAAGTCTGCCAGCGGGATGTTTTTTGCGTCGCGCACATGGCCGGCAGCAAATTCGTCGGCACTGCGCACGTCCAGAACGACGGTCTTGCCGCGATTGATCATCTGCGTGGCCTGCAGCGGGGAGGCGCGCTTGCCGCGCGGCGCCATGGCTGGCCAGAGCAGGGCGGCGCCCGAAATGACGGCGATTGCCACGACGAAGATATTATCGAGAATGAAATTCACAAGGCTTCCAATGGTTGAACTGAATCGGCGCATTATAAAATAGATGCTGGACCGGATATCAATCGCACCTTTTAAAGAAGAGCTTATGTACAAAATCGTATTCATGCGCCATGGCGAATCCACCTGGAACCTGGCCAACCGGTTTACCGGCTGGGTCGACGTCGACCTCACCGAAAAGGGCATCCAGGAGGCGAAAAACGCCGGCCGTGCCCTGCGCGACGCCGGTTTTACCTTCGACCTGGCTTATACCTCGGTGCTCAAGCGTGCCATCCGCACCCTGTGGCTGGCGATGGACGAAATGGACATGATGTACCTGCCGGTCAAGAACGACTGGCGCCTGAACGAGCGCCACTACGGCGCCCTGCAGGGACTGGACAAGGGCGAGACGGCCGCCAAATACGGCGACGAGCAGGTGCTGGTCTGGCGCCGCAGCTACGACACCCCGCCGCCGGCCCTGGCTCCCGACGACGAGCGCACCTCGTTCAAGGATCCGCGCTACGCCAACCTCGAGATGTCGCAGATCCCGCTGACCGAATGCCTGAAGGACACCGTGGCGCGCGTGATGCCTGCATGGGACGAGGAAATCGCCCCGGCCATCCGAGCCGGCAAGAACATCCTGATCTCGGCCCACGGCAACAGCCTGCGCGCCATCATCAAGATGCTGGACAACATCAGCGACACCGACATCGTCGGCCTGAATATCCCGAACGGCCAGCCGCTGGTGTATGAGCTCGATGCCGACCTCAAGCCGATCAAGAGCTATTACCTGGGCGACCAGGAAGCGATTGCCGCCGCCGTGGCGGCCGTGGCCAACCAAGGGAAGGCGAAGTAAGTTTGCGTTTGCCATCCATGAAGTCAGTTGGCAGCGCGCTCCTGTGCGCGCTGCTGGCCGCCGCGCTGTCCAGTCCCGCTTACGCCCAACGCCAGACCGACCGCAGCCGCCAGAAGCTGACGGCGGAGAAGCAGCGCGCCGGTATCCAGCAGCGGCTGCAGGCCATCAAGCGCGAGATCGCCCGCACCGAAAGCGAAAAGGAAGACGCTGCCGACGAGCTGGCGGAGTCCGAGGCCTCCATTTCCGACGCCAACCGCGCCCTGCGCGACCTGGCCGAGGAGCAGGATGCCACCAGCACCCGGGTGAACAGCCTGGCGCAGGAGCAGGAACGGCTGGCCCAAACAATTGTTAATCAAAAAAAACAATTGTCCAAGCTGCTGCGTGAGCACTATGTGGCTGGCAACGAAGACCGGATCAAGCTGCTGCTGTCCGGCGACAACCCGAACCGCATCAACCGCGACCTGCAGATGATGGCCTATGTCTCGCAGGCCCAGGCCAAGCTGCTGGGCGCGCTGCGCACCAACCTGGCCCAGGTCGAGGCCAACCGCGACAAGGTCGAGAACGCCCAGCAGGAGTTGCAGGAAATCGCCGACGAGCAGCGCGATCAGAAAGCGCTGCTGGAAAAGGAAAAGTCGCGCCGCAGCGCGCTGCTGTTGGATTTATCCAGCAAGCTGTCCGACCAGCGCAAGCAGGCCGACCGCCTGCAGCGCGACGAGCAGCGCATGAGCGGCCTGGTCGATCGCCTGACGCGCCTGCTGCGCGAGCAGGCCGAAGCCGAGCAGCGCCGCCAGGTGGCGCTGGCCGCCGCCAGGGCCAAGGCGGAAGCAGAAGAAAAAGCGCGGGCCCTGGCGCGCGCCAAGCTTGCGGCCGAGAAGGCGGAACGCGAACGCATCGCACGCCAGAACGCCAAGCCCGGCACCAAGCCGAAACCGGAGCCCGAACCGGAACCACCGAAGGTGGCCGAGCACCCCAAACCCGTCGAGAAACCGACGGCGCCGCCGCCAGCCGAAGTCACGCTGGCCCCAGCCGCACCAAGCGGCGCCTTTGCCAGTCTGAAAGGCCGCTTGAGCGTGCCGGTCAGCGGCAGCATCGCGGCGCGCTTCGGCGCCCGCCGCGGCGAAGGGCCGACCTGGAAAGGCATGTTCATCAAGGCGGCGGAAGGCACCGAGATCCGCGCCGTCGGACCGGGCCGGGTGGTCCACGCCGACTGGATGCGGGGCTTCGGCAACCTGATCATCATCGACCATGGCGGCGAGTACCTGTCGATCTATGGGAACAACTCGGCGCTCCTGAAACGCCCGGGCGACATGGTGCGCGCCGGCGAGGCTGTCGCGAGCGCCGGCAACACCGGCGGCAACGAGGAATCGGGGCTATACTTTGAGCTCAGGCATCGCGGCAAGGCCTTCGATCCGGCAAGCTGGATCAAATTCTAGGGGCACATTTATGAGCAGCAAAGCAAAGAACATTGGCCTGATCGGACTGGGCATGGTGGCCGGTGTCGCCGCCTCCTTCCAGTTCTCGGCCCATGCACAGAAAGACATCAAGTCGCCGCTGCCGCTCGACGAGCTGCGCCAGCTGGCCGATGTCTATGGCCTGATCAAGACGGACTATGTCGAGCCGGTCGAGGACAAGAAGCTCCTGTCCGAAGCCATCGGCGGCATGGTCGCCTCGCTCGACCCGCATTCCACCTATCTCGACCAGAAAGCCTTCCGCGAAATGAAGGAGGCGGTGCAGGGCAAGTTCGTCGGCGTCGGCATCGAAGTGGCCAGCGAAGACGGCTATGTCAAGGTGGTGTCCCCGATCGAAGACACACCCGCGCACAAGGCCGGCATCAAGTCGGGCGACCTGATCACCCGCATCGACAACGTTCCGGTGCGTAATATGTCGCTGGACGAAGCGATCAAGCGCATGCGCGGCAAGGCCGGCAGCAAGGTCACGCTGACCATCGCCCGCCGCGGCGAAGACCGCCCGTGGGTTCTGCCGGTGGCGCGCCAGGAAATCGTGGTCCAGAGCGTCAAGGCCAAGATGGTGGAGCCGGGCTATGCCTGGCTGCGCGTGAGCCAGTTCCAGGAAAACACCGTCGACGAGCTGGCGAAAAAGGCCAAGGCCTTGTACGCGGAGAACCCGGACATCAAAGGCCTGGTGCTCGACCTGCGTAACGACCCGGGCGGCCTGCTGCCCGGTGCGGTCGGCGTGTCGGCGGCCTTCCTGCCCAAGCCGGATCAACTCATCGTCTCGACCAAGGGCCAGCTGGCCGATTCGAACCAGCAGTTCTACGGCCGCCGCGACCATTATTCCCAGCGCGGCGCTGACCCGCTGGCCGGCCTGCCGGCAGGCCTCAAGACGGTGCCGATGGTGGTGCTGGTCAATGGCGGCTCGGCCTCGGCCTCGGAAATCGTCGCCGGCGCGCTGCAGGACTACCAGCGCGCGATCGTGATGGGCAGCCAGACCTTCGGCAAGGGCTCGGTGCAGACCCTGCGCCAGCTGTCGGCCGACACCGCCGTCAAGCTCACCACGGCGCGCTACTACACCCCGAAAGGCCGCCCGATCCAGGCCACCGGCATCGTGCCCGACATGAAGGTCGACGAAACGCTCGAGGGCGATGCGCTGGCCGTGCTGCGCGTGCGCGAAGCGGATCTGCAGCGCCACCTGGCCAGCGAAGCCGAAGCCGAGAAGACCCCTGCCGCCAAGGATGCCCGCGCGGCACTGGACGCCCAGCAGCGCGCCATCGCCCAGCTGAAAGACCGCAAGCCGCTCGACTACGGCAGCAAGGACGACTTCCAGCTGGCGCAGGCGATCAACCATTTCAAGGGGCAGAAGGTCGTGCTGGCCAAGGCGGATCCGGATGCGGCCAAGCCGGCGGCGCCGAAGGGCTTGCCGGGGGCGGAGGCCAAGCCGCCGGAGCTGAAGGCGCCGGCGAAGAAGTAAGCGTTCGCAGTACGCTTTCAAAATGGGGTCCCCGCCTTCGCGGGGACGACGTTGCTTATTGTCGGTGGAGTAAACGTGGCGCGCCTCTTTAGCCGCCACCCCAAAGACCGTCGTCCCCGCGCAGGCGGGGGACCCAAGTTGACCTCCGTCGCACACCCCCGGCTCCAATGAACGACACCCAACTCCTGCGCTACTCCCGCCACATCCTGCTCGACGACATCGGCATCGAAGGCCAGCAGCGCTTGCTCGACGCCCACGCCCTCATTATCGGCGCCGGCGGCCTCGGTTCGCCGGCCGCGCTCTACCTTGCCTCGGGCGGCATCGGCAACATCACCCTGGTCGACGACGACCAGGTCGACCTGACCAACCTGCAGCGCCAGGTCATGCACACCACCGCGCGCATCGGCCAGCCCAAAGCCGAGTCCGGCCGCGCAGCCCTGCTGGCCATCAACCCCGGCATCGAGGTGGTTGCCCTGTGCGAACGCGCAGCAGGCGAGCGCCTGCTGCAGCTGGTCCGCGCCGCCACCGTCGTGCTGGACTGCAGCGACAACTTCGCCACCCGCCACGCCGTCAACCGCGCCTGCGTGGTGGAAGGCAAACCGCTGGTCTCCGGCGCCGTGATCCGCTTCGACGGCCAGCTCTCGGTCTTCGACACCACCAGGCCGGATACCCCGTGCTACGCCTGCCTGTTCCCCGAGGACAGCCACATGGAGGACGCGGCCTGCAGCACCATGGGCGTGTTCGCGCCGCTGGTGGGCGTGATCGGCGCCATGCAGGCGGCCGAGGCGATGAAGCTGGTGGCCGGCATCGGCCAGCCGCTGGCGGGACGCCTGCTGCTGCTCGACGGACGCGCCATGGAATGGACCGCCATCGGCGTGGCCCGCAATCCATCCTGCCCGGTCTGCGCGGCCCGCCATCCGGCGTAGAATCGGCCACACAATTAAGAAAGGCGGCGCACGGAAAGCTGGCATACAATTGCTAACCCGCAGCGGGCAAGTCCTGCTGACATCGGCTTAACCTGTTTCGCTTCAACCGACTTATTGCAAAGATTATCTATGCACATTGATTCGCAACGTAAGCAGCGCCGCGCACGCGGTTTCACCCTGGTCGAGATCATGGTCGTGGTGGTCATCATCGGCATCCTTGGCGCCCTGGTCGTGCCGAAGCTGCTGGGCCGCACCGGCGAATCGCGCGTGACCGCCGCCAAGGTCGACATCGCCACCATGATGCAGGCCCTCAAGCTCTACAAGCTCGACAACCAGCGCTACCCGAGCACCGAGCAGGGCCTTGTCGCCCTGGTCACCAAGCCGACGTCCGGCCCGTCCGCGAATGGCTGGAAATCCGGCGGCTATCTCGAAAAGCTTCCGAAAGACCCGTGGGGCAATGGCTACCAGTACCTGTCGCCAGGCATTCATGGCGAAGTGGACATCTTCTCGCTGGGTGCCGATGGCCAGCCCGGCGGCACCGGCGAGGATGCCGACGTCGGTTCCTGGGAATAAGGTTTCTTATGCGGGCCCATGGCGCCCTGCGCAGAGCAACCGGCTTCACCCTGGTGGAGCTGCTGGTCGTGATGGTCATCATCGGCATCACGCTGGGGCTCGCTTCGCTCAACGCCATCCCGTCGCCGCGCCAGAACCTGCAGCAGGAAGCCCAGCGCATCGCCTTGCTCCTTCAGCTGGCGCGTGACGAGGCCATCGTGCGCAACCGCCAGGTGGCCTTCGAGGCCAATCCCGAACGCTACCGCTTCATCGTGCGCAACGACACCGGCTGGGAGCCGGTCACGCGCGACGATTTGCTGCGCGAACGGAACTTCAAGAGCGGCCCGCTGCGCCTTGTGCTCGAACCCAATTCAGGCGCCAACCCGGAGGCGCTGCGCATCGTCTTCGGCCGCGAGCCGGTCGACAAGCCCTTCGTGCTGACCCTGGCCGCCGGCGACGACGCGGTCGCGATCCGGGCCGACGGCGTCGGACACTTTACGGTGGAGTGAAGCGTCCCATGACCATGCATCTGCGCCGCCCCTCCGCCGCAACCGGATTCACCCTGCTCGAAGTGCTGGTGGCGCTCGTCATCGTCGGCACCGCGCTCGGCGCCGGCCTGCGCGCGGTCGGCAGTCTCACCTCGAACAGCGCCGGCCTGCGCTCGTCGATGATGGCGACCTGGTCGGCCGAAAACCGGCTGGTGCAGATCCGCCTGGGCCGCGAATTCCCTCCTGTGGGCAAGCGCAATTTCCCCTGCGCCCAAGGCGACCTCCAGCTCATTTGCGAAGAAGAAGTCATCACCAGCCCGAACCCGCAATTACGCCGGATCGAAGTGTCGGTGTTCGACGCCGAACGTCCCGAGCGCCGCATCGTCAAACTGATACAGCTCGTCCTGAGGCCTTCCCGCACATGACTCCAGCTATTCGCTCAGCCACGCGGCAGCGGCGCGCCGGCTTCACCCTCGTCGAGCTGCTGGTGGCGATCAGCATCCTCGCCATCCTGGCCGTGCTCGGCTGGCGCGGGCTGGACGGTATCGTGCGCGCCCGCATCGCGCTCACCGAGAACATGGAAGTCACGCGCGGCATGCAGCTGGCGTTTGCGCAGATGCAGAGCGACGGCGAACACCTGGCCGAACGCGCCGTCATCGGCCGCCGTCCCAACCTGCAATGGGAAGACAACCGTCTCACGCTGGTGCGCAAGGTCTACAACGAAAACGAGCCGTCGCAGCTGGCCGTGGTGTCCTACCGCATCGTCAACGGCGCCCTGGTGCGGCGCGAATCGCGCGGCACGCGCGACCTGTCCCAGCTCGATGCGCTGTGGCAGGCCGCCGCCAGCGATGCACCCTCCGAATCGGCGCCGCCCGTCACGCTGCAGACCGGCCTGGCCGCGATGCAGGTCCAGTCCTGGCAGAACAATGCCTGGCACAAGGAACCGGTCCCGGTGGTCGAAGGCGCCCAGGCCGAAGAGGCGCGCGGCATCCAGGTCGCCCTCACCTCGCAGGGACTGGCCGGGCCGATGGTCAAGTACTTCCTGCTCGGGGGTACCTGATGGCCCGCCCGATGCCCCATTCGCTACGCCAGCGCGGCGTCGCCGTCGTCACCGCTTTGCTGCTGACCACGCTGGCGATCTCGATCGTCGCCAGCCTGTTCTGGCAGCAGCAGGTGCAAGTGCGCTCGATGGAAAACCAGCGCCTGCAACTGCAGACCCAGTGGATCCTGCGCGGCGCGCTCGACTGGGCCAGCCTGGTGCTGCGCCAGGATGCCTACACCTCGCAATACACCTCGCTCGACCAGGTCTGGGCCACGCCGCTGGCCGAGACCCGGCTCGACCAGTACATCGAACGCGAGCGGGTCGAAGGCGAGACCTTCGATGCCTCGCTGTCGGGTAACATTGTCGACGCCACGGCGCGTTACAATCTGGCCAACCTGGCGCAGAACCGGCAGCGCGTGAAGGCGCAGGAAGAAATTTTCAAACGGCTGCTGACGCAATTGCGCCTGGACGCGCGGCTGGCCGAGCGGGTCGGGATTTTTGTTGCGCAGGGCCAGCAGGCGGCCGTATTGGACCCGCAACAGCAGCAGGAACAGCAGCAACAGCAGCAGGGCGGCGCAGCCCAGCTTGTGGTGCCGCCGGCCAACGGCGTGCCGATTCCGGTGCTGCAGGTGGACGACCTGCTGGCGGTGCAGGGCGTCACGCCGGAAGTGCTGGCCACGCTGCGTCCCTACCTGATCGTGTTGCCGGTGGGGTCGACGCCGCTGAACGTGAACACGGTGCCGGCCGAGCTGCTGGCGGCGCTGGTGCCGGGCATGTCGCTGTCCCAGGCCAACACCCTGGTGGCGCGCCGCAAGACCGCGCCATGGAACAACGTCGAGCAGTTCAAGTCGGAAGCCCGGTTGACCGACGATGCGGTGCCGTCCGACGCCTACGGTATCAAGAGCAGCTGGTTCATCGTGCAAAGCCGTATCCGCCTGGACCGCGCCGCCCTGAACGCCGAGTCGCTCATCGCGCGCAAAGATGGCGTGATCGGCGGCGGCGGCACCGATGTAATCTGGACCCGCCAAAACTAGAAGAAAGCGAGACAGTTTGACTACACTTTATATCCGGCACCCGGCGCGGGCCGAAGGCGAGGGCGCACTGTGCCGCTTCGCCGTGGTATCCGACACCGGCGCCATCGAGCAGCAAGGAGAAGGCGCGCTGCACAACTTGGGCGACGTGGTCGCCGCCTGCCGCCGCGTGGTGCTGCTGCTGGCCGGCGCCGACGTCACCATGCTGGCGGTCCAGGCCCCGCCCCTGAGCAGCGCACGCCTGCGCGCAGCCCTGCCGGGCCTGGTCGAAGAGCAGATCCTGGGCGACCCGCTCGACTGCGTGCTGGTCGCCGGTCCCGCCTTGCCCGACGGCCGCCGTGCGGTCGGCGTGGTGCACCGCAGCTGGCTCGAGCAAATGGTGAAGGCCTTGCTCGGCATGGGTGCGCGCGCCGTCGCCGCCATGCCTTCGCAGCTATGCCTGCCGCTGCTGCCGGGGAGCGTGAGCGCCGCCATCGGCCATGGCGAATTGCTGCTGCGCCAGGGCCAGTACGAAGGCATCGGCCTGGCGCTCGACGGCAACCCGGAAGTCGCGCTGCAGACCGCGCGCGCGCTGTCCGGCGACGCACCCATGGTGCTATACGTGCCGCAGGAGCAGCTCGGCGAATACCAGGCCCTGCTGCTCGAGGCCGGTCCCGGTGTCACGCTGGAGGCCGATGCGTGGGAGCACTGGATCGCCGGATCAAAAACCTCGACCCTCGACCTGGTGCCCGGACTGGGCACCGCCGGCGTCGCCCAGCGCGACTGGAGCCGCTGGCGCTGGCCGATCCGCCTGGCGCTGGCCGCGGTCGTGGTCAACATCATCGGCGTCAACATCGAGTGGCTGCGCCTGAAGCGCGAAGCCGATGCGGTGCGCCAGGAAATGGCCCAGACCTTCCGCAGCGCCTATCCGAACCAGCCGGTCATCGATCCGGTGGCGCAGATGCGCCAGAACATCGCGCGCGCCAAGCTGGCCGGCGGCCAGATCGGTACCGACGAGTTCGGCTGGATCGCCGGCGTGTTCGGCGAGGCGGTACGCGGTCTCGGACGCCCGCCCGGCATTGCGTCAATGGAGTTCCGGGAACGCGCGCTGACCGTGCGCGTCAAACCCGAAACGGTTGATCCTGCCTCAAGTGGCCAGTTGCGCGCCGCGCTTGGGGCGCGCAATATGACCTTGGAAGAGACCGCACCCGCCACCTGGGTGATCCGCAGTACGGCACTCGGTACAGGAGGCACCCAATGAAGGCTGCAGCAAACATCGGCGCCAGATTCGGCGCCGTGCGCGAACGCGCGCTGGCCTACTGGCTGGCCCGCACCGAGCAGGAGCGCAAGTTCCTGGCCATCGGCGCCGCCGTCGTCCTGGTCTCGCTGGTCTATGCGCTGCTGCTGGCCCCGGCCATCGAAGGGCGCGACACCCTGCGCCGCTCGCTGCCGGCGTTGCGGCAGCAGGCGGCCCAGCTGCAAACCCTGGCTGCCGAAGCCTCCACCGTGGCCGCCAACCCGGCCCCGCCCGCGCCGCCCATGACGCGCGAAGCGCTGCTCGCCAGCATGGGCCAGCGCGGCCTCACGGCCGGCTCGATCACCCTGACCGGCGAATACGCCAAGGTCCAGTTCAATGGCGTGTCCTTCGCCAACCTGGCGTCCTGGCTCGATGCCCAGCGGCGCGAGAACCGGGTGCAAGTGCAGGATGCCGCCTTCACGGCGCTGGCTGCCGTAGGCCAGGTCGATGCCACCCTGACGCTGCGCCAGAATAATGGCGCGGCCCAATGAAGCGTTTCTTCCTGTGGCTGGTGCCGACCGCGCTGGCCGTGCTGGTCACGGTGCTCGCCTTCCTGCCTGCCTCGTGGCTGGGCCCGGTCGTCGAACAGCAGACCGGCGGGCGTTTGACTCTGGGAGATGCGCAAGGTACGCTCTGGAACGGCTCGGCTTTCGTGGGCGGGGCGCCGGGCCAGAGCGGAGCGGTCACGCCGCTGCTGCCGGGACGCTTTGCCTGGACCCTGTCGCCGCTGGTGCTGTTCGGCCAGGTCAGCATGACCTTGGAAAACCCGCAGGCGCTGGTGCGCCCGGTACGCATCGAAGGCAGCTGGTCGCAGTGGCAGGTGAGCAGCGGTGAATTGCTGCTGCCGGCCGAAGGCCTGGCCGGGCTCGGCGCGCCGCTCAATACGCTGGCGCCCTCCGGCACCATCCGGCTGGTATGGAACACGCTCGACCTGCTGCGGCAGCCCAATGCAGTGGCCATCCAGGGCCGCACCGTGCTGACCCTGTCGGACATGGGCTCGCGCATGTCGCCGGTCAAGCCGCTGGGCAGCTATGAAATGGCATTCAACTGGCGCGGCAACGCGGCCGACCTGAATTTGCGTACCGTGCGCGGTGCGCTGTTACTGTCGGGCTCAGGTATGCTGCAAAACGGCCGCCTGCGCTTTTCCGGACAGGCCTCGGCCGCCGAAGGATACGAAGCGACGCTGGGCAATATGCTCAACCTGCTGGGCCAGCGTCGCATGGTGAACGGCAAGAACATAATCGCACTCGAGTTCAGATAATGAAAACAATGACCCGAACCACTTCCCGTCTTCCGGCCCTGCGCCGTCTTGCCGCCGGCGCCATGCTGTGCTGTGCTGCTACCGTGCTGGCGCCCGCGCCGGCCTGGGCCCAGGATAGTGCGAACGCCGCGGCGCTGAGCTTCGTCAACGCCGACATCGAGTCGGTGATCAAGGCCATCGGCCACTACACTGGCATGACCTTCATCATCGACCCGCGCGTGAAGGGCACAATCACCCTGGTGTCGGAAAAATCCCTCAGTAAAACCCAGGCCTTCGGCCTGCTGACCTCGACGCTGCGCCTGCAGGGCTATGCCGTGGTCACCAGCGGCGACGGCTATGCCAAGGTTGTGCCGGAAGCCGAAGCCAAGGCCCAGTCCTCGCCGACCCAGATCGGCGGCGTGCGCGCCAGCAAGGCGACCGGCGACCAGATCGCGACCCAGGTGTTCTACCTGTCGTACGAGTCGGCCGCCAACCTGACCGCCGTGCTGCGCCCGCTGATTTCGCCGAACAATTCCATCATGGCGAACCCGGGCAACAACACCCTGGTCATCACCGACTACGCCGACAACCTGCGCCGCCTGGCCAAGATCATCGGCGCGCTCGACACCCCGGTGGCGGCCGACCTCGACGTGATCCCGATCCGCAACGCGATTGCCAGCGACATCGCCGCGCTCGTCAGCCGCCTGCTGGAACCGGCGGCCGGCGGTGATTCCGGCCGGGTCAGCGTGCTGGCCGACCCGCGCACCAATTCGGTGGTGGTGCGCGCACCCTCGCAGGCGCGCGCCAACCTGGCCAAGACGCTGATCGCGCGCCTCGATGCGCAGACCTCGTCGCAAGGCAATATCCACGTCGTCTACCTGAAGAACGCGGACGCCAGCCGCGTGGCCCAGACCCTGCGCGCCGTCGTGTCGCAGGATGCTTCCGCGGTGCCGGTGCAGCAGCAAGGCACCTCGGGCGGCTCGATCCAGGCCGGCAGCACCACCGGTGGCCAGGGTGGGCAGGGCGGCCTCGGCGGCCAGCAGGGCCAGCAGAGCGGCGGCGGCATCGGCGGCAGCGGCAGTTCCTTCGGCCAGCAGGGCCAGCCCACGGCGGGCGGCGCCGGCGGCAGCCAGGGTTCGGGCTTCATCCAGGCCGACGCCTCGACCAACAGCCTGATCATCACCGCCCCGGACGCGATCTACCGCAACCTGCGCGGCGTGATCGACATGCTCGACGTGCGCCGCGCCCAGGTCTACATCGAGGCGCTGGTGGTCGAGGTCACTTCCAACAAGGCCTCCGAATTCGGCGTGCAATGGGTCGGCGCCAGCGGCGACGCCGACAGCAAATACCGCATCGGCGGCCTGCAGTCCTTTGCCACCAACGGCAACAGCAATATCGTCAACCTGGCCGCCGCCGCCACTACCGGCCTGTCCGGCGACTCGATCCCGAGCCTGCCGGGCGGCCTGTCGATCGGCCTGTTCCGCCAGGTGGCCGGCAACCTCGGCCTGGGCGCGGTCGCGCGCTTCCTCGAGAACGATGGCAATGCCAACATCCTGTCGACGCCGAACATGATCACGCTCGACAACGAGCTGGCGACCATCAAGGTCGGCCAGAACGTGCCGATCATCACCGGCTCGTTCACCACCGGCACCAGCGGCAGCTCCAACCCCTTCCAGACCATCGACCGCAAGGACGTCGGCCTGCTGCTCAAGGTGCGCCCGCAGATCTCGGAAGGGGGTACCATCAAGATGGCGATCTACCACGAGAACTCGAGCGTCGACACGTCCACCCGCACCCTGGCCTCGGGCGTGACCACGAACGTGCGTGCGATCGAAACCAATGTGCTGGCCGATGATGGCCAGATCGTCGTGCTCGGCGGCCTCATCGAAGACACCGAGGGCGATGGCGAAGAGAAAGTACGCGGCCTGGGCGACATCCCGATCCTGGGCAATCTGTTCAAGTACCGCAGCCGCAACCGGACCAAGACCAACCTGATGGTGTTCCTGCGCCCGGTGGTGGTGCGCAGCAAGGAAGCCTCGGCTTCCCTGGCAATGGACCGTTACGAATACATGCGCGGCGTGGGTGCTGCCGGCCAGACGCAGCAGGAATCCGTCCTGATGCGCGACCTCGGCGCACCGCTGCTGCCGCCGCTGACCAATGGCCAGCCGCCGACCGGCGGTGCGATGGCGACCACGCCGGTGCAGACGACCCCGGCGGTGGGTAGCGCGCCGGGTGCGGCCAGCGGCCAGCCGGTTCCGCAGGGCCAGCAAGTACAGTCCCAGCAGCAGCGTCCCGGCTCGCAGTTCCGTCCGGTCACGCCATCGAACCAGAAATAAAGCGACCATGAACAATCTGTTGCCTTACGCCTTTGCCCGTGACCACGGCGTGCTGGCGCGCAGCGGCGACGACGCGGGCCAGGCCATCGAAGTGCTGGTCTCCGGCGCCACCGCTCCCGCCGCGATCGCGGAGGTTTCGCGCCGCTTTGGCCGCATCGCCCTGCGCCGCCTGGAGCGCGACGAGCTCGACGACGCCATCGCCAAGGCCTATGCCGGCGCAGGCGGCGACGCTTCGCAGGTGGTGGACGAGTTCGACGCCGACCTCGACCTCACCAGGCTGCTGCAGGACGTGCCGGCCATCGAAGACCTGCTCGAATCTTCCGACGACGCGCCCGTGATCCGCATGATCAATGCGCTGCTCACGCAGTCGCTGCGCGAAGGGGCCTCGGACATCCACATCGAGCCCTTCGAGCAGACCTCGGTGGTGCGCTTCCGCGTCGACGGCGCGCTGCGCGACATCGTGCGCCCGAAAAAAGCCATCCACGCCTCGCTCATTTCCCGTATCAAGATCATGTCGCAGCTCGACATCGCCGAAAAGCGCCTGCCGCAGGACGGCCGCATCACGCTGCGCATCGGCGGCAAGCCGGTCGACGTGCGCGTCTCGACCCTGCCAACCGGCCACGGCGAGCGCGCCGTGCTGCGTTTGCTCGATAAAGAAGCCGGGCGCCTCGATTTAAGCCACCTGGGCATGGCGCCCGGCATGCTGCCGCAGTTCGACCGCCTGATCAACCAGCCGCACGGCATCGTGCTGGTCACCGGCCCGACCGGTTCCGGCAAAACCACCACGCTGTACGCCGCGCTGTCGCGCCTGAACGCCGCGACCACCAACATCATGACGGTGGAAGACCCGATCGAGTACGACCTCAACGGCGTCGGCCAGACCCAGGTCAATGCGCGTATCGGCATGACCTTCGCCAAGGCCCTGCGCGCGATCCTGCGCCAGGACCCGGACGTGATCATGATCGGCGAGATCCGCGACCTGGAAACCGCCCAGATCGCGGTGCAGGCTTCGCTCACCGGCCACCTGGTGCTGGCCACCCTGCACACGAACGATGCCGCCTCGGCCGTCACCCGCCTGCTGGACATGGGCATCGAGCCCTTCCTGCTGTCTTCTTCATTGCTGGGCGTGATGGCCCAGCGTCTGGTGCGCAAACTCTGCTCGCAGTGCAAGGTGCAGGATGCGACCGGCTGGCATGCGGTCGGCTGCGAGCGCTGCGGCCACACCGGCTACCATGGCCGGGTCGGCGTCTACGAGCTGCTCGAAACCACCGAAGAAATCCGCGCCCAGATCCACAACCAGGCTTCCGAAGCCGACATCCGCGCCGCCGCCCAGAAGACCGGCATGAAGATGATGCGCGAGGATGGCGAGCGCTGGCTGCTTGATGGCACCACGACACGCGCCGAGCTGGTGCGCGTGACCAAGGACTGACCGGATGCCCGCCTTCCGCTACGAGGCCGTGGATGCCGCCGGCAGCACCCGCAAGGGCGTGGTCAACGCCGACAACCCGCGCTCGGCGCGCGCCGACCTGCGCACGCAAGGCCTCACGCCCCTGAACGTCGAGCAGATCGCGGCCCAGCTCGATGATGCCGGCGTGGCCAGGTCGCGCGGCTTCGGCGAGCGCCTGTCGCAGGTCGAGCTGGCGCTGTTCACGCGCCAGCTGGCCAGCCTGCTGGAAGCCGGCCTGCCGCTGGAACAGGCGTTTACCGCGCTGCTGGAACAGGCCGAGCGTCCCTATGTGCGCGACCTGATCGCCTCGATCCGCTCCGAAGTCATCGGCGGCTCTGCCTTCTCCAGCGCACTGTCGCGCCACCCGCGCGACTTCGCCGAAATTTACCGCGCGCTGGTGTCATCCGGCGAGCAGATCGGCCAGCTCTCGCGCGTGCTGTCGCGCCTGGCCGACTACATCGAGCGCCGCAACGCGCTGGTGCAGAAGGTGCGCCTGGCCTTCACCTATCCGGCCATCGTCACCGTGGTCGCCTTTGCCATCGTCATCTTCCTGCTCACCTATGTGGTGCCGCAGATCGTTTCGGTGTTCGCCAACACCAAGCAAAAGCTGCCGCTCTTGACCACGATGATGCTGGCAGTGTCGGACTTCGTGCGCGACTATGGTATCTATGTCGGCATCCTCCTGGTGGGCGCATTCTGGATGTGGCGGCGCGCGCTGCGCAACCCCGACCTGAAACGCCGCTGGCATACCTGGCTGCTCACCGCGCCCATCTACGGCAAGTTCGAGCGCAGCCTGAACACCGCGCGGTTTGCCAGCACTCTGGCGATCACCACCGGCTCGGGCGTGCCGATCCTGCGCGCGCTGGAAACCAGCCGCGACACGCTGTCGAACGTGGCGATGGCCGAACTGGTCGAGCAGGCGACGGCCAGCGTGCGCGAAGGCGTGAGCCTGGCGCGCGCCCTGTCGGCGCAGAAGCTGTTCCCGCCGATGCTGGTGCACATGATCCGCGCCGGCGAAATCACCGGCGAGCTGCCGGCCATGCTCGAGCGCGCGGCCAATTCGCAGCAGGCCGACCTCGAGCGCCGCACCCTGACCATCGCCGGCCTGCTGGAGCCGGTGCTGATCCTGGCGATGGGCCTGGTGGTGCTGCTGATCGTGCTGGCAGTGCTGATGCCGATCATCGAAATCAATCAATTGGTCCAATAAGCTGAGCCGGAAAAACAAGCAAGGAACCTGATGAACAAGCGTTTGCCCTTACTCTTTACCCTGCTCGCGCTGATCCTGCTGGCGGTGTCGATCGCCTACTGGTTCCTGCAGCTGTACAAGCCTGCGCAGCGCCCGCTGGCGCCGCCCCCGATGGTGGCCCAGGCCGAGCCGAGCCCGGACGCGGCCGCCACCCTGTTCGGCGGCCAGCCGACCGTGGTGGCCGTTTCCAGCTACCAGCTTACGGGCGTCGTCTCGGCCGGGCGCGACAGCGCCGTGATCCTGGTGGCCGAGGGCTCGCCGCCGAAAGCCGTACGCATCGGCCGCGAAATCATGCCGGGCGTGACGGTGGCCGAAGTGCATCCGCGCTACGTGATGCTGTCCGAAGGCGGTATTATGAAGCGGGTCGAGCTGGCCCAGGCCGCCGGCGCCTCGCAAGGCGGCGGTGCCATGATGCCGCCCCCACCGCAGCCGGTGGCGGTGGCGCCGCCCCCGGGCGTCGAGCCGCAAACCTCGCCGGGCGCCGTGTCCGCGCCGCCGGGCATGGCAGCCGGCGCGCCGGTCGGCCGCGGCGCCGGTCCACCGCTGCCCGACACCCCCGCGCCAGCCGAGCCGCAGAACGATCCGGCCGCCGCCGACGCCACCGCCCCGCCCCAGGGCGCGCAGCAGCCGCCACCACCGAACCAGGTGCAGATGCCGCCGCCGACCCGCTCGGTCAACAGCCCGGTGGGACAGCCCTCGCAGGTGCAGTAAGCCACAAGGCCGCAGTCGATGCGGCCTTGTTCGTTTAGACAGGAGGATTCCGGCATGCGCCTCGCCCTGAGCATCTTCACCTGCGCCGCTGTGTTCCACGCACCGGCTTGGAGCAGCGAAACCAGGCCCGTTCCCGCGCCGGTCGACGCGCATGTGCGCGCGGCGATGGCGCAAGCCGGGGTGCGGGGACTGGCACTGGGCGTCATCGACAATGGCCAGGTTTCATACACCGCAAGCTGGGGTGTGCGCAACGCGGCAGGGCAGCCTTTGACGCTCGACACCGTCATGTACGGCGCCTCGCTGACGAAAATGGTGTTCGCCTACACAGTCATGCAACTGGTGGAAGAGGGCAAGCTGGGCCTGGACGAGTCCATTGCGCGCTACCTGCCCAAACCCCTGCCGGACTATCCGGATGAACCGGGCTACGGGCCCTGGAGCCACCTTGCAGGCGAGGCGCGCTGGCGCAAGCTCACCCCGCGCATCCTGCTCACCCATTCCTCGGGCTTTGCCAATTTCGCCTTCGTCGAGCCCGACGGCCGGCTGCGCATGCATTTCGATCCGGGCGCGCGCTATGCCTATTCCGGCGAAGGCCTGATCCTGCTGCAATTCGTCCTCGAGCGCGGCCTGGGGCTGCGGGTCGGTGCCGAGATGCAGCGCCGCGTGTTCGACCGATTCGGCATGAAGAGCACGAGCATGAGCTGGCGGCCGGATTTCTCCGCCAACCTGGCCGATGGCTGGAATGCCGACGGCAAGGCCGAGCCGCATGACCAGCGCAGCCGGGTGCGCGCCGCCGGTTCCATGGATACGACGATCGCTGACATGGCCCGCTTTGCCGCCGGCTTCATGCACGGTGAAGGCCTGGCGCCAGGCGTGCGCGCCGAGATGCTGCGCCCGCAATTGCCGATCACGACCGCCACCCAGTTTCCTACCCTGCAGCCGGAGGTGCGGCCGGCGGGCCGTCACCCGGGTGTGAGCGCCGCACTTGGCGTCGTGACTTTTTCAGGGCCGCAAGGGCCGGGCTTCTTCAAGGGCGGGCACAACGATACGACCGGCAATATGCTGGTGTGCATCGAGCGGGGACGGCGCTGCGTGGTCCTGCTCGCCAACGACGTCCGGGCCGAGCGGCTCTTCCCCGGCATCGTGGCGCGCGTGCTGGGAGAGACGGGCATGCCCTGGCGCTGGGAGTACGGCGACCAGCTGCAGGCGCCGCCCGCGCCGACTAGCCCCGCCGCAAGGCCGTAAACGCCGCGAATTCCCAGGACCTGAAGCCCAGCAGCAGCGTGTAGCCCTCGCGCTCGCCAGGGGGCAGGCGCCGGTCGTTGCGGTGCAGGCGCGCCAGTTCCCCGGCCAGCTGTTCGATTTTCTGCCCCAGCTCCTGGGCACTTGCCGCCGACAGCCGCGCCGGCAGGCACATCAGGGCTTCGCCGGGCCGGTCGAACCTGCCGGCAAAATAATCTTCCACCACGTGCTCGCGGAAATAGCGCTGCACCGGCCCGTCCGGCAGCCAGCGGAAGGCGTTCGAGACGCGCAGGCTGTAGCGGTTCAGGGGTTTGAGTTCGATCAGCCCGAGGCGGTCGAGCTCGGCCAGCAGGGTGATGCATTCGGGCTCGGTCAGGCGATAGGTTTCGATCACCTGTTCCACGCTCCAGTGCCCGAGGCAGCAGATCGCCATGAGCAGCAGGCGCGGCTTGGCCACCAGCGAGGTTTCCTGCGGCAGGGTGAGGGCGTCGGCCTGCGGCCGCGCATCGGCTGCGCGCCGCAGCACGTCTTCCAGCGCGATGCCGGTCACCTGGCAGATCTGCGCCAGCCGCGACAAGGCCATGTCCTTCTGCCCGAACAGGCGCTTGACGCTCGATTCACTCACGCCGATGCGGGTGGCCAGCTCCTTGTACGTGATGCTGGCCGCGCGCAGTTCCGCGCGCAGCACGTCGAGTACCAGCTCGGGTGAACTCATGGATGTCCTGTGGTGGATGGGCGACGGCTGACTGTAACCGTGAATGGCCGCCCTCGCAAGATGCGAGGGCGGACAGGCCAGCCAGGCCGCCGCATCCGGCGCCGGCCGATACGCCTCGATGCGGCGGATCGGTGTGAGCAGCCAGGCGCAGGCGGCCACCGCCATCAGCTTGGGCGAGTGGCGGTCGACCATGGCTCCGCCGAGCAGGATGAACACGGCGCGCGCAATACCCATCAACGCAATCACCAGGCCCAGCCCCAGCGCGCTTCCTGTCAGCTGGAGCACCAGCCAGGGCAAGGCCACGAGGGTGAGCTGGTCGGCCCAGGTTAGACATCACGCTGCCTGACATTGCCTGTGCATACCGGCATCGGCATGCACCGGGGCAGGACAAAAAAAGGCGGGCACGCATGCGCGGCCCGCCAAGGGGAATCAGTCAGCAGGGAGGATGCCGGTCAGTCGTCGTCCGCCACCAGCTTGGCCTGCTTGAGCGCGCGCTTGGCCTGCTGGCGCTCGCTCGACAGGGGCTTCGCGTGCGCACCGGCCGACCTGGCCTTGGCCAGCGCCGCGATCGGGTTGCGCGGCTTGAGTGCTTGCTGGGAAGGCTCGATCCGCAGCCGCATCTTCTGCCGCGTCGCCAATGCCTTGTTTGCCATCGCCGTCTCCTCTCCTGGAATCACAGCACGTAGCGCGACAGGTCCTCGTTCACCGCGAGCTTGTCGAGCCGGTCATTGACATAGGCCGCGTCGATCGTCACCACCTGCGCCTGTTCGGCGCCGGCGCTGAACGAGACTTCCTCGAGCAGCTTTTCCATCACCGTGTACAAGCGGCGCGCGCCGATGTTCTCGGTGCGCTCGTTGACCGAGAACGCGATCTCGGCCAGGCGGTGGATGCCCTCGCTCGTGAAATCGACGGTCACGCCTTCGGTCGCCAGCAGCGCCTCGTACTGCTTGGTCAGGCTGGCGTCGGTCGAGGTCAGGATGCTCTTGAAGTCTTCGATCGACAGCGATTCGAGCTCGACCCGGATCGGGAAGCGCCCCTGCAGTTCCGGGATCAGGTCGGACGGTTTGGCCAGGTGGAAGGCGCCGGAAGCGATGAACAGGATGTGGTCGGTCTTGATCATGCCGTACTTGGTGTTCACCGTGGTGCCCTCGACCAGCGGCAGCAGGTCGCGCTGCACGCCGGCGCGCGAGACGTCGGCGCCGCCGTGCTCGGAACGGGTGGCGATCTTGTCGATCTCGTCGAGGAAGACGATGCCGTTCTGCTCGACGTTGGCGATCGCCTTCTGCTTGAGCTCATCCTCGTTGACCAGCTTGGCGGCCTCCTCGTCGACCAGCAGCTTCATCGCGTCCTTGATCTTCATCTTGCGTGGCTTCTTGCGGGCGCTGCCCACGCCGGCGAACATCGACTTGATCTGCTCGGTCATTTCTTCCATGCCCGGCGGCGCCATGATTTCCATTTGCGGCGCCACGTCGGCCACGTCGATCTCGATCTCGCGGTCGTCAAGCGAGCCTTCGCGCAGGCGCTTGCGGAAGGTCTGGCGGGTGGTGTCGCCTTCCTTGCCGTCGGCGCCCGGGGCAGGCGTGTTGAAGCCGAAGTCGCGCGCCGGCGGTACCAGGATGTCGATCACGCGGTCTTCGGCCGCATCTTCGGCGCGCTGGCGCACCTTCTTCTGCTCGCTGGCGCGGGTTTGCTTGACGCCGATGTCGATCAGGTCGCGGATGATGGTGTCGACGTCGCGGCCGACATAGCCGACCTCGGTGAACTTGGTGGCCTCGATCTTGATGAAGGGCGCATCGGCCAGCTTGGCCAGGCGGCGCGCGATCTCGGTCTTGCCCACGCCGGTCGGGCCGATCATCAGGATGTTCTTGGGGGTGATCTCGTGGCGCAGCGGCTCGGCCACCTGCTGGCGGCGCCAGCGGTTACGCAGCGCGATCGCGACCGCGCGCTTGGCCTTGCCCTGGCCGACCACGTGCTTGTCCAGTTCCGAGACGATCTCGGGCGGCGTCATGTTCATGATGGGGGACTGGTTCATTCCAGGGTCTCGATGATGTGGGACATGTTGGTGTAGATGCACAGCTCGCCGGCAATAGTCAGCGCCTTCTTCACGATCTCAGCCGGCGTCATGTCGGTATTTTCGTACAAGGCCTTGGCGGCGGACTGGGCGTATACGCCGCCCGAGCCAATCGCCCCGAGACCGTCTTCGGGCTCGAGCACGTCGCCGTTGCCGGTCAGGATCAGGGTGACTTCGCGGTCAGCCACCAGCAGCATCGCCTCGAGCTTGCTCAGCATGCGGTCGGTGCGCCAGTCCTTGGCCAGCTCGACCGAGGCGCGCAGCAGGTTGCCCTGGTGCTTTTCCAGCTTGCCTTCGAAGCGGTCGAGCAAGGTGAAGGCGTCGGCGGTAGCGCCGGCGAATCCGCACAATACCTTGCCCTGGTACAGCGTCCGCACCTTGCGCGCCGAGCCCTTCATGACGACGCTGCCCAGCGTGACCTGGCCATCGCCGCCCAGCGCAACCTGGTTGCCGCGCCGTACGCTGACGATGGTGGTGCCGTGAAATTGTTCCATTTTTAGCCTCGTGGTTGTCTAGCATCCCGCAGATGGGGTGGCTGCATAAAATTGCAAGATGAGCTCAACATTAATTGGAGGGGCGTTCGCAGCTCGCTTGTCCACGATTACTGAGTGTCCACGAAACGTGGACAGAGACTTAAAAATGGACAGTGTCCGTCTCGCGCATGCCTCGGCAATACCGGCCGATAGCCGGTAAGGTGCACCGACGCGCTAATACCGGTGCGGATACAGTCGGATGCCGCCGCTCTCGCCATAGCCGAGCAGGCGCAGCAGCGCAGCGGCCAGGTGGTTCAGCTCGCGCAGTTCGACGCGGCGGCCTTGCAGGGTGTGGGGGCGCAGGCGGCCCTGCAGCGCGGTCGCGCAGGCGTAGTCCATGCGCGCCAGCCGCGAGCAGTCCAGCACCAGGAGCTCGCGCCCCTCGGCATAGGCATCGATCGCCTCGAACAGGGGTGCGCAATTGCCGGCGACGAGCGGCGGCAGCAGGAAACGGTCGCCGGCCACCGGCGCCGGGGCGGCGGCGGTGACATGTTGCGGCGTCTCGAAGGAGGGCGGCGACACCTCGAAGGTGACGCAATAGTCCATCGCCGACTCCTCGAAATCCTTTTCGAGGCCCAGCAGCAGGAGCAGCTCAAGCAGCAGCAGCCAGGGCGCTTCGCCCGCGCTGCGCTCGCCGATGACCAGCATCGGGCGCAGCACGGCCAGCACGGTGTCGGCGCCGGCCAGCACCAGCTCGCGTCCGTCCCGGCGCAGCGTTTGCAGGGCCGCCAGCAGCAGGGCGCAGCCTTCGGCATCGCTGCTGCGCACGGCGCCGACGTCGATCCGCACCAGCGGCGAGTTCGACGCGAGCAGGCGCTGCAGGCGCGGGTCGATACTGCCGTCGAGCACGGGGCCGAAGGATTCGGAAGCGGCGATGCCGGCCACCTGGGCCGGGGCCGACGCCGGCGTCAAGGGTTGCCAGGCCGGCGGCGAGGTCTCGAAATGGCTGGCGTAGTCGATGGCGATGCTCTCGAACTCGGCTTCGCGCCCGGTGGCCTGGTAAAGGTCGAACAGCATCCACCAGGGCAGGCGTTCGGTTTGCCCGAAGCCCTCCAGGCTCTCGCGCAGCACTTGTTCGGCCAGCGCGGCCTGGCCGTTGGCATACAGGATGGCGCTTTCCTCGACGGCGGGCGCGCTGGCCGGCAGCGCCGCAGCCTCGGGCGCCTCGTCGGCCGTAGCCGGCTCCGTGTCGGGGGAGGCGGCGGCCGGAAGGCTGGCAGGGGCGGCAGCCGGACGGCGCACGGCGCTGCCCCAGGCCGGTTCGTCGTTGAAGATGTCGGAGGCCATCGCCAGCTCGATCTCGTCGATCTTGGCGGCGGTGGCGCGCGCGATCTCGCGCTGGCGGTCGCGCTCGGCTTCGCTGTGCAGGCGCGAAGGCTCGCCGGCACGCAGGCGCGTGTCGGGCGTGGCAAGGAAACCCTCGCCAGGCGCGTCGTTCTTTTTCTTCAGGAAGGAGAACAGGCCCATCGGATCGCCAGTGGTTAAATGAACAAGTCCAGAACGTGCATGACGGTAGCACGGCTGCGCCCGGCGTGTGCTGCGCGCACGCTGCCCTGCGCTGCCGGAGTGGCCGACGCACGATGTGACGCACGATGTGGCGCACGAGGTGACGCACGCTAGTGTATCCGATGGGAAATGAAAATGACTGTACCCGAGACTGGCAGGGCACAAAAGAAAAAAGCATGCGCCTTGCGGAGCATGCTTCTTCGGTAGGGAAAGGGCGGATCAGTCGCCGTAGAGCTTTTGCTTGAGTTCGCGGCGCTGCTGGGCTTCCAGCGACAGGGTCGCGGTCGGGCGGGCGATCAGGCGCGGGATGCCGATCGGTTCGCCGGTTTCTTCGCACCAGCCGTATTCGCCCGAGTCGATCGATTGCAGCGACTGCTGGACCTTCTTGAGCAGCTTGCGCTCGCGGTCGCGGGTACGCAGTTCGAGTGCGTGCTCTTCTTCGATGGTCGCACGGTCGGCCGGGTCGGGGACCAGGACGGTTTCGCGCAGGTGCTCGGTGGTTTCTCCGGCGTTTTTCAGCAGTTCCTTTTCCAGCTCCTGAAGCCGGTTGCGGAAGAACGCCAGCTGGGCCGGATTCATGTAGTCGTCGTCGCCCATCACCCGAATTTCATCTTCCGTCAGAAGGCGTTCTTCGAGCTGCGCGGCGGTATTCGGTTTCGTTGTTTTAGTCATGATGCCTTCGATACGACAGAGGTTTTCATTTTAGCAGCAAACTCAGCATTAACACCTTGCAACACGGTGACCATGAGGCTGCTGCCCGGACGGCGACCGCCGTCCTTCGCTGCCTGTCCCGACCCTGAAACAGAGGGGATGGGACGGATGCCCGGATGCATCTGGCGCCATGTTGCTGGCACCGTCGCCTGGCCTGCCGGACATCGTCGTGGCAGGTCGTCATGCGGGGCCCGGGCCTGCCCGCAAAACTGATGTAGTTTATACCAAACACTGTTCGAGTCCGCGGATAAATACGTCTTTTGGTAAATTTTTACCAATAAATACCATTTTGCTGCCACGGGTTTCGTTCTCGCCCCACTTTGCGCCGAGGTCACTGCCCATGATTTGATGCACGCCTTGGAAAACCACCTTGCGTTCGGCGCCGGCCATCGACAGCACGCCCTTGTAGCGCAGCATTTGCGGGCCGAAGACCTGCACCATGCTGCCCAAGAATTGATCAAGGCGCTCCGGGTCGAAGGCGCGCTCGTTTTTGAACACGAAGGCGGCGATGTCGTCGGTATGGTGGCTGTGGTGGTGGTCGTGGGTGGCGCAGGCCTCGCTGTGGACGTGGTCGTGGCCGCAGGCTTCGCCGTGCTCATGCTCGTGGCCGTGATCATGCTCGTCCTCGGTGCGCAGGAAGTCCGGGTCGAGTTCGAGCTTGTCGTTCAGGTTGAAACCGCGCAGGTCGAGCACGTCCGAGATCGGCGCGCGGCCGAAGTCGCTCGTCGTGATCGGCGCGCGCGGGTTGATGCGGCGCAGGCGGGACTTCAAGGCGTCGACCGCGGCAGCGTCGACCAGGTCTGTCTTCGAGAGCAGGATCTTGTCGGCAAACCCAACCTGGCGCTGGGCTTCCTCGTGCTGGTCGAGCTGATCCATCGCATGGCGCGCATCGACCACGGTGACCACGGCGTCGAGCATGTAGTTAGCGCCCACTTCTTCATCCACGAAGAAGGTCTGCGCCACCGGGCCAGGATTGGCCAGGCCGGTGGTTTCGATCACCACGCGGTCGAAATTGATCTCGCCGGCGGCGCGCTTCTGCGCCAGGCTGTTCAGTGCCACGATCAGGTCGCCGCGCACGGTGCAGCAGATGCAGCCATTGTTCATCTCGACGATCTGCTCGCCGGTATCGCGCACCAGGATTTCGTTGTCGATGTTTTCCTGGCCGAATTCGTTCTCGATGACGGCGATGCGCAAGCCGTGGTCCTCGTGCAGGATGCGGTTGAGGAGGGTGGTCTTGCCGGCACCGAGGAAGCCGGTAAGGATGGTGCTGGGAATCGGTTCCATGTTTGCCAAATATCTGGTTGGGCCCGCATCGGGGCCGAGAATCGGCCGATTATGCCGGATTTCGTGTCACATCACCATCAACCGTGCAGCGTCTTGACGCAGCTCATATCGAAACGCCAAAAGCTGAACAGTCCTGTGAACCTTATTTGCTTTTTGCGCGCGGATGGGCGCGGTCGTACACGGCGGCCAGGTGCTGGAAGTCGAGCGACGTATACACCTGGGTCGAGGTGATGCTGGCGTGGCCGAGCAATTCTTGTACCGCGCGCAGGTCACCCGAGGATTGCAGCAGGTGCGAGGCGAACGAATGGCGCAGCACGTGCGGATGGACGTTCACCAGCGTGCCGGCGCGCAGGGCATGTCCCTTCAGGCGGTTCTGCACCACACGCGGCGTGATGCGGGTTGCGCGCGCGGACAGGAAGAGCGCGGCGCTGCTGTCGCGCGCGGCAGGACGCACCGCCAGCCAGGCGGACAGTGCAGTACGCGCCTGGGCGCCGACCGGGACTCGCCGCATGCGCCGGCCCTTGCCGGTGACCACGACTTCGCCGGCCGCCAGGTCGAGCCAGCCGAGCGAGGCGGGCAGGCCATCGCCGCCTTCGTGATAGACCATGTCGAGGCTGGCAAGTTCCGACACCCGCAGGCCGCTCGAGTACAGCAGTTCGAACATGGCGCGGTCGCACAGCTCGGCCGGCTCGGGATGGCCGTGGGCGTTGGCTTCCATTAGCTGCACGGCATCGTCGACCGACAGCGCCTTGGGCAGGGTTTTCGGGCGGCGCGGGGCGCGCACGCCGTCGACCGGGTTGGCCGCCAGCGCCGTCTGGCGCGCCAACCATTCATAGAAGCCGCGCCAGCCGGAGAGCTTGCGCGCGATCGAACGCGCCGACTGGCCGCCGGCATGCAGTTTGGCGGCGAAGCGGCGGATGTCGTGGTGGGTCAGGCGCGGCCAGTCGTCGTGGCCGGCAAGCGTGGCGAGTTCGAGCAGGTCGCGCCGGTAGGCGGCGACCGTGTGCGGCGAGAGCTGGCGCTGGGTGGCCAGCTCGCCGAGGTAGCGGGCCGGCCAGTCGTGATGCGGAGGCGACTGCTCTGGCGCCGCAGTCATGACGTCAAGCGCGCAGCGGCGCCAGCGCGGTGCTGGCGGTGGCGGCGATGTGGGCCAGGAAATCGGTCGCCATGGTCGCGGTGAAGCGGTCGGCGTCGGGGGCGCCCAGCACCAGCAGGCCAAAGCACTTGCCATCTGCACTCAGGGGCATCAGGACGGTCGAGCGCACAGCAAGCGGGTCGTCGAGCCAGCGCACCGCTTCGAAATCGTTGTTCAGGCCGCAGTAGGGCGCGCGCAGGCCGGCGGCGAACAGGCGCGCATCGCTTGAAACGCCCTGGGTGAACCAGGCATCGGCATGCTCGGGCGCCAGGTCCCACAGGCGCAGGGTGACTTGCGGCACCATGAATTCGGTGCGCAGCGCGTCGGCCAGGTCGCGCGCCATCGCGGCGCCGCCATCGGAGCCCAGCAGGGCCTGGTTCCAGGCGTGGAAACGGTTGGCGATCGCGTGGTTTTCTTCGGCGCGGCGGGTCAGCTCGGCCAGGCGCAGTTCCAGCACGCGGTATTTGCCGCGCATGACTTCCATCTGGCGCTCCTGCAGCGACACGGCGCGGCCGGTTAGCGGGCTCGACAGTTTGACTTCGCCCAGCAGGCCGGCGTGCTCCTCGAAGAACTGCGGATGGTCGAGCAGGTATTGGACAACGGCGTTGGTGTCGAGCGTGTCAGTGGTCATGAATAAGGTCGAAGGTAAAGGAATCCGGCGGTCATTTTACCTGAGGCTAGGGGGCCGACGGACATAAAAAAAGACGCCCGGGTGAACTGAACCCCAAAAGTTGGACACCAACTTTTGGGGTTTTTTCATGTCGAAGTACAGTGAGCAATTTAAGCTCGCCATCGTCCAGCAGTACCTTTCCGGCACTGCGGGTTACAA